>NZ_CP147246.1:1270000-1581250 GCF_002174455.2 Enterococcus sp. 9D6_DIV0238
TCAATTTAAGAATCAATTGTAATGAATAAAAACCCTTGATCTTTTCTGGGATGTAGAAAAGATCAAGGGTTTTTTTATTTAAAATTTGCTAATGATTTATTCAAAAGTTGTTTATATGGTACTTTATTGCCTAAATAGTAAGTAGCAACTACTTGAATCGGGAAGAAAATAATGTTCTTCAAAATTCTAGGAATCCACCAGGCAATATTTGATAGATTCACCCCATACATCAGTCCTAGCCACAATGGTGTTAAAAATAGATGAATGAGTACTGTTACAAGCAATGTTGCTGTAAAGACACGTTTCCAAGTCAGCTCCTTTTTATAATAGAAGAAACCGTAAATTGCTCCTGAAATAAACGCATTCAGTGTAAATCCAGGGAAATAAGGTCCCTTTGGAAACAACATCATGCCAACTGTGTCAGCAACTGCACTGCCGATCCCTGTCCAAAATGGTCCAAACAAAATTCCCATCAATGATTCTGGAATAAATGTCAGACTGATCCGTAAAAATTGGGTCTCAAACGAAATAAACCGTGTGAAAACCACCATCAACGCGATCAATAAACTCATCAACGTAATGGTTCGTGCATCAATTCTTTTTTTCTTCAATACTAGCATCTCCTCTAAGAGCTGCTACACAAAATATGCAGCGAATGCGAAAACAAAACCGCGTATGATTAGAAAAGCCAGCTCGTGCTTCTTTTACCTCATACTTCGTCCGAAAGGCAACATCCCATCCTTTCAGCACTTGACGCTTTATTTCCTACTCTGTTTTTATTAGGCCGAAGCCTACTTGAAATATAGCATATTCCTTACATTACTGCAATCAATTTTGACTAAAAAGAAAGCGGTTTATTATCTGTTTCATGAACAACATTTCTAAAGTCAGCAAAACCGGCTTGAAGTCCTCTTAATAAAATCTCTGCCGTACCGATATTTGTTGCTAAAGGAATCTCATACACATCACTTAATCTGATCAACGCTGTCACATCTGGTTCGTGCGGCTGAGCAGCCAAAGGATCTCTAAGAAAAATAACCATATCGAGCTTGTCCTCTGAAATCATTGCACCGATTTGCTGATCACCGCCTAGAGGACCAGACTTGAATCGATGAACAGGCAGCCCTGTTGCTTCTGAGATTTTCAAACCCGTAGTTCCTGTAGCAAATAATTCATGTTCTTTCAATATAGGCTGATACGCCAAGGTCAATTTGACCATCAAATCTTTTTTACGGTCATGAGCAATCAATGCTATTTTCATTTTTATCCCCCGATTCTCTTCTTTTTACTATTATAACAAAGTCTTTTAATAAAAAGTTAGAGGAATGATCACACGTTTTGTCATAATGACGAAAAAAAGCTTTTTTTCTTGTGCAACCTTCCGTTGAGTATGTACAGCGCTTTCATTTATACTACATTTATACTAAAAGAGAAAAGAGTGACGACAATGGTGGAAATGGCGTTAAAAAATGTCTATAAAAAATATGATAATGCAGAGAATTATTCTGTAACAGATTTTAACTTAGAGATAGCAGACCGTGAATTTATCGTTTTTGTTGGCCCATCCGGCTGTGGAAAATCAACAACCTTGCGTATGATCGCCGGTTTAGAAGATATCACAGAGGGCGAGCTTTCGATCGGAGATAGAGTCGTGAATGATGTTGCACCAAAAGACCGTGACATCGCGATGGTTTTCCAAAACTATGCACTATACCCTCATATGACTGTTTTTGACAATATGGCTTTCGGATTGAAGCTTCGTAAATACGACAAAGCAGAAATCAAAACACGGGTAGAAAATGCTGCCGAAATATTAGGTCTGACAGAATACTTAAAACGCAAACCCGCTGCCTTATCTGGTGGACAACGTCAACGTGTGGCATTAGGTCGTGCCATTGTACGTGATGCAAAAGTCTTCTTGATGGATGAACCTTTATCCAACTTGGATGCAAAACTGCGTGTTGCCATGCGTGCTGAAATCGCTAAACTACACCGCCGTCTGGAAACAACGACGATTTATGTTACACATGACCAAACAGAGGCAATGACGATGGCAGACCGAATCGTTATCATGAAAGATGGTTTTATTCAACAAATCGGAACGCCAAAAGAAGTTTATAATACACCTAGCAACATGTTTGTTGCTGGCTTCATCGGTTCACCTGCAATGAATTTCTTTAAAGTTACATTGAACAATGGCGTGATCCGAGATGGCCATGGACTTGAATTAAAGATTCCAGAAGGAAAAAACAAATTACTCGTTGAAAAAGGCTATGAAGGAAAAGAAGTCATTTTCGGCATTCGACCTGAAGATATCCACAGTGAACAAGTTGCTTTAGACGCAATGACTGATGCAGTCGTTCGTTCCGAAGTCGTAGTTTCTGAACTTCTAGGTGCTGAAACAATGCTTTATACTAGACTGGGCGATACAGAATTTATTTCTAAAGTTGATGCGCGTGATTTCCACAAACCAGAAGAAATGGTTGATTTAGCATTCAATATCAGTAAAGCACATTTCTTCGATCCTGAATCAGAACAAGTCATTAAGTTACCTTGATTTTGTGATCGTTAAAATAAGAGGATGAGGTAAAACTAGAAAATAGTTTTACCTCATCCTCTTATTTTTGTCTCCTCAACGCACTTGTACTTCTACTTCTTGGGGAAGAATTTGTTGTTTTTCTTTCTCCATTTTTCTAGCCTGACTAAAAATTGGAAGATCAAATTGTTTGCTTAAAGCATTCGCTACAAAATAAGCAATGTTGTAATCGATCAAGCTATGGATCAACCCGCCCAAACCCATCAATAAAAAGATAGAATACATGTACCCTTGTGTATAATAGGTTTCCGGCATATTGCCCATCGTATAAAAAACACTTACTACAGCTAATTCCGCTGCAGAATGTATTAAGCCGATCACTAAGTTGAATAATTGAAAACGTCCATTAAAGAAAACAACCTTATGTTTTGATAAAACGATCGTTGGATGCTTCTGTAGATATAATGCACCTACTGTTGCAAATAACAAATGTGAAAGTGCCCGTAAAGCAATAATCGGCGTCGCAGAAAGGAAAAATCCAAAGCCCGTCCCCAAACTAACTGCGATTGCTACACCCGGTGAAAAAAACATTGCTAAGAAAAGCGGTACATGACTTGCTAAGGTAAATGAAGCGGGACCAATCGTGATTCTTGGCATAACCATAGGGATAATGATACCCATTGCCACTAATAATGCTGCGATCGTTAACTGTCTAACTGATTTTTTTTTCATTGTTCTAAGCTCCTTAAAGGTGTCTTGACACATAGAATGAGTTTATTTTACGTGAAAAAGCCTGAGGTGTCAAGACACATATGCTGAACAAAAAAACATTCATGATTTCATTAGATCGATCATGAATGTTTTTTTAAGTTTATGCACTTGATTATTTTTTCTTATTTTAGAAAAGCCCTACAATTTTCCCATCAGAATCAACATCGATTTTCTCATAAGCTGGTTTTTTCGGCAACCCGGGCATAGTCATGATAGTTCCCGTATAGGCAACGATAAATCCAGCTCCTGCGGATATTTTGATGTTACTGATAGTAACAGTAAAGTCTGTCGGCCGTCCTAATTTCGTTTGATCATCAGACAGCGAATATTGGGTTTTGGCCATACAAATCGGTAAATATCCAAATCCTAGTTTTTCTAATTTAGCAATTTCACGTTCCGCAAGTGGTTCATATTGTACGCCTTTACCGCCGTAAACTTTCTCTACGATCGCACTGATTTTCTCTTTGATCGAATACTCATCTGGATAGGTAAAAGAAAAATGATTTTCTTGGTCTGCTAAACGAACAACTTCGCGAGCTAGCTCTTCACCGCCTGCACCACCATTAGCCCAAACATCAGAAAGAACTACGTTTACCTCTCGTTTTTTACATTCTGCTTCAACTAAAGCTAATTCAGCATCTGTATCCGTCGGAAACTTATTGATCGCAACTACTGTTGGTAAGCCAAAAACAGTGGTTGTATTTTCGATATGCTTAAGTAAATTCGGCAAACCTTTTTCCAACGCATCGATGTCTTCTGTTCCCAGTTGATCTTTTGGCACACCACCATGCATTTTCAATGCGCGAACTGTTGCGACTACAACGACTGCTGAAGGACGAATTCCTGATTTACGGCACTTGATGTCAATGAACTTTTCCGCACCTAGATCTGCACCGAATCCTCCTTCTGTCACAACATAATCTGCCAATTTTCTAGCCGTATTTGTTGCGATCACGCTATTACAGCCATGAGCAATATTAGCAAACGGACCGCCATGGATCAACGCTGGATTGTTTTCTAACGTCTGAACCAGATTCGGTTTGATGGCATCTTTCAGTAAAGCGGTCATTGCTCCTTGTGCATTCAATTCTCTTACGGTGACTGGTTGATTATCATACGTATAACCAATGATAATATTTGCAAGATTTGTTTTTAGATCTTCAATATCATTCGATAAACATAGTACCGCCATGATTTCTGAAGCAACCGTGATCTCAAAACCATCTTCTCTAGGAACCCCATTCACACGTGCACCCAGTCCGTCAACAATATGTCTCAATTGACGATCATTCATATCTACTGCTCTTTTCCAAGTGATTCTGCGGTTGTCTATGCCCAGCTCATTGCCTTGGAAAATATGATTATCGATGATTGCCGCCAGTAAGTTATTTGCCGCACCGATCGCATGGAAATCACCTGTAAAATGTAGATTGATGTCTTCCATCGGGATCACCTGAGCATAGCCGCCACCTGCAGCACCACCTTTGATCCCGAAAACAGGACCTAAAGAAGGTTCTCTCAATGCAATGATCGTCTCTTTACCAATTCGATTCAACGCATCTCCTAAGCCAACGACAGTCGTTGTTTTTCCTTCGCCTGCTGGTGTTGGTGTGATTGCTGTAACTAAAATGACTTTTCCTTCTTTATTTTGGGAGATCTGATCAACATCGATCTTTGCTTTGTATTTTCCATATAATTCAAACTGATTTTCATTTAATCCAATCTTTTCAGCGATTTCTGTCACTGGTCGCATCGTTGCTTCTTGTGCGATTTCGATATCTGTTTTGACCATTTTGACCCTCCATTTTTTGATTTGATTTCGTTTATTTTTTCAACCAGCTCACTGCTGTATCAAAATAAACTTTTGCTCCTTCTTTTAAAATCGACTCATCAAAAACGATGGCAGGATTATGCAAATTGATATTTTCTTCTGATGCGACTAAAAGAACCGTTGCTGTTGGAATCAATTGACTGATTTCGCCAAAATCCTCGCTTCCCATCAATGGTGTTGAGATAGGAATATCTACGATTCGTTCTGCGCCAAACGTTTCTGTCAGTGAGTCTTTGGTAAAGGCTGAAAGTTCAGGATCATTGACATTGGTGGTACATCCATTCGTAAAGACGACCTCTGCTTCTGCACGAAATGCTTTGGCAATATTTTCTGCGATCGCTATCATTCGTTCTTTGACCTGCACACGTACATCTTCTTTCAATGTTCTTAATGTGCCCTTCATCACAGTCGTTTCAGGAATGATATTCGAAGCTCCTGGTGTTCCTCCTGTGAATTCACCGATCGTCAATACAAATCGTTCTTCTGAGCCGATCTCTCTTGCAGAAAGCTCCTGTAAAGCAGTATAGATATGCACAGCTACATTGATTGGATCGATCGATGTTTCCGGTTGAGAACCATGACCGCCCCGTCCTTTAATATTGATCTCAAACCAGTCAGCACTTGCCATGAAGGTTCCCCCTGGCGTCGGCATGATTTGTCCAACTTTTAGCGTGCTGAAAGGAAAGACATGCATCATCATTCCTGCATCCACTTTAGGATTTTCTAACACACCATTTTCGATACAAACTTTTGATCCTGAAAGAATCTCTTCTCCAGGCTGGAACAATAGTTTTACTTGCCCTTCAAGATCATCTTCAAACTCTTTTAGGATTTTTGCGGCACCCAAGAGCATCGTTGTGTGCATATCATGCCCACAAGCATGCATATAGTCATTTTCAGATTTAAAAGACAAATCAGTCAGTTCCTTAATCGGCAAAGCATCCATATCTCCACGTAATAAAAATGTTTTTCCCGGCTTTTTCCCGGCAACAACCGTAATTCCTGATTCCCCGCACGATTGGGGGTCATATCCATACTCTGTCAGTTTTTCTTTCACGAACGCAACGGTTTTAGGTAATTCCAGCCCAATCTCTGGGTTTTGATGCAAATGTCTTCTGATTTCGACCAGTTCTTCTTGTAATCCATCAGCAAATAATGTTTGTTTTTCTGTTAGCATTTATTTTTCTCCTTTTCTTTTGATCCGATGTGACTTTAACTGATATACATAGATCAATCGAGCGACGCATTGATCTTATCGTAAACAACCAAAAACAACAGATAAAACGTTAAACCTATCATACCAAACCGATGCGTCATTTTTCCAGTCTATTTTTTAGGCATGGTGTGGATACTGTGTCCTGTTAAAAGCTCATAGGCTTCACCAACGCCTTCATTGTACGTTGGATGAGGATGAATGATCGTCGTCACTTGATCGATGGTCAAGCCATTTGCGATAGCTGTCGCAAACTCACTGATCATATCTGTCGCACGCTCACACATTAGATGAGCACCGATGATTTTATCACTTTGGGCTTCTGCGATGACTTTGATAAAACCTAAAGAAGAACCTGCAATGATCGTTTTTCCGTTGCCGGCCATCGGATATTTACCGAGTTTGATCGAAATTCCCTGTTCTTTTGCCTGTGCCTCTGTTATTCCGACTGAAGCGATCTCTGGCGTCGTATACACACAAGATGGAACTAAGTCCAAATCATAGACACCTGCCTTTTGATTCATTGCCATCACAGCATTCACTCCTTGAGCAGAAGCTAGATGTGCTAATTGCATACCACGGCTGGCAACATCACCGATCGCATAAATGCCTTTAACAGATGTTTCAAAGGTTTCATTGACCCAAATCGCCTGTTTATCAAGCTCAACAGCAAAACCTTCGGCAAACAGTCCATCAAATGCAGCTTTACGACCTGTTGCGATCAGTACGGCGTCCCCTTCTGCACTCATTTCTTTGCCTTTTGAAGTGAATGTACAGGTCAACAGCTCATCTTTAGTGAGCGATGCAACACTGGATTTAGTAAAGATCTTGATTCCTTGCTTTTTCAGGATCAATGCTAATTTCTTGGAAATCTCACTATCAAAATTTGGTAAAAGCGTGTCAGCAGCCTCAATGATCGTAACATCACAGCCTAGATCATTAAAAATCGAAGCAAACTCGACACCGATCACACCTCCACCGATAATGACCAACTGCTTATATTGATTTGACTGAGCCAAAAGTTCATTACTCGTCAAAACACCAGGTAAATCACTTCCAGGTATAGGCGGAATCGCTGGTTTTGAGCCAGTTGCAATCAAGATCTTATCTGTTTCATAAGTTTCTCCTGAAACTCTGACTTTATCTTTTGCAATGATTTCGCCGCGTCCCATGATCAAGTCCACTTTGTTTGCCTTGACTAGTGCTTCGACTCCTTGAACCAATTGATCGACTACTTGATCTTTTTTTTGATAGATACTATCCATGTCAAGAGTGATATTGTCGATGTGAATGCCGATTTCCTCTGACTGCTTGATCGTTCTAACTGTCTCAGCAGAATGCAGCAAAGATTTCGTCGGGATACAGCCTCGATTCAAGCATGTCCCGCCAACTCTTTGCTCTTCAACAAGTGCTACTTTCATGTCCAACTGAGCAGCCTTGATTGCTGCTACATAGCCTCCAGGTCCTGCTCCAACAACAATTAAATCATACCTCACCCTTTTCACTCCCTTCCTTATTCTTTAGAAAAATCATAACGAACGATTGGATGCCGCGCCGCTCTCACTTCATCTACACGATGAATTTGAGCATGGAGCGGATAATTATGGAAGTCCTCTGGATTTTCATGCGCCGCTTCATATAATTTGCGGTAAACAGAGATGGCGTCATCGATCCGTTCTTTTGATTCTGTTTCAGGAGGCTCTACCATCAATGCTTCAGGTACCGTCAATGGGAAATACATGGTCGGCGGATACATTTTATGATCCAATATTCCTTTAGCAACATCTAAAGCTGTAACACCCGTTTCTTTTTTCAATCGATCTAAGCTGATCACAAACTCATGCATACACGTATCGCCATATGGTACTTCAAATATATCTTTCAATTCATGAAGCATGTAATTTGCATTTAAAACTGCTCCTTTAGATGCTGAGGAGATCCCTTCAGAGCCTAAAAATAAAATGTAAGTCAACGCACGTAAAAAGACAGAAAATTGACCATAAAAGCCTTTGACTTGTCCAATAGAATCTGTCGGTTCAGTAAAGACGATTTGTTCTCCTTGTTGAACTGGATAAAAATTGGGTAAAAGTGATTTCAAAATATCTTTACAGCCTACCGCACCAGAGCCTGGTCCGCCACCGCCATGCGGTGTTGAGAATGTTTTATGCAAATTTAAATGAATGATATCAAAGCCCATATCGCCTGGTCTGGCAACGCCCATGATCGCATTTAAATTTGCGCCGTCATAGTAATTTAAGCCGCCAGCATCATGAACGATTTTCGTGATTTCTAAAATATTTTTATCAAAAATACCAGCAGTATTCGGATTCGTCAGCATCAATCCGGCCGTATCTTCACCGACCGCATCTTTCAATGCCTCTATATCCACACATCCATATTCATCCGACGGAATATTGACTGTGATCATACCAGTCATTGCCACACTAGCAGGATTTGTACCATGAGCAGAGTCAGGAACGATGATTTTATTTCGTTGGGGCTGTCCATTTTTTTCATGGTAAGCTTTGATCATCAACAAGCTGGTAAATTCTCCGTGGGCTCCTGCAGCTGGTTGGAAAGTGATCGCATCCATCCCAGTGATTTCTTTCAGAAGCTTTTCAGTCATAGTAAAAACTTCTAAAGAACCTTGGACTGTTCGTTCCGGCTGTAGCGGGTGGATATTGGCGAAAGCTGGGAATGCCGCCATTTCATCGTTGATTTTTGGATTGTATTTCATCGTACAAGAACCTAGCGGATAAAATCCATCATTGATCCCAAAAGTCGCATTCGCCAGCTCAGTATAGTGACGGCTGATTTCAGGCTGCGGCAAAGATGGTAAATGTAATTCTTTTTCTCTTTTCATCGTTTCTGGCAATTCAACAACAGGCACATCACAAGAGGAAATCATTTCGTTATAATAGCCTTCAACACTTCGTTCAAAAATCAATTTCATGACTGGCATGCCTCCTTCACTAGTGCTGCTACTTCATCCATCTGCTCTTTTGTATTCATTTCTGTCACACACCATAGCAACCCTTTTTCAGTAGGATAGCCACCTAAAATATCGTGTTCTTCTAATTTAGCAAGAACGAGGTCTTCTGAAACAGGTAATGTAGTGACAAACTCATGGAAAAATGGCGCATCATTTGCCAGCTGAACACCTGCTATTTTACTTAATTGATCTGCTAAATAATGTGCTTTACTGTAACATTGTGTAGCAACTTCCTGAATGCCCTTGGCACCCATCGTGCTCATATAGGCTGCATTCGTCAATGCACACAAGGCTTGGTTGGAACAAATATTAGAAGCTGCTTTTTCTCTGCGGATATGCTGTTCTCTCGCTTGTAAAGTCAAAACAAAGGCGCGATCTCCAGCTTCATCTACTGTTTCACCCGCGATTCGACCAGGAAGTTTTCTGATCATTTTTTCTTTCGTCGCAATAAAACCGATATAAGGTCCGCCAAAAGCTAGCGGCAAGCCAAATGGCTGTGAGTCGCCTACGGCAATATCTGCATTGACTTCTCCAGCTGATTTTAAAACTGTACTGGCAACAGGATTTACACTCATGATGAATTTTGCTTTTGCTTCATGAACTAACCCTTCGATTTCTTCCACTGCTTCGATACCACCGTAATAATTCGGCTGTTGAACGATAAAGCAGGCTGTTGTTTCATCTAAGGCTTCTTTTAAAGCGGCCAAATCTGTTAATCCATCCTTCTCAGGGATCATCACAAACTCGATATCTCTAGAGCTAAAATAAGTGATCGCTGTTTGGACGGTCATCAGATTAGTCGTCTCGGAGATCAAGACCTTCAGCCTTTTTTTCTCTAAGCACATATTGATCCCTTCTGCCGTCGCTGTTGCACCGTCATAAACTGAAGCATTTGTTGCATCCATCCCTGTGATTTCACAAATCATTGTTTGGTATTCAAAAATGGATTGCAGCAACCCCTGACTGATTTCCGGCTGATAGGGTGTATAAGATGTGACAAACTCTTCTTTAGCTGCGATTTGTTTGACGATAGCAGGGATATAATGGTTATAAGCGCCTGCTCCACGAAAGACTTTAGAGAATACTTTATTTTTCCGTCCCATATTCTCTATGATACTGCGTACTTCAAATTCTGATTTCCCAGCAGGAATATCAAGTTTTTCTACCAGCATTTCCTTTGGGATCGATTGGTACAGTTCGTTCATTGAGTTGAGCCCGATTTTTTCCAGCATGTCTTTTTGCTGTTGCTCTGTTGATCCAAGATAATTTCCCATGAATTAAGCCTCCTCAGATTCCTCGCAGAATTTCTTATACTCCTCAGCTGTTAATAAATCTTCGACTTCCTTGATTTCTTCGACTTCGATCAGCCAAGAATCTAATGGCGCTGAATTGATCAATTCAGGGCTGTCTAAAAGTTCTTCGTTCACAGCAGACACAGTACCTGTCAATGGAGAATATGCTTCTGAAACAGCTTTAACTGACTCGATATCAGCAAAGGATTCTTCTTTAGTGACTTCGTCTCCTTCATCTGGAAGATCGATAAAGACGATGTCTCCTAATTGATCCTGCGCATAATCAGATAAACCGATTTTTACTTTGTCTCCTTCAAAAAGGACCCATTCATGTGATTTTGAAAATTTCAATTCTTCTACTTTTGCCATTCTAACCGTCTCCTCTAGTCAAATTATTTTTTTACAAATGGAATCTCTACAACTTCAGCTGCAATTTTCTTACCTCTAACTTCAACTTCGATCGATGAACCGATTTCTACAAGACCTTTATCCACAAGCGCCATGGCACAGGCTTTATTCACATAAGGACACATCGTTCCTGATGTAGTTGTGCCGATTTCCAGTCCATTGAAATACACAGGTGCTCCTTCACGCACGATTCCCCGTTCAGTCAATATTAAACCGATGCGAGTGATGCTTGGTTCACCTTTTTCCTCTAAAGCTTTTTTTCCGATGAACGCTTCTTTTTTCATCTTCACCGCAAAGCTTAGATCTGTTTCAAATGGAGTGATTTCATCATTCATTTCGTGACCATAAAGCGGCATCCCTGCTTCTAAACGCAAGGTATCACGTGCACCTAGACCGCAAGGAACAAGTCCAAATTTTTCGCCTGTTTCCAATAATAAATCCCATAGTTTAACTCCATCTTCAGCAGAGCAATATAATTCATAGCCGAATTCTCCTGTGTAGCCCGTTCTGGATAAGAGGCAAGTGATTCCGCCCACATTAGCATGCTCAACAAAACTATAATATTTTTTTGGAATATCTTTTTCAGCAGTCAGCTTTTCAATGATTTCTTTTGAATTAGGACCCTGTAAAGCGATTTGAACGAATGAATCCGACTGATCTGAAAAGTCAACTTCACCAAACAAATGCTGCTTCATCCAAGCAACATCTTTTTCTCTGTTCGCTGCATTGACTACAAGTAGATATTTATCCTCACTGCATTTATATACCAAAAGGTCATCGATGACTCCGCCATTTTCGTTACACATCAAGGTATAGCGGACCCGACCTATTTCTAAATTAGTAAAATCATTGGTTAAAACATATTGCAAATTCGCTAAAGCATCTTTTCCTTCATACACGACTTCTCCCATATGGGAAACATCAAATAGACCAACTTGGTTACGAACCGCCAAGTGCTCTTTGATCACGCCTGTTTTTGCATATTGTACAGGTAACATGTAGCCTGCGAAAGAAACCATTTTTCCGCCAGCTTTTACATGCGCATCATATAAGGGTGTTTTTAGATCCATCTTCATACTCCTTTACGTTTTATTTTTTCCATCTGTTTTTCACACTGATTTTATTGACACCTCCATACTGAAATGAGTATATAAAAACAGAGGAACAGGCACCTTAAAAAAGTGCCTGTTCCTCTGTACAAAACCTGAGAGATTCGTCTTCTCATCGAAGAGTTGCTCCTTCGGTGCCTATGCTTTCCAGAGTGATGTCCAATTACGGTCCGTTTACCTGAGATCTTCATAATAAAGGGTGCGCCAATTATTATTTATTCCTTCGGTGCTGTCAGTCAGTCTCTCCCGTAATTTTCTTCCATCAAATCTATTTTAACTTCTATGTTTTTAACGTTGAGATAAATAAACGAACGCCTATACTTAAAATTTACCATAGATCCATTTTTTATCCCAATCATTCTCCTTTTAGCTTAAAACTTTTTTGCCATTGTCTGATACGCATGTTTCATATTCAAAGTAAAATATTGCGGAATCGTTGCCTTCTCTAAATATTCGTCTAAAGATAATGTTTGAATCATACGATTTTCATACAAATGAATATACATAACTTTTTTCTCGCAATCATAAGCGCTTGTATACTGTGTATACTGAACGTCTTTCTCCGAAGTCACTTTCACCACTCCTTTTGGAATATCAAAGCTGTTCAAAAGATGAAAGATTTGTTCGATCACCAGATCATCGCTTACTGGTGCTGTAAAATGCTTTAAATACGCTGCTCGGATAAAACGTGATTGCGGGGTATAATCTCCTGGCAAGCCGCGCATACCAGAACCTTTACCGTTAGAAAAAATGTGCAAATCTCCCATTTGAATATCACTTGCCATCTGGTCACTAAGTCCAACATAATTTTGAAGATTGATTAAATGCCAGTCAAATTTAGGGCTATTTGTAAATACCCCAACTGGATTATCATACACTTCATAACCACCTTCGACGGAAGGTTCAACAACAACAGATGCACCCGTTCCATCTTGGAATACATAATGTTGAGGAATACCCAACTGATTGTCCACGATCGCGATTGCCGTATCTTGATTCACCCGCTCTTTGATTTCCTGAACAGAGGCATAATTCGTCAACGCATATGTCACAAATTCCGCACCGGCTAGAGGAAGCTTGCCAGCTGAGCGAATCTTTTCTTCTTCAATATAACGATTATAATTGCCAAAATAAAAGGAACCGCCCATCAATCCTTTTTCGTTCACCCCATCTATCAACAATGGATTTTCAGCAAGTGCTACACCCATTGCAGCATAACGGGTCATAAAACGATCAAGTGATACTTTTATTTCATAATCTTTGGGAATAATCGCTCCTTCATAATCCAGCAAAAGATTGAATTCCTGCGTACGTCCCCAATAATGATTTCCTTCTTTTGATTCTACCGAAATTCCTGTACACATACCTTCACATCCTTTTATTTTTTCAAACTTACACTTTTCGTTGAACCATCAGTGTGATGATTCCTGATACAACAAACGATACTGCAATAAAAATAAATGAACTAAAGAAATTGCCTTGAGACAATTGAATCAGAGCACCAATGATCGTCGGCGCAACGAATCCTCCTGAGACGCCTACTGCATTGATCGTTGCATATTTTGCAGATACTTCTTCCGACGGGAAAATCTTTAGAGGAATACTCATCAATGTCGCAAATGCCAAGCTGGCTGCTGCTACTGCCAAAGCCAAAAACAGCATACTTGCTATAAAGCTGCTAACAAGCGAAACAAAAATAGAAAAGACTCCACCGCTTATTGTAGCAACTAAAATCACATATTTTTCTTTTCCCATAAAGTACTTATTGACCATTACACCGCCCGCCATCGCCGCAACCATTGTGAACAATCCAATAACTGCTGACACGTAAGCTGTTTGAGTCAAAGCAAGTCCATGCGCTTCTACTAAATAAGTCGCCATCCAGCCGTTTAATCCATAGACAGCTGCATTGATGAAAAAAGCCGCAAAAATCATGACCCATACATTTCGGTCCTTCAATACTTCTTTAAAAGAAATCGATTGTTTATTCTGCAGCTGCTCTTTGACTCCGCCAAATTCTTTTGGAATCACAAAATACATCATGACCGCAATCAGCATCACTGCTACACCTAATAAGTAATAGGTTTTATGCCAGCCGACCATTACCAATAGCGGTGCGATCAGCAACGGCCCAATGATCGAAGCAAAACCTGATGAAGCAATCATTGTCGATTGCGCTGGCCCACGTTTTTCTAAAGGTAGTTCTTGTGAAATAAATGTACTTACGGAAGATGGATACCCAGAATGAGCGACCGCTCCAGTCATAAATCGAACCATAATTAGATATAATAATGAAAACCCAAAGCCGAATAAACAAAGAAAAATACCTACTAAAAATACAGAGGTGATCATCATTTTTCTAGTACCGATTTTATTCGATAGATACCCAAATGGAATTTGAAAAATCGTGTATCCTAGAAAGAAAGCACTTAAGATCAACCCTTTTTGCTGCGGATCAAAGCCTAAATCCGTTGCAATCGTTACCAGCGACATACCAATCGTCATCTTATCCACATAGATACAACTATAGCCTAAAAAAATAGCTGTAAGCATCCAAACAACATTTCTCGGTTCCTTTTTATCCACAAAATTCCCCCTCACTCAAAGAAAGCGCTTTCTTATATTATGCTCGTTATTTGTGAAATGTCAATAACTCAAAGCGAATTATTTTGCACAAAGTCACAATTAAATGGTTTTTATAACGCCCTTTATTGTTCAAAAAAGAGAGCCAAAAATAAAACGGAATTGCTTTATTTTTGATTCTCTTTAGTTATCGTCTAGAGTGACCGATTTTTTTCTAACTGATTACTTAAGCGAGCAAATTCCTCTAAAGAAAGGGTTTCACCGCGACGTGACGGATCGATTTCTGCTTCAGTCAAACTTTTTGTCAGCAATTCTTTTGTCGTTTCATCTTTGCCGTACGAATGCGTCAAATTGTTCCATAATGTTTTACGACGTAGTTGGAATGACGCTTTGGTCAATTTAAAGAATTCTTTTTCATTCGTGACATCTACAGCTGGTTTGTCACGTTTCGTTAATTTGATGATCGCTGAATCAACATTCGGCTGTGGGATAAAGACTGTTTTAGGTACAATAAACGCAATACTTGCTTCCATAAAATACTGCACAGCAATCGATAGAGAGCCATACGCCTTCGTACTGGGCTTAGCTGAAATTCGATCAGCTACCTCTTTTTGCATCATGACGATCATCTCGCTAACCTCTAAATCAGATTCTAAAAAATGCATCATGATAGGTGTTGTAATGTAATAGGGCAGATTCGCTACGACTTTGATCGGCAGCTCTTCTTTAAACACGTCTTTTGTCGTTGTGATCAAATCTGCTTTGAGCACATCTTTGTGAACAACAGTTACATTGCTATAAGGACTAAGTGTATCTTCTAATACAGGAATCAGGCGATCATCGATTTCAAAAGTTAAAACCTGAGCGGCGTTTTTTGCCAGTTGTTCTGTCAAAGCGCCAATTCCAGGGCCAACTTCTATTACATTTGTCTGTCTATCGATGCCAGCAGTTTCAACGATTTTACGTAAGATATTCGGTTCTGTTAAAAAATTTTGGCCTAAACTTTTTTTAAATGAAAAGCCATGCTGCTTCAAGATTTCTTTCGTTCTTGAAGGAGTGGCGATTTCTTTATATTCTGTCACATTGATTCCTCCGATTTTTCACTTGCTGCTTTTATGATAGCATTCATGGCATCAGTAAGCTCTTTTTCTGTGATTCGAAACATTTTGAGACGTTTCGTTAGCTGTTTGCTATTCGTATAACCGATTCGTAGAGCATCCCCTAATTTTTCTCTACGTTCTTTTGCATGAGCTCCCGCTATTAAACCATATTCTATCAACATTTGTCGAGGGATCTCCTGATAATCATCTTCTTCATGAACAGGTGTCACGATTTTTTCTAAAGCTTCTACTATTGCTTCATCACTAGCATGTTCCACGCCTAAACTTGACCCGCGTTTTTTAGGTGCCGCCAAGCGTCTGGATAAAAAAGCATGTTTGGCATCTGGTACAACGTCCATGATCGTTTTACGTATTTTTTCTCCTGAATAATCTGGATCTGTAAAAATGATCACACCTCTGGTTTCTTGTGCATGCTCGATTTGCTCCAAAATCTCTTCATTGATTGCTGAACCGATCGTTTCGATCGTATCTGCATCAACGACCTCCTGAATCCGCCTTGTGTCGTCTTTTCCTTCGACCACTATGATTTCTTCGATCCTGAGTTTTTCTGTCATTAGACTAACCTAAACAAGCGATGGGCATTATCGGTCGTATTTTTAGCAATTTTATCAAAAGACAACTCACGCAGTTCAGCTATTTTTTCGACGACAAAACGCGTATAACCTGGTTCATTTCTCTTGCCTCTATAAGGTACAGGTGCTAGATAAGGGGCATCGGTTTCGACTAATAAACGCTCAAGTGGAACCTCTTTTGCTACTTCTTGAACCTCTAAGGCTTTTTTGAACGTCACCACGCCGCTTAGTGAGATATGCATGCCCATATCTAAAAATTTCTTCATCCATTCGGGATCGCCGCTAAAACTATGCATGATTCCGCCGATATCGCGGATATCTTCTTCTTTCAAAATTTTATAAGTATCTTCCATTGCATCTCTTGTATGAATACTGATCGGCAAATTCATTTCTTTAGCTATCGCAATTTGACGTCTAAATACACGATCCTGAACCTCTTTAGGATCTTCCATCCAATAATAATCCAAGCCGATTTCTCCAAGTGCCACTACTTTAGGTGTGGTCAATCGTTCTTGTAGTTGTCTTTCGATTTCCGGCGTATAGCTCCCCGCTTCAGTCGGATGCCAGCCGATGATACTTTGAATCTCTGGATATGTTTGACTTAGTTCTAGCGATTTCTTGATCGTTGCTGTATCAAAACCAACAACTGCCATCTCAGTAACTCCAAGTTCTTTGGCACGGGCAATCGTTTCAGGAATATCTTCATTAAATTGTTCTGCATTTAAATGGGTATGTGAATCAAATATCAAATAAATTCCTCCTCTGTCTTCTATACTTTATCATACTTTTTACAAAAGCTGAACGGACAGTATTTATTCTTTTCTAATTTTTATTATTGATTTGTTTCTCTAAATAGATTATAATATTCGGTTACACCATTTGATGTCAGGGGGAGTCGTTATGTCCAACGAAAAAACACAAGAAAACCAGCAGCTTCAGTCGATCTATACTGAATTACTGCAAGCAGAAAAAACGTATCAAAAAGCCATCCAGGAAGTCAACGCTGACGGGAAAAGTATCTTAGAACAATTTGGTGGTGATACGAAGGTAAATTTCGACAGCTATCTTGATAACCTTGATACCTTCTCCATGTTGGAAATGAAGAACAGAGAAATCGACCAACTCAATATCAAGAATGAAACGACCGCTAAGCAACTAGAAAAAGTCGAACGTTTACTCAAAGTGCCTTATTTTGGGAAAATCGATGTTACTTTTTTAGATGCTAGTGATGATCAGGACACCTTTTACATCGGGATGAATGATTTCACTAATTTAGAAGGCGAAACTCGTATTTATGATTGGCGTTCGCCGATTGCTTCACTTTTTTATAAGAACATTTTAGGAAAAAGCAGCTATACTGCTAATGGATCAGAAATCCCAGTTCATTTAAATCTGAAAAGGCAATTTATCATCGATAAAGATCAGCTGATCAACTTTTTTGATACAACACTTGCGATTCAAGATGATGTGCTGCTGCATTCTTTAGAAGCAGATTCTTCTCAATATATGAAAGATATCACAACAACGATCCAGCAAGAGCAAAATGAGATCATTCGGGATGAACGCTCTCCTCTATTGGTAGTCAACGGTATCGCCGGTAGCGGGAAAACTTCTGCCATTATGCAGCGAATCGCTTATTTGCTTTATAATCATCGTTCTGAGATCACTGCAGATGATATTTTACTCTTATCGCCAAATTCAACTTTTATTGACTACATTTCACAAGTATTGCCTAATCTAGGTGAACGTAATCCAATGAATTTGACCTTGCTGCAATTTCTCAAATTTACGTTTCAAGAGGAACAAATGATCGAAAATGAGATAGACTATTTCACGCGTATTACAGCTAGAGAAGTATCAAAACAACAGCAAATCATTCAAAAAAAGGAATTTGTTACCTTTATTCAGGACTATCATGATACAAATGCTATACAGCCTTCATTATTCAAACCGATCATGTTTAAAAGCAAATCTTTGTTTTCCGCTAAAACGATTTTTGATTTGTATCAGCAAACCCCTGGCACTTTAACGATCAGAGATCGTATTTCTGCGACAAAGGAGAAACTAGCTAGCCAATGGAACCGTTACTTGATCAAGCAATCAAAATCGAAACAAATGATCGATCAAATGCAGGACTTGACTGAAGAAGAACAACTACGTTATTTCCATACCACCTTTTCTGATCAAGAAGAGCATCAATTGAGTGAATTTGCTTTGAAACGACTGCAGCAAAAGTACCGCACTGTTCAAAAAGCCATTGCTAACTTTTCCTGGTTCGATCAATGGCAGCTTTTTGAAGCACTTTATAAAAGCTATACAACAACTGATTATGTTCGGGGAACTACAGCTTATACTACTGATGAAATCGTGATTTTACTCTTGATCAAAGATATGTTCATCGAAGACATCACAAACCGTCAGATGGCTTTTATTCTTGTTGATGAGGTACAAGATTATACAGAAGCACAGCTGCTTTTATTATTAAAGCTATTTCCTCAAGCCAGCTTTACTTTCGCAGGAGATGAGAACCAAGCGATTTTCAATACCTCGATCAGTTTTTCAGATTTGGAGCGTTTATTAAGCGGCTCTCGATCAGTATCAACACATCAGCTGTTGAATAGCTATCGTTCCAGCAAGGAAATCACGCGACTTTTTCAACGGTTAGTCACAAACCATGAGTCACTGAATATTATTCCCATCAGAAAAGATGGGGAAAAACCTGTCTTTATCCAATGTACGGATCATGAAGACTATCTAGAAGCACTAACTAAACTGTTAAGCACCTTAACGACAGATGAAACAATAGCGATCATCACAAAAACAGCTGCTGAAGCACAGCAATTAACAACCGAACTTTTGCTGGACCCAGAAGAAAAACAAGTGCAAATTCTCTCTATCGATATGGCTAAAGGGCTGGAATTCGATCATGTGATCATCCATGATCCATCCACACAACACTACGGAACTACGGATAGAGAGAAGAAGATTTTGTACACAGCTATTTCTCGTGGGATGAAACAAGTATTCCTTCCTTACATTGCAGAATTGGCAGAGTTACTGACAGATTAAACAGTCAGCTTACTAAAATAACACAAGAATCATTAGAATCAATGCTAAAATCTAGAATAGCCTATATCCAATTTCATAATAAGACCATCTCTTTCTGTGGTGTAGCAGTCTAAACAAATTTATTGTTCATTTTTCGAAAGAAGAAAGTATTTTTTTCATATATACTGCTACTATTCACTAGAAAGGACGGCAATAAGTATGGAAAATAATTTTTTAATATCAGGATTGAAAAGAAAAGATTTTCTGGCATTAGATTTTTTGACAGCAGAAGAATTAGAAGAACAACATATCAAAAAACAAATCGTTGATCGTTCTCCAGCATTTCCTTGTAGAATTACGTTAAGAGAAGGTGCTGTCGGTGAAACCATTTATTTGTTGAACTATCAGCATCTAAAAAAACAATCGCCTTATGATGCAGCTGGACCTATTTTTGTTATTGCAGGAACGGATGAGGCTGCCCTTGAGATCAATGAGATCCCTGCTATCATTTACAATCGATTCACGTCTCTTCGTTGTTATGATTCGTCAGGTATGATGATCGAGGCTTACCTCTATCAGCCAAAAACTTTGACAGCAAAAGACATATGCCATATTTTAACAAACATGAACATTTCATTTATCCATGTTCACTATGCCGCCAGAGGTTGTTACAGCGCTCGAATCGATCGGGTTTAATCAAAACATATTTACTAGTAAGTTGAAAACAAGACTTTAGTCCGATGTATCTCTATTCTCTCCGCAGTAAACTGTAAATCAACCTGATTTTCAATTTTGATAGGAGGGAATCAATTGAATAATTTCTTTGAGCGTTCTGATTTTTTAAAATCAACGATTCAAAAAAATGTAACGGTCCAAAAAAAAACACAAGGGAATACCGTTTGGCACTGGCTGCTTTTGATTCTGTTTGGTTTATTAGCATATGGCACGATGACACAGCAAATCTTTTTGATTGCTCTTTTTATGGCGATCGCAGCAATTGTTAAAGGACCTTTGATGATTTTATGGGGGACTATTTATTCTGTACTGGTCGCTTTTTTCCCGCCATTGGGAATTGCTTTATCCGTGTTGTTTTTTCTGTTGAACTTAGGAACAGTTGTAAAAAGTTGGCGCATATCGTTGACTAGTGCATATTTCTATCTTGTTCCATTGATCGGTAGTATCGGTCGTACCATCCTTAAAAACGAACCGGACTATGCTGTCATGCTTTTCGTTATTATCAGTGTTTTAGGGTTACATTTTCTGCTACACTGGCTTTACAAAAATAATAGTCTGAGCCGCACTCTCGCATGGTCGATCGTGAGTGTTCCCTATGCATTATTAGTAATGCTTTTACCTACAAGGTTTAAACGGATCAAGACAGCAAAGAAAACAATACGTCGATAAAAAATAGACATGAATAAAAACTTGAGCAATCGTTTTTATTCATGTCTATTCATTTTTAAGAATTTATGTTGATTTGATATTTTTGAATCTTTTTATTTTCAACGGAATACTCCGCTAGTAAACAACCACCGTTTTTTTGTATCGTCTTTTGTGAAGCAAGATTTGTTTTATCGCAAGTCAAAAGAACAGAAGAAAATCCTTTATCCCCAAAACGTAGTAAAGCTTTCTGCAAGATCACAGAAGCATATCCTTTTCCTCTTTCAGATGGTGCTATGCCATAGCCTATATTCCCACCTATTTTCTGAAGCCCTTCTGTCAATTCATATCTTAATTGAACCGCTCCAACGAGCTTATCATCTACCTCTAAAAATAACGTATCTGCAGGCACAAAAGAATTATTTTTCTTCTGTCTATCTTTCGTTAATTTCTCTAACCAACGTTCAAATGTTAGACCATTCAGATTAGCTGACATTGGCGTGATTTTTATTTCCCCTACATCTGACCATTCCTGAACAAAAGCTTGATATTTCAACTGATCTTCTATACATAATTCTCTTAATTTCATATACCAACTACTCCTAACTAATAGGCGTGTTTTGAAGGAATCACTCCTCGTACTCCGCCCTTTGGCTCAAGCATATCTCCATGATAGCGAGGGATCAAATGAATGTGGCAATGTAATATACTTTGACCCGCATCAACACCGCAATTGGCTCCGATGTTATAAGCGTCCGGCTGATATTTTTCGTCAAGCAACTGTTTGCCTTCTTGGAGAAGCTTGTCTATTGCTATTTTTTCTTCTATGGATAAATCAAAATAATCTACTTTATGTTTTTTAGGTATGATCAGCATATGACCTTTGTTTACCGGTGATGTATCATAAAAAGCGCCTGCCAGTTCATTTTCCAAAATAAAATTTATTTTGTTACAGAATACACACATGTCTGTCCCACCGTTCTAATTGTTTTTACTATTCAAAAAAACGACCTCAGCGTTTCCTTATCCAGTCATTTGACTGGATAAGAGTTCTGAGAATCATTCATTTTCGTTACATGACTATGTTTATGCAATTCCTGCCCCATTCGGCATATCTTTTGGTGCATCGATGATTTGCAGCTTACCATCTGGCGATTCTGCTGAAAGAATCATTCCTTGACTGATTTGTCCCCGCATTTTTCTTGGTTTCAAGTTTGCAACGATCACAACCTTTTTACCGATCAAAGCACTTGGGTCTGGATAAAATTCTGCCACACCAGAAAGGATTTGACGATCTTGTTCATCGCCGGCATCTAAGCGGAATTGTAAAAGCTTATCTGCACCCTTGACTTTTTTACAGTCGATCACTTCTGCTACTTTTAGTTCGACTTTATCAAAATCTTCATATTTGATTTGCTTTTCTTTGGTAGAAACCAGTTCTGTTTCTTCTGGATCCCATTTGATTTCTTCTGTCGTTGTCTGGGCATTTTGAGACATTTTCTTTTGAATGTAGATCACTTCTGTTTCGATCTCCAAACGTGGGAAGATCGGTGTTCCTTTAGCCACAACCTTGATCCCAGTCGGAAACTCTCCAAAGTGGATGTTTTCCATATTCATCGTCTCAGGATCTAAGCCTAACTGTTCGAAGATTTTCGCTGGTGTTTCTGTCATCACAGGCTGTAAAAGAATCGCAGCGATGCGTAAGCTTTCTGCTAAATGCACCATGACACTGTCCAGTTCATTTTTCTTTTCTTCATCTTTGGCTAAAACCCAAGGTTGTGTTTCATCGATATATTTGTTCGCTCTGGAAATCAATGTCCACACTTCGGAAATCGCTGTGTTGAACTCCATTTTTTCCATCGCTTCATGGTATTTTCCAATCACATTAGCCGCAGTTGTGGATAATTCACTGTCAAATGGTGTCACTTTAGATGCATAAGTCGGTACTTGGCCTTCACAGTATTTATTGATCATCGCAATCGTTCGATTTAACAAATTACCTAAGTCATTGGCTAAATCATAATTCAAACGAGAAACAAAGTCTTCCGGCGTAAAGACACCATCACTGCCAAATGGAATGGCACGTAATAAATAATAACGTAACGCATCCAAGCCATAGCGCTCCACAAGCATTTCAGGATACACCACATTGCCTTTTGATTTAGACATTTTACCGTCTTTCATCAATAACCAGCCATGACCAAAAATTTTCTTCGGTAACGGTAGATCAAGTGCCATCAACATGATCGGCCAGTAAATCGTATGGAAACGAACGATTTCTTTTCCGACCATATGAACATCTGCCGGCCAATATTTTTGGAATAAGCTATCATCTTCTGAACCATAGCCCAATGCTGTAATGTAGTTTGATAATGCATCGATCCAAACATAAACAACGTGCTTAGGATCTTTCGTTAGCGGTATTCCCCATGAAAACGTCGTACGTGAGACAGCCAAGTCTTCCAGACCTGGTTTGATAAAGTTATTGATCATTTCATTTTTACGGGATTCCGGCTGAATAAATTCCGGATGCTCATTATAGTACTCAAGTAAACGATCAGCATATTTACTCATACGGAAGAAATAAGATTCTTCTTTGACTAGTTCAACTTCGTGACCACTTGGCGCTTTACCACCAATGACTTTGCCTTCTTCATCACGATATACTTCTGCTAACTGGGTTTCAGTAAAATACTCTTCATCAGAAACCGAATACCAGCCTTCGTATTCACCAAGATAAATATCGCCTTGTTCTAATAAACGATCAAAAATTTGCTGTACGGCTTTTTTATGGTAATCATCAGTGGTTCTAATAAATTTATCGTAGCTGATATCAAGGGTTTTCCATAACTTTTGAACATCTGCTGCCATTTTATCGACATATTCTTTCGGGGTAACACCTAACTCTGATGCTTTATTTTCAATTTTTTGTCCATGCTCATCCACACCTGTTAAGTAAAATACGTCAAAGCCCATCAAGCGTTTGTAACGGGCCATCGCATCACAGGCAATTGTTGTATATGAATTACCGATATGTAATTGTCCGCTTGGATAATAGATCGGGGTGGTGATATAAAATGTTTCTTTTTCTGACATACAGAAACATCCTCCTTTAGCATTCTCTTGAATTTACTCCTAAACAGTATACCATACTTGGCTTTATTGAACTAGAAATCCTTGTGTTTTCTCCATATAAAAAGCATCAGATTATTTTCTTTGGACGAAAATGACCTGATGCTTTTTACAAGAATTATTTTATGAACGGATCACACCGTCTTTTACAGCCGCTTCAGCAACTTTTTTTATGATGATATCGACTAGATCCGGATTAAATGGTGATGGAATGATATAATCACTCGTCAGCTCAGATTCAGGAATAATTTCTGCAATCGCTTGAGCTGCTGCCAATTTCATATTCTCAGTTATCTTAGTTGCCTCTGCTACGAAAGCACCTTTGAACAATCCTGGAAAAGCTAGAACATTATTGATTTGGTTTGGATGATCAGAACGCCCCGTACCTACTACCGCAGCACCTGCTTCGATCGCATCCTGGTAATCGATCTCTGATTCCGGGTTTGCCATTGGAAACACGATCGCTCCTTTGTTCATTGATGCGACCATTTCTTTCGATACCAGTTTTGGTGCAGAGACACCGATGAATACATCTGCTCCTACCATTGCCTCAGCCATCGTTCCTTGAAAATTTTCGGTATTTGTAATTTCAGCGATCTCTTTTTCCAAGAAGTCCAGCGATCGTTCTGAGTTTTTGCTTAAGACCCCATCAATATTGAAAGCAATCATGTTCTTCACGCCAAAATGGTGAAGCATCTTGATGATCGCACTACCGGCAGCACCTGTCCCGGAAATAACGACTTTGATTTCGTCTACTTTTTTATGAACGATTTTTAGTGCATTGATTAGAGCCGCAATCGTTACGATCGCCGTGCCATGCTGGTCATCATGAAAAACTGGAATATCTAATTCTTCAATTAAAGCTCGTTCAATCTCAACACAGCGTGGAGCAGAAATATCTTCCAGATTGATCCCGCCAAACGTTGGCGCCATCGCTTTAATGATTTGAATGATTTCTTTAGGATCTTTCGTGTCCAAACAAATCGGGATCGCATCGATATCTGCAAACTCTTTGAACAATAATGCTTTACCTTCCATAACAGGCAACGCAGCTTTTGGACCAATATCCCCTAACCCCAGCACAGCTGTTCCATCTGTCACTACTGCAACGGTATTTCCTTTCCAAGTGTAGTCGTAGATTTTGTCAGGCGTTTCATGAATTTGTCTGCAAGGCTCTGCTACGCCTGGCGTATAGGCTAGAGATAGGTCTTCCTTCGTTTTTACTTTCGCCTTCGAATGAATATCGATTTTTCCACGCCATTCTTCATGTGCTTTCAATGCTTTTTCATAAATCGTTGTCATTTATTTTTTCTCCTTTCAAATTCATACAAGTAAAAATTAAACGTTGTTTCCTAACATTTGTTCTGGTCTCACCCATTGATCATATTCCGTTTCTGTCAATAAACCTGTTGATAAAGCTGCTTGCTTTAATGTCATATTTTCTGCAAAAGCCTTTTTAGCAATTTTAGCACCATTATCATAACCAATATGTGGGTTCAAAGCAGTGACCAACATCAGTGACTGTTCGACATACTGATTCATTTTTTCCTGATTTGCCTGAATCCCGCTTAAACAATGCTCATTGAACGAACGTAAACCATCTGTTAGCAACTCAATACTTTGAATCAAATTATATGCTAATACCGGCATGTATACATTCAATTCAAAATTTCCCTGTGATGCACCGATACCGATCGTTGTATCATTCCCCATTACCTGAATGGCGATCATAGTCAACGCTTCGGCTTGTGTTGGATTGACTTTTCCCGGCATGATCGAACTTCCAGGCTCATTTGCAGGAATCGTGATTTCTCCCAGTCCACTTCTCGGACCGCTAGCCATCCAGCGGATATCATTCGCCATCTTCATGGCATTTGCCGCTAATGCCTTTAATGCACCAGAGGTAAATACTACAGCGTCCTTGTTTGCAAGCGCATGAAATTTATTTGAGTCAGCCGAAAACTGACTCTGTGTCTCTTCATTTAGGCTTGCAATAAAAAAATCGACATATTCTTTTGAAGCGTTCAACCCAGTACCAACTGCTGTTCCGCCGATCGCTAATTGTTTCAACTCAGACAAACTTAGCTCGATCATTTGTTTAGTATGCTCAAAACCAGAACGCCACCCGCTGATCTCCTGTGCAAATGTGACTGGCGTTGCATCCTGTAAATGAGTGCGACCGATCTTAATGACCTCTTCATTGGCATGCTCAAGTTTATTTAGCGTATCGATCGATCGATTCAACACAGGAAACAGTGTTCGTTCAATCAATAAAACTGCAGCAATGTGAATAGCTGTCGGAAATACGTCGTTTGAACTTTGAGACATATTCACATGATCATTGGGATGAACTTGGATGCCTTCTTTCTCACACAGATGAGCGATCACTTCGTTCACATTCATGTTTGTCTGCGTTCCGCTTCCTGTCTGCCAAAGCGACAATGGAAAGTGTTCATCAACTATTCCATCGACGATATGATCTGCTGCCTGCTGGATGGCCTGACCGATTGCTGTATCAAGCTTACCGGTGGCTTCGTTGGCTTTCGCGGCGTGCTTTTTAACTATAGCTAACGCTTGAATCAGGGACAGCGGCATTTTTTCAACCCCGATACTAAAATTTTGACGGCTGCGTTGCGTTTGCGCTCCCCAAAGTGCCGTCTCCGGCACTCGAATTTCTCCCATAGAATCATTTTCGATCCGATAGCTCATGATACCTGATCCTCTCCTTTATCTATTCAGTTACTACAACTATACTTTAGTTCAGCCTTTTTTTACAATGAAATTTGTAACTTTTCATGCCTAAATGTTTCTATCGTTCGCCCTTTGTCCACCTTTCGAAACAAAAATAGAGTAAAGCCAACTACTATCATTTGCTTTACCCTATTTCTTTATCTATTTTTCTGTTGTATGTTCATTACTATGCGTATAGCCATACGTAAAGTAAATCGCTATGCCTAGCACTAACGCAATAGCAAATGCTTTCCAAGTAGCCGCCTGCAGCTGCAGCATCAGACCAATACTGACGATCACCAATAAAATAGGTAAAAACGGTACAAAAGGAATTTTAAATTCCCCCGGTTTAGGAGCACCGTCTGTTTTTCTTAAACGAATGATCCCTATAGCCATCACGATCAAATACATCAATGTCACGATATTCGTCAGCTCAGCCAACAATTCCATCGGCACTAATCCAGCAAATAGCATCGTACAAACACCAGCAACATATGTCGCATTTTTCGGCGTACGATTCTTTTCATCGATCTTGCTCATAAATTTCGGTAAAAGACCATCTTTACTGATCGCATAAATGATTCGAGCCAAACTGTACATCATCGAAATCGTCACAGTCAAAAGTGTTAAAATCGCACCGACCGAGATCACACCTGCAACACCATCCTGCTGAACAAAACGCATCGCAAATGCCACTGGATCTTTCACACCAAGTGCATCAAATGGCACGATCCCAGTTAAGATCAATGTGACGATCACATATAAAACTGCTGTGATCAAAATCGAGCCGATGATTCCTCTAGGGATATCCTTTTGCGGATTTTTGACCTCTTCTGCAGTCATACTCACCGCGTCAAAGCCTAAGAAAGCAAAGAAAACGACTGCGGCGCCGCTGATCACACCTGAAAAACCAAATGGCATGAACGGCTGCCAATTATCTGGTTTTACATAAAAAATTCCAACAACTAAAAATAAAGCAATAATACCAAATTTCACAAAAACCATGACATTATTTAAGCGTAAAGCGGTTTTAGCTTCTAAAGACACCCAGAACATCACTGCTAAAAGAACAAGCATCGCAACCAGATCGACATAAGTGCCGTTCGCTGGGTTGTATGCACCACTCAAAGCCTTAGGCAGATGAATCCCTAAACTGTTCAAAAATCCATGAACATAGCCTGACCAGCCGGAAGCAACAGACGAAACGGCCAAGAAAAATTCACAGATCACAAGCCAGCCTGTCATCCAGGCAATAAATTCGCCGAACACCACATACATATACGCATACGGCCCGCCAATCACCGGGATACGGGAAGCAAATTCAGCATAACATAACCCTGCTAAAATAATTGCACCTGCCGCTACTAAAAAAGATAAAGATAACGCCGGACCAGCATCTCTTTGCGCTGCTACCCCTGTCACCACAAAAATTCCCGTTCCAACGATCGCACCGATTCCTAACATGATCAGATCCATCGTTTTTAAGTCTTTTTTCATTCCACTAGGTTCGGTAGATAAATCCTTCAGTGCTTTTTTCCTAAATATCGACATTTCATTTCCTCCAATAAATTCAAGCAACCGCTTCACTTTGATAATTAATTGCATTTATTTCATAAAAATAAGCGTAAATCATTCATTTACGCTTTCATATACCCTAAAAGAATACCACCGACGATCACCAATAAGCAACCAAAAATCACATATCTCATTTCCTTCTTAGTTTTGCTTTCACCAAGAATGAAAATACCGCCTAATGTTGAAATGATAATGCCCATTTGAGAAAGAGAAAAACTGATGGCCAACCCGATTTGACGCATCGTCAAAAGCATGCAAATATTCCCTAGCCCCCATAAAAGTCCGCAGCTCATATTAAACCAAACATAGCGATCCACCTTGATTTTCTTGAATGCAAAGAAACTAGCACCAATCAACATACCAATACTTTGCGGCAAAATGATGCCCATCGGATCGAGTCCAAACGCATTGATAATGATCGTATAGGCACCATACCCTACTGTTGAAGCAATCAATGCACGAAAACCTTTGTTAAAATCAAGCATAGAATTTGTGGTCTTGACCGTGCTTTCATCGTCCTGACGAGCAGTCAAATACGCACCTAACACTAATAATCCTAACGCAAGAAAACCTAAAAGATAATCCCTGCTGCCCTGCCACTCATGAAAAAATACTGCTCCGGCAATCGTATTGACGATCAGCTGCATTCCAGTAGAAACAGGCAATCCAACAGATACACCTAAATATTTCATTCCATGAAATTGCTGATTTTGTCCAACGCTCCAAAACAGACCAGACAAAATACCAATGAGGATCATTTGGGCTGTAATAGCCGGCTGAACAACAAAATAGATACCTAGTGAAAAGATCAATGCACCGATCGTCATTCCAAGTGTTTGCTGATTCGCACTGCCGCCGATCTTTCCACTGACTAAACCAATGCTGCCCCAGGCAAACATTGGAATCAACGCAATCAAAATATTCATAATAAACTCCTATTCAATAAAGTAGATATCTCAGTCTAACAATAAAAACGTTTCCGATACAACCAGAATAGAGAAAAAAGTTCAAAAGAATTTCTCTCATTTTCCCAAAATCACAAAAAAGAAAGCCGAACGAATTCATCCGCTGGCTTTATTTTTATCGTCTCTCTTTAAAATAACTCAAAAATGGAAAGAGCAATTTCATCGTTGTTCCTTCACCTTCTACAGATTCCACCGATAGTTGATGACCTAATTTATCCGCTAAACTCTTTGCCAAATATAAGCCTAAACCTGTGGAATGCTGCTCACTCGTTCGACCATTTTCACCCGTAAAGCCTTTGTCAAAAATCCGTCCCTGGTCTTCTTTAGGAATCCCAACACCCGTATCTTTCAACTGTAACCAAGCGCCTTCTTTTGTACGTGAAAAAGTAACAGTGATGTCTCCTCCAGCTGGCGTATATTTGATTGCATTGCTCACCAACTGCTTGAAGATAAACGCCACCCATTTTGCATCCGTCAACACGAGTTGATCTGTTCCTTCAATTGAAAAATGTAGATTCTTTTGAATAAAATAGCTTCCCTGTGTCCGAATGACAGATTGAACGATCTCCTTCAACGAATATTCTTGAATAAGATAATCTCTGGAAAAACTATCCAAACGGGCATAATAAAGTACCTGCTCCACATATTCATCGATCTTTGTCAGCTCATTTTCGACCAAGTAATATTTCTTCTCTGGAATATCATCTTCCAGAGACTGTAAAATCAAGTTCACTGCAGCCAATGGTACTTTGATTTCATGTACCCATGAATCGATATAATCTTTTTGATCCTGCTGGTTATTGATCGCCTGCTGCATCACTTGTTGATGCTCGACCAATAACCCATTGATGTATTCTTGAACGAGCTTTTCTTCTGCCCTTGATGCCTCACTTAGATAATGCTGTAAAGAAGGCGGATGCTCTGTTGTGTCCAGTGAGCGCCACCAACGTTTTTTTAATGAATAGTCGATCGTTAAAAAGAGCAGTAAAAATAAACCTTCTAATAAGACTAAATAACCAATGATCGAAAAATTCACCGCAGTATCTGGAGATAACCAAAGAATAAAACAGGTCAGTGCAATAAATGTCAGCCAGCCAACGAGTAAAAGCCAGTGATCCTTTAAATAATTACGAATCGTCATGCGTTTCTCCTATCTACGGTACAATGTATCCTTGGCCAACTTTGGTTTCGATGTAGCCTTCCAATCCAGCCTGTTCGATTTTCTTCCGTAAGCGATTGATATTGACTGTTAAAGTGTTGTCATCAACAAAACGTTCATCTTCCCATAACGCGCGTAGTAGCTTTTCTCTAGTCAATATTTTTCCATGCTTCTTCATCAAAATATAAAGCAAACGATACTCATTTTTACTTAGATCAATGATTTCACCATTGATCTCCATACTGCCATTATCCACATTCAAGGTGATGCCGTTATGAGACATGATCTCGCTGCCGACCTCAGAATAATTATACGATCTCCGTAGTAAAGCGTTGATCTTAGCAACCAAAACATCTAATTGAAATGGTTTTGTCACAAAATCATCAGCCCCCATATTCATCGCCATGATCATATCCATATTCGTATTACGACTCGAAATAAAAATAATAGGTACTTTAGAAATTTCACGAATCTTTTGACACCAATAATAACCATCAAATACAGGTAAATTGATATCCAGTAAAACCAACTGCGGATCTTCCTGCTGAAAGTCCTCTAAAACAGTATTAAAATTAGTCACTCCGAATGTATCAAACTGCCATTTTTGCAGCTCTTCACGAATCAAGTCGCGAATCGTCGTCTCATCTTCCACAATCATGATCTTTGCCATCCATTTTCCCTCCACTTGTTTCTTCTATTGTACCTTATCAGAAAATGTCCGTCATTTATATAGGACTTTTAGCCGAGATAAAAAAGATAAAATTAACAAATTCGTTTTTCTTTTATAAAATACCTTAATGTAATTTTTGTCTATTTTTTTCGTACCGTTTTTCTACATCACATTATTAGCCTAGCTTTTTATGATAACCTGACTTACAGATACAGTGGAAAGGAGTCTTTTATATGAAAAAGAAATTACACTATTCTCGTGTGCTATTTTTGACAGTAGTGACTGCAACGGTCACATTAGCAGCCTGCACAGCAAATGAAGAATCAACGAAAGACAAGACAAAAAATTCGGAAGCATCATTAAAAATCAACTCTACGAGCAGTTCATCAAAGGAGAAATCGTCACCCAGCTCAACAAAAAGTGAAGGAAAAACAGGAACCGTCACTTATACAGCCGAGCTGGGCAGTGAAGAAGATAAAATGGAAAAAAAAGTAACCTATAAAAATGGAAAAATAATTGCCGAAGAAACGACCGAAGCTATTCCTTACGCTGGGTTTGGTATCAAAGATAAAACAGAAGCTGAATCCTTGATTTCTCAGAAACAAAAAGAGCTGGAAAATGTTGAGGGGGTCAACTATTCCGTAGAGTATCAAGAAGAACGAGCCATCGAATCCTATAAAATAGATTTCACTAAGGTTGATCGGGAAAAAATAGGCTTTTTATCTGCGCTTGCTGATCTTTCTACGATAGATGAAGTGGAAAAACTGTTGCTTGAGATGGGGTATAAAAAAATTGAAGAGCAATAATTGACCCCTTAAATCGGCAATATCGATCAACTTCTATAGTGTTCAACTTTTTTATCAAAGATAAAGGTTCCTCATACTTTAAACGTATGGGGAACCTTTGATTTTTAGAACAACTAGAATCTATAACATAAGTGCAATACTAAAAAGTGTAGGTGATCGTCATGAACGATTTACCAAAACGAACAGATAAAGCCAATGTCAAAAAAATATGTTGAAACTGTGATTCGTAAGTTGAATAATCATCCTAGGAAATACGTAGGCTATAAATGTCTTATGAGACATTTTATAACAAGCTATTATTTTAACAAAAGTGAGATTACTAAATGGCTGCTGAAATTTTCCCAATATAAACTCCTATATCTGCGAATTAGTCATTTGAATTTCTTTACTTGGTCGCAAGCACCATAACGTGTAAAGAAGAGGAACTAGACCATATATAATAAGCACATTAGACCACGAACTAACAGAGGCTAAATCTGATGTAGGTGTCCAAGGGGACAGGTTGTTCATAGAATGGAATAGAGTAGCATAAAATATTGTACCTGTTCTCATTGATAGAACAGAAAAAACCAAGCCCATGAAGAATGTATAAACCACTTGTTGATTTACAGCCTCCAAAGAAGGAGCTATTGGCATCAATAAGTTTAAATAGTGTGTCGTACAAAATAGAAAAGAAGTACACAAGGCAATTATTAAAGGTTTCCATTTTGAATTAGGGAACGAGCTATTAAACCCAATAGTACCAAATCCCCTATCCCTTATTTCTTCAAATAAACCAGCCCCTAATGCACTAGCAAAAGAAACGATGATAAGATAGACCGGTTGTCTAAAAACATCAGCAATTCCACCAATAAAATCAATTCCAAAAAGAATGAAAGGAACCACGAAAATCAAGATATTCTTCTTAGGTTTTGTGATTACTGGAGAGAAATTTATTTCGACACCAAATGAATTTTTAGTCAATCTAACAATGAAGATAGAAATTGCAGTTACGATCAAGAAATAAACTAATTCATAATAGGGTTTACTTTGTAAATTTGGTAGAGTATACAAGAGACTTAATGTAACTATTTTATATAGTAAGAAAGTTCCCCACATTACAACAATAGTCCTAAAAAAATTTTTCCAATTCATCATCAAATCTCCTAATTCAGTAATTTTTTTATTATTTTTTCGTTCACCCACTGGCATTTTATCATAATCAGATTTAAAAAATGTGGGATATAAGATTGAATCCTTCAATAGGTTATAATCCACAAATCGAATATTGCACTTAATTAGACAATTCTAGAAGCATATTCGTACTTCTTTAAAAACTTTGATTTCCTAGTGGACTTCTTGGCATCCCCATCTGTATGTGTTCTTTTTTTGATAGTTGAGCTTTCAAATAAGTTAATGGGCTATGTTCGAATATTTTATTTATTTCACTTTCTAAATAGAAGGCTTCATCATTTCCGCTACACAGCGACTCAAACCATTGTTTAACTTCTAATGGATATAAATTACCTGAGATAGAAGAAAGTCTATTAAAACCTAAGGCGACTTTTTCTTTTAGTTTATTTTCGCCGCCTGCATAGAAATAAAAGTCTTCCGGCAATACTGATTTTAACTCAAGGATGCGATTTTCATCTCCTGCTTCCTTCAAGCCTATAACACGACATGTTTCCACTATGTTTAAAAAAGAAGCTGTTTCCAAATTGAAGCCAGTTCGCTTAGGGTTATTGTACAGAATCATTGGTTTTTCACAAGCAAACGAGATCGCTTCTACATACTTTACCGCTTCTGACTGTGTTGGTAAAATATACGGAGAAAATCCAACAAGGATACTCGAAATTTTTTCTTTGCTATCAACAGCTTTAGCTAAAGCCACTGCTTCTTTTTGGCGTATACTAGATAAGCCAAAAATAATTTCAACATCGATCTCTATCCTATCCTCATTTTCAATCTCATTTAATAACGAGATTTTTTCTGCAAGAGTTAGGCTATGTTGTTCTCCTGTGGAGCCGCATACTAAAAATGACCGCACACCAATCGTTTGCAGATAAAGGATATGATCCAACGTTGCTCGTACATTCAGCGCTTCATCCTCATAAAAAGCAGTAGGCACCGCTACATGATAGCTATTTTTCAGTTCATCTGACATCTGTATCTCTCCTTTTCACCTAGAACTGGCTGATTCGTTCAATTCTTATTAGTCATTACGTTCATTAGAAATTTTATAAACAATGACCTCTATTTCAATATCCGCACCTAATGGTAATTCCAGAACAGCTACACATGTTCTTGCCGGAAAAGGTTCTTTAAACATCATTTTATAAACTTCATTCATCGCCTCAAAATTTTTCATTTGTGTTAGATAGACATTGACTTTTACAACATCGTCTAAACTAACATTGGCCGTTTTCATCACTTCTTGTAAATTGACAAAACACTGTTTTGTTTGTTCTTCAATACTCCCTGTTTCTTCGATATAATTAGTACTATTTTTAGCAACTTGACCTGAGAAAAACAGATAATTACCAGCATCGATTGCATGCGAATACGGTCCTGAAACAGATACGTTGTTTCCTGTATAGCTTTTTCTTTTCATATAAATATTGCTCCCTCCAATTATTTTTGAGTACAAACTTTCTTTAAGTCTAACATAGCAATATAAAGTTGCTACACCGTTTGCATTTCTTCTAATTTACAGTGAACTTACAGGAAATTTTTGCCACATATTGATTTCTTTTTTAGATTTTTGCGGCATTGGATAATGCGTAAATTGGTTCGTAATTATCCTAACATACGTTTCTTGCGTTGAATCTCCAGACCACAAATACCGTCCTAATAAAAAAGAAAAAGCAACCTCTTCCCAATTATCGTAATTTTCTTTAAGCTGATGAGAGAACTTTTCTAAATAGTGCCAAGTTTCTTCTTCTGACAAATAGCCCAAATTATAGCAAACTCGCGCCACATTAGCACCGCGAAGGGCGTCCCAAGCAAAGATTCCTTTGCAATTATAAATAGCATTTTCATCTATTGTTCGTAGCTCACCATTATCATTATATACCTGGATACCATTTGCAGCAGTAATCAACTGAGTAAGATGACTATCGACCACATATCTCGAATCTAATTGACGCAAAATACTGCTTAAATCTATTTCCTTTCGATGTCCAGAATCAAACAACCAGTCAAGTGTATCTATCGTTGTTTGATGATTAGTGATCGACCAGTCTCTTTTAAATACTTGTCTTCGAATCAATTTAAGAAATGGTTTTTCCAAATCAAAGCTTTTTAAACATATCATTGTCGGATATGGATCATGACTATAAATCGATGCTGCAGCTAAATATTTTTGCTTATCAGCTGGAGCCTCATAAGCTTTCACAAAAGAAGCTATTTTCTTATCCGTAACAAATTTATAATATAGCCAGTAAATGAAGACAATTCCAACCAACAATAAAAGGATCACTCCAACATAGCCTGCTAGACTTTCTCCATCAGTACGTGAAAACAATCTACTCAACAATCTACTTAATACCCTACTCATTCTATTAACTCCTATCTTTTTTCATTTTACTTCATTATCGCAATCAATTTCATCTATTTAATAACTAAAAAATCTTCTTTCTCCTTTCTCTTTTTATTAACTATACAGAACCACATCATTAATTGGAAGAGTATTTTTTCATTTTTTTGTATAAACAGTTGGTTGTATAAAAGCCTATAAAATATCATTTTAAAGCTTTATTTACTCTTTTTTTACCAAAAATATTTCATCATATTTTTTCGTTTTTTATCAATCATCATTATTTATTTTGATAACTAAAACAAAAATATAGGAAATGAAATATAACACTACGAATTAAGAATTGATGCCTTTAAAAACGAAAAACATTAGAATTGATTTAATCATCGTCCTTTCTTATTTTGCGAATCGATTATTTCAAATCTTCCTATCGCTAAAAAAAAGACAAATGTATGATTCAACAGCAATAAATAGATGATCACTTTCTACAACATAATTTCTTTAATTTTTCTCATCACTATACCTTGTTTTCATTAGTATAAAAATATTACCGCCTGATATTTGGATAAACTGATCACAAAAAAAGAGCAAAACAAAACTAAAAATCAGTTTTGTTTTGCTCTCAAAATTTGATGCTATTGTTTAACTTTGTTTTTTGGCAATAAAAGACAGCCTAACAAACCAGCGATTATTGCTGTAATGATGATACAAATGATTCGATCGATCCAAATATTAGTTGGAAACTTCTGAAAAAAGGCTAATGCCCGATTCCCAACACTGATCGACAGATAGATGATAACTAGATAAGATATAACTTCTCTTGCACGACTCATTGCTGCCCCTTCTTTCTCTCAGTACATTTATACTAGCATACGGAAGGTGAGTAAACTACTTACAAAAGATTCCATAACCTTACATCTATGAAAGCTACATTTGAATCGTCATTGGACTTTCATAACAAACCTAAAAATATTTTTATTAGATGATGACTCTTTCTGTATCAAAATAAATCGAAAAGCACATTCGCGTCCCTTCTAATTCTTTGAATGAGAAGTTCCACTCTTGTTTATCTAGTATTTGTTTCACAATGAATAACCCTAAGCCTGATCCTCCTGTTTCCCGATTCCGGCTGAAATCAGGACGATAGAATGGCTCGAAGATTTGACTCAACTCTTCTTTCGACAAAACTTTTACTGCTTGATTCTCGATAACTAATGTATGCTGATCCAAAAACAAATCGATTTGACCATTCGTCTTAGTATAACGAAAAGCATTACTTAAAAGATTATTGATTACTTTGCCAAGTTCATCTTTATTTCCTTTGACGAAGCATTCTTCTAAATGTACAATTAATTCTACCTGATTGACTTCTGCAAGCAATCGATAAGTTTTAAGCTTATCCTCAATGACCTCTTTTAGGGAAAAAACTTCCTGATTCGTTTCCTCCAAAGAAAACATGTCCAACTTTGAAACAGTCAAAACATTTTGGATCATGTCTGCTTGCTGCTGTAAAATCTCTTTACATACTGCTAGATAATACTCGCGATCCTTAAATTTTCCAACATTATAAATCATACCGTCAATGATGCCCATCAATGAGGCGACCGGTGTTTTTAATTCATGTGAAGTCACGCGCATAAATTCAGCTTTAGAACGTTCGATCCCTTCTACTTTAGCAACCTCAGCTTTTAATGCGTCAATTGTGGTAAGCAACGTCTGGTCCAATTGATTAATGTCTTGAGCAAGTAAAGCCAATTCATCTTTTCCTTTGATCTCACATTTTATCGTATGATCCAAGCTTAACATTTGATTTGTCGCCATAGATATCTGCTTGATTCGTTTGGTTGAAAAACGGCTATAGAAATAAGCTGCAATACCGCCGATCAAAAAATCGATCACTAAAAGAAATGGATAAATCTGCAATAATACCGCACTAGCATCTGAAATCGGCTGGAGTGAATACAACCCCGTCAATAGGTAGTGCGTGCCCTGGTTATCTTTGATTGAACTTGTCATCTCTTTTACTCTGTTCGACCCTGATAATTCCACATCCATCGTGTCTGAAGAATCTACTATCTTCGTTTCTCCCTGATCACCTAATTTAATACTAAACGAATCATTTTCCTCGCCAAAATAAGGATGGATGATCTTTCCATTTTGATCCGACAAAATTAGTGTGATCGCTTCTTGCCCTTTAAATAATTGTTTATCTATTTTTCCCCGCATTTCTTCTAAAGACTTCTTATCCAATTCATTCGTGATCTCACCAAACTCGTGCTTGATTCCATTAAGCTTTGTATATTCATAATAAATGGGCATCACAAAATATAAAATAGCTAATGAAACTGTCGTTACTGTAAAGATGACAGAGATCGAAAACAAGAAATTTTTCCACATGATTTTCATTTTAAGACCTCGATTTTATAGCCCATCCCTTTGATCGTTTGAATGGACAATAAAGGTAATTTCTTTCGCAAATTCTTCATATGATTGTCGAGTATCCGACTATCTAAATAATCATCATAACCCCAAACTTGATAAACTAATTGTTCACGAGTTACTAAATTACCTGCTCTTTTTGCTAAAACAGCTAAAATTTCATATTCTTTTTTTGTCAAAGAAATTTCTTTCTCTTCATATGTCACAACACAATCGTCAAGATCGATCAAATAGCCATCGATCTCGATCTGATTACTTGGTCTGTTCACTCTCAAAACATTTTCCACACGTTTCATCAAAATGACTGGCGAAAAAGGCTTCACGATATAATCATTGATCAAATGATTAAAGCTGACTAACTGAGTATATTCATCATCGATCGCTGTTAGCATAATAACTGGTACATTAGATGTCTCCCTAACTTTTTTTAGAATCTCAATTCCACTAATGGAGGGCAACATGATATCCAACAAAAGTAAATCAAAATGCTGCAATTCAAATTCCTCTAACGCCTCTTCCCCATCTTTTACAGAGACAACCTCATAGTTTTTTTCCATCAAAAATTCTGTTACAACCTGATTGATCATTTCATCATCTTCAACGACTAGAATTTTTACCATGTTTACAACTCCTTATTCAAAGCGTAATGCTTCGATTGGATCCAGCTTCGATGCTTTCATCGCCGGCAATAACCCAAAGACAATTCCAATTATACAGCAAAAAGCCAGACTAGCAACAACTGAAATAATTGAAACGATATACGGATATTCCAACACACGAGTTATTATAAAGCCGCCTAATAAACCGATCAATACACCTAAAATCCCTCCTAGTAAAGTAATGACCACTGCTTCTACAAGGAATTGCTTTAAAATAACTTTCCTTCTTGCTCCTAAAGCTTTTTTTACACCGATTTCTCTTGTTCTCTCAGTCACTGACACCAGCATGATATTCATTACTCCAATCCCGCCAACCAAAAGAGAAATACTGGCAATCCCTGCTAAAAGAATAAAGTTGGATTGATTGAACTGTTCAAGGCTTTTTTGTAGCTCTTCCATATTCCTCACACCATAAACATAATCGGATTTAGGTATTTCTTTATTTAAAACTTTTGCAACTTTTTTCGCTGCAATTTGTAGTTTATCCGTATCTGTTGATTGAATGATCACTTTCGGTGCGATATCGATCTCTGAAAAAATCTTATAAGCCTGTTCTAATGGGATATATGCTTCTTTTTCAACAAAGCTATATGGACTATCATCCTCTTCTTCAGCTTTAAAAACACCTTTGACTTCAAATGGCACTCCTTTGACCTCTACATATTGCCCGATCCCATCTTGACCTTTAAATAGTTCCTCATACAAGGTTTGATCCAAATAAATGATTTGCTTATTTTCTTTAAAATCCTTTGAATCAAAGCCCTCTCCTTTTAAGATTTTCAACCTTTTCAATTTATCGATATTTGGTGTTACAGCTGATACTTTGCTTTGAGCCTTGCTTGCCTGACGGTAAACATTCGCTTCCGTTTGATACGCTAATCCCGCATCGATCACGTCTGGAACCTGCTTCACTTTTTTTAATTGTTCTTCACCGATTTCCGGTATATAACTTGGTTTTTGTTCTTCTTTTCCAGAGCGAAGTGATGGATCGAATGAGCTTTTTTTATCATATTCAACTTCCATCGTATTATTGCTGCCGCCTATCATTTCTTTTTTCATATTTGCTGTATTACCTTCAATGATACTAAAAATCGAAATAATTGCTGCGATACCAATAATCACACCAAGCATTGTCAAAATCGAACGCATTTTATGTGCCAATATGGATTGGATAGCAACGCCGATTTCCTCCATTACACCATCACCTCTTTTTGTTGTGAGGTATCACTTGTGATATTGCCATCACGCAAAACGACCGTTCTTTCACATAGCTCGGCGATTTCTGGCTCATGAGTAATCAAGACGATCGTTTTTCCTTCCAAGTGAAACTTTTTAAATAGCTCCATAATCTGAACACTCGTTTTTGTATCTAATGCCCCGGTAGGTTCGTCCCCTAAGATAAAACTTGGATCTGTCACTAATGCTCTTGCTATCGCTACACGTTGTTTCTGTCCACCGGATAGTTCCATTGGTTTGAACTCGCTTCTCTCCTTTAGACCAACCAAATCAAGCATTTTCAATGCACGTTCACGCCGTTCCTGTTTGCTGACTTTACTGTATGTCAATGGAAGCTCTACATTTTGACAGGCGGTCAATTTAGGCATTAAATTAAAATTTTGAAAAACAAAGCCGATTTTCTGATTTCTTAAATCGGCTAGCTCATTATCAGATAAAGTGCTCACCCCTACATTTTCGATTTCATACTCGCCGCTTGTTGCTTTATCTAAACAACCAATGATGTTCATCAACGTTGATTTGCCAGAACCAGATGGCCCCATAATAGCAACAAATTCTCCTTCATCCACCTCTAAGTCGATTCCTTTTAATACTGGAATTTCTGTTTGCCCTTGCCAGTAGGATTTTTTGATTTGTTTAAGGCTTAACATCTTCACCTACCTCCATTCCATCTTTCATGCCTGTTTTTGGTAGTGCGATCTTATCCGTTTGCGCAAGCCCTTCGTTGACTGACATTAAATTTTCACCGACTGGTGTTCCTTTGATTTCATGGCGCTTGATTTTATTGTTGTCTATTTTCCATACATATTGTTTATTATCTTGTGAAAGGATATATTGTTTATTTAAAATAATTTTGCCGCTTTCAAATTCTTTGGGCAACACTTTTACATAGACATGAGAACCAATGATCGGCATTTGATCCGTCTTGTCGATTAGGACTTTGTAAGGAAATTTAGATAAGTTGGGATCTTCGTCTTGTTTCTTGTCTTTTCCTGCTTCATCTGAGCTTAAATTAGCAACTTGAACGATTTTCCCCTGCCACTTCTTATCTTTATTTTTTCTGTCGATCAATTCTACTGGTTGATTTAGTGACACTTTTTCTCTATCAAATTCATTGATATCACCGTTGACAAATAGATTCGAATCGTCAATGATTTCCATAAAACTTTCTTCACGCTGCTTTTCTTTCGATTGGTTGATCAAATCCATATTCAATGATTTGATCGTACCAGCATTATCTGCAACGATCGTATCTGCACCTAGTCTCTCCTGTTCATTCGTTTGCATCAACTGGGCTTTTTCCAGTTCGCTTTCTGCGTTCTTTACTTCATTATCTCCCGTCAACCCTTCTGTATACGCTTGGTCGACTTCACCTTCTAATGTCTTGATTTCACCTTTTAACTCTTCCGTATTCTCTTTATCATAATCTGCCTTTGCCTGGTTCAATTGTGCTACCTTTTTATTGTAAGTTTCCCATTTGATTCCAGCACTGCTTCTTGCTACTTCAACGGCTCTGGCTTTAGCTTCTGCATCCAGTTCAGCTTCTTTTGTTTTCATTTGCTGATCTGTTTGATAGGTAAATAGTGCTTGACCTTTTTCTACACGATCTCCTTCTTTGACTAAAACTTCTTTGACGGTTCCTTTATCAGGGTCGATTTTTATTTTATTAGTGTTATTCGCTGTCACTTTACCAGCTAAGGTCAAATCGCCCGCTTTACTTTCTTCAACTAAAGATTTGACGCTTCTTTCTTCCACTTTGTTTTCTGGATTAGATGCATTTATATTTTGCTCTTCAGAAGAGCTGAATGCATTTATCACTATAAAAGTAATTAGTGCGACGATCACAATCGCAAAACCTATCAATAGAATTTTTTTTCTATTTCTTTTTCCTACGGCTCTCATAATTATTATCTCCTTATTAAAAATGGTTTCAAGAGAAGCTTATTTCCCTTGAAACCTCCTCATTTTTTATCTAAACTTACTCTGAATCATCGTCTCCACCGACGGCTTCTTCGAGTCCTGCCCCTTGTACTTTCATACCATCTTTCATGGTAAATTCATCCATCTCCTCACCGTCAACAGTGATTTTTTTCTTACTCTGAACATTATCTTTGAAATCCTGTTTTGTTTTATACCCTTCTTCTTTCGTCTCTTTTTTGTTACAGCCTGTCATTGCGCTTAAAGATAGTGCCATCACCATTGCTAAAATAATTTTCGTTATTTTTTTCATATCAAATCTTTCCTTTCGATTCATTCGTTTAATTTATATCTATTTGATAAAACTTATTATAGACAAGTCATCTGTAGTTCTTCTAAAGCTAATCTGTTTTTTATCTATTTTTTTATGTTACAAAAAATAATCAGAATTTTGAGCTTTAGATCAAGCCTAATTGCAGTGTTCTTGAATAGAAGACAAAACTATGTTAAGGTTTCTGTAACGAATTAGTGACGGAAGAAGGGGTTTTATGTTTGTTTTTATTGGTTGCGCAGGTGGTGGAACATCCAGTATGTTTTGCCAACGAATCGTCAAAGCTTCTGAAAATTCTACTTTAAAAACAAGTTTTGATGATTTTGAAAGTGTGATGCGTCATGAAAAAGAATTATCAGCAGAATCAGATATTATTTTTGCTTATGGTGGGATCGATGCGATTCGCCCTCAAATCGTCTATGATTTTACTCGTTTATTTGATGTTGTTCTTATCGCACCGCAGGTCCGTTTTAGGACAAAAGCAAAAAAAGAATTATTAGCGGATTATCCAATTGTCGTTAAAGACATCGATGCTCGAATATTTGGTTTAATGGACGGAGAACGTGCGCTTGATGGTTTATTAGAGGAATTGATCACAATTGATAATGAACGTGGATATCAGTCCAAAAAGAAAGAAAATAATAAAGCAGATGACAAAAATATTGACATCTTTATTTTAGGTGGGGATCGAAAAGAAGTATTTTTTCAGGCCTTTACAAATGCGCTTAGAAAACTCGGGTTAGTTTTACTTGAGGAAAGCTACTCTTTAGAGCGCTTATATACAGACCCTAGTGAAGAACAATACGATCTTCGTCTGCTTTATGGCAGTTCTAGCTTGATTACAGAGGAAGAATTTCCTAAATTTGCACGACGAATCGATCTAGTGTTAGAAAAACCTTTTTTGTACAGCAATTTCGATAAGAAACGTCACTGGTTAGAGGATTATCAAATTCCTTTACTCTCCTTTGATCCTGTCACATACTCAAGAGCTGAAGGAGAGCTAGAATTAGAGCGGCTACTTCCAGATATCATAGATGCAAGTCTCTACACAGAATTCACAAAGGAGTTTGACACCCTTTTATCAGAACAGACTGTACCTAAACAAAGAAAACACTTCGGTTGGTTTTCTTGGCGCTGATACATTATCAGAGTGAAAATAACAATCATGTCCCAACATTAGCGGAATACTTTTAAGATAAGTCTCACACATCCTCATGTTTATAGCGATTTAAACAGCCATAAAGGTAGTTTTTTTATCTCAATAGATTAGGATAAATGACAATAAAAATAGAAAAAGTCCAACGAATGTCTGATTTTTTTCCAACCCTTTATTGACCCTAAAAGGGTTTTCCTATAAAATGGAAAGTAGATAGAAACGAATAGAATAAAAAAAAGCACTTCATAATTTAGCTACCAACTAAATCATGAAGCCCTGAAAAGTCAGTGAACACCTGACCAATCAAGTTGCTTAAGCCAATAGTTATACATTGACATCTTCCATTTTACTCAATTTTGACAAAAATTTCTAGAGTTTTATACTAGTTTTTTCTGACTTGGAAATGTTTATGCTTGTTTATTGTCCTTACAACGATGTTGGATCTGTGTCCAGCATCGTTTTTTTATGCATTCGTTTCTATCTTAGGGGACGCGTACTTACTTTTTTAATCATCACATATACTTGTCAACCAATCATTGACGCATAAAAGCTGATCCCAACCAGCTTTTTCCCATTCTCCTGGATGATGTCATTAAGTAAGTGTCGTTCCTCTAAAACTAATAGTCAATTACTACTCCCAAGTATTCAATAAGAAAGTACAACAAAATTAACTTCGTAACCTTTTTCAATACTTCCTTTTATATACGACACTCATTATTTGTACTTTCTTCATTGATGACTATTAGGGTTGGAAATAAGCCTGATCCGCTTATTTCCAATCTATTTTATTCTATTCTTGAACTATGCATCTCTTGGTGACATATCATTCTTTTATAAAAAGCATTGTTTTATTTCTTTAGATAGTCAATTCGCTTTTTGGATCAATACCAACCAATTTTGAACTTCTTCTTCAGTTGAGAAAATATAGACCGTTCGCCATTTTCCTAATAACTTTTCTTGAATAAACACTTTTCGGCCTGCAGAAAATGCTGCTGTCATTTCTTTTTGTATATTCGCTAGTGCAGTCGGATTGCCTTGCTTTTTTTGTGTGATCGCTTGAAAGATAGTGTTTTGCTGCAGAAAGACTGCCTCCTTTTTTTTAGACTCTCCAAAGACACGATACATTGCTTCATAGGTTGTCAGCCAGACCGTTCCACTCTTTTTGATTTCATGTGCTTCAAATTTTTTTCGCAATACAGCTTGACGAATCGTATTTCCTCCAGCAAGTCCCCATTTTTCAGCAGCCTCTGTAAATGTTAATACCTGATTCAAATCAATCATTTATCTGATCCTTTCTACTTCCAGTCTCTTTATTGTATCATGCCATTTGATTAGAAAAAATAGATCAATTTAAAAATGGCTGTTCAGCTTTTTGAAAATGAGTATTGATGAAATGAGCGATTTCTTGTAACTGCGTAGATTCGATGCGATCTCGTTTAATCAAATAAAATTTTCTTTGGTAGCCTTGGTCTAAAGAATGCCAGTTTATTTTTTTCGTCAAAGCTTTTTTAGATACAATCGATTGTCCTATTCCCTTATCCAAACAACGGATAATGATTTCATTATTTTTAATGATCATTTTTTTCGGACTCAAATTATTTTCTAAAAAATAGCGTTCTGTATAATGATAGACGCCAGAGCTTTCTTCTCGAACCAACCATAGCTCACTTGATAAATCACCAGCGTGAACTAATTCATCATTCAAAATTTCCTGACGAACAGCCGTTTCTGTGATCAAGGGCTTCTCAATAAAACCAAAGTGTGCTTGATGCTTTTCTATTTTCTCCAACACTACTTCTGAATTATCCATCTCTAAAACAAATGAGACCTCTGGAAAATACTGCACAAGTTCTTTCATCAATTCTGGTAAGTAGTGCACTGCAAACGTATTTGAAGCAATGATCTTACAAGTTGCTTTCGGAATTGATTGTGTTTTTAATGCTTGTAAGATGTCTTCCCAATCATCCGTTAGATTCAGTAGATGATGATATAAAATGTCTGCCTGTTTTGTCGCAGTCATTTCTTGCCGTCCACTTCGTATAAACAACACGATATCCAACTCTTCTTCTAGCTGCTTTACTTGATTAGAAACAGCTGGTTGAGAAATAAATAAGGTCTCTGCTGCTTTTGAAAAATTTTTTGTTTCGTAGACTGTGCGGAATGTCTTCAGTAATTTAAACATAGAATCCCCTTCCATTCATTTCTCTTATAGATATTATTTTAACTATTTATTTCTCAAATGCAACTTATTTCGTTATACTGAATACATAGATAAATGAAGAAAGAAGATGAATACCTTAGTGAAAACTACTAACTCTTATTTAACTCAAGCACTCACGATCCTGCCTGGACTGATCACCGCTTTTATTGTTGCTGTGATCAGTAAAGGAATCGCGATTTGGCTGCCAACTTTAGGTGCAGCGACGATCGCGATTTTACTAGGCATAGTGTTAGGGAATACGTGTTTAAAACATCCTATATTGGATAAAGGAACAAAAATAGCAGAAGGAAAATTATTAGAATTTTCAGTTGTCCTGTTAGGTGCAACAGTGACTTTTCAGACAATTGCTCATATCGGGATAAAAGGCGGGATCTTTGTAGTGTTACAAATGGGACTAACGATCCTTGCTACTTATATTCTTGGAAAAAAATTATTGTTCTCGGATAACATGTCTTTATTGATGGCTGGGGGTAATGCAGTCTGCGGATCTTCTGCGATTGCATCGATTGCTCCTTCGATCCATGCAAAAGAAGAAGAAAAAGGACAAATCATCACATTAGTCAACTTGCTAGGTACTATCTTGATGCTACTCTTACCTTTGATCGCTTCTATTCTATATGGTACTGATCTATTAGCAAAAAGCGCTCTGATCGGAGGAATTCTACAATCGGTTGGACAAGTAGTGGCTAGTGCAAGTATGATCAACGGAGAAGTGGTTGAATTTGCTATGTTGTTTAAGATCATGCGAATCATGTTGTTAGTGGTTGTTGTTTATCTTTTCGGAAAGTTTAAAGAACGGAAAGCGCCAATTGCAACAGCTGCCGAAACAACAGCTGTTGCTAAAAAAAAGGCTGGTCTGCCTTGGTATGTCGTTGGATTCGTCTTATTTTGTATTATTAATAGCTTGATCCAACTCCCTGCACAACTAAGCCAAACAGCTCATTTTTTTAGCGGCTGGTTTGAAATCACTGCTTTAGCCGCGATTGGATTACGTCTAGATTTTCAAAAATTCTTTAAAGAAGGCAAACGTTTCTTGATCTACGGACTTTCCGTTGGTGTCATTCAAGTTCTTTTAGCGATTGGACTGATTCGGTTATTCATCGCATAATCAAAGAAAAAGGCTGCTCAAATCAGTTATGAGCAACCTTTTTTTAGTCTTTTTCGTCTATTTTATTTGATTTGAATCCAGAATACGATTTATTTCCACTCAGATTAAGAACAAACAAAACGATCACTAATGCTAAAATCGAAATAGACAATAGTAATGTTTGAACTGCATCTCCGTGGATCACCATCAACTGGCGCAAAATTGCTGTGATACAAATCAAAATCAAATAACGAATCGGGATATGATGTCCTTCTTGAATATAACGAATTACCATCATGATAAATTCAAATAACATGAAAAATGCCACGACTTCCTGCATGACGACCGATAGATTTTTTGGTGTCATCGGTTTATTGATAAATGTACCAATATCGATCAGCTGACGGATCATAAATATCAAAATAAGAATGGCCAACATTCCTAAAACAATATCCAGAACCACGTTAACGTATTTTTTCATTATTCCAAACCTTTGATCTTCTTTCATATTTTCCCCCTTTTAATTGATGCAGTAGATTCATTCGTAAAAATTTTTCACTACATTTCATTATAAAACTAATATATCATTTTTTTTACACGATGTAAAAATCTAAATCTGAAAAAATAGACACATTTCCTGATCATAGTTACTCAGACCTAGAAGAAAATGCAACTTAAGCCCCCGTTGTTTTGGCTATATCTATGATATGGTTATTTATAGAACTAGGAGGTAACTATTATGGAAAAAAAACTTACATCGTTCCATCTAAAAATGATTGCAATCATTGCTATGCTGCTCAACCATATCGGTAGCGGCTTTCAGTTGTATCAGTATTCAACTGGACTTTTCTTTTTTACTGAATTGATTGGAAAACTTACTTTTCCGATCATGGCTTATTTGTTAGTGGAAGGATTCCATTACAGCAGGAACCTTAAAAAATACGCTTTACGATTGGCTGTATTTTGGCTCCTATCTATTTATCCATTCCATCTCTTATTTTATCCAGGCCATCCTTTTGATCCTTCTGAACTTGTTAATAATATTTTCTTCACACTTTTGATGGGTCTTCTACTAATTATGGTCTATGATAAAACTAAAAACCTTTACCTGCATGTGCTACTGGTCATTGCATTTTCGTTTGCCACCGTTATGTCCGACTGGAATTTGATTGGTGTATTGATCATTTTTGGCTTTTATCGCGTAAAGAATGACCGTTTGAAGAAAATCATCCCACCCGTTTATGCAACCCTTTTCTTATTTTTATTGTTATTGGTCGCGCGAACGATGGCTCCAAACTCTGTTCCGTTATATGAGCTAGCCTCAACCTTAGGGATCCTTGGCGTTATTCCATTGTTGATGAATTATAATGGCCAACGCGGATATTCTCCAACTTGGGTCAAATGGGGATTCTACCTATTTTATCCTCTTCATATGATCATCTTGGTCTTACTAAGAATGATGCTGTAAAAAATAATCTGGAACCTAATTTTTGAAATCAGGTTCCAGATTATTTTTTGTATCAGCTTTGATCAAATCAAACCAAATGCAATCATTATAGCGCCTAAAATATTATTTAAAAAGTGTATCGCTATACTAAGTTCCAAGCGTTTTGTCTTATAATAAACAACTGATAAAATCAACCCGATCAATCCATAGATCAAGAAACTTATCAAATCTGTTGGACCATGCATCAACCCGAAAATAACTGAGCTTAGCGCAATCCCAATAATTGGATAGTCTTTCAGCCAGAAGCCAATGATCCCTCCTCTGAAAACAATCTCTTCCATGATCGGCGCAGAGATACCGATCAATAGGATGATCAACAATGGATTTTCTCCCGTAAACATTGTTTGGATCGCCGCATCGTTGGCAGTAGAATTCGTTCCTTGAGCATTTAACAATAGTGTACCGACAATAGCAACGATTCGAGCCAAAACATAACCACCAATGATGATGCCTATATTTTTTCCCGTGAGAAAATCAAACTTGATTGTAAAAAAGCCTAATTTCTTTGCTAAAAATACCAGCAGCCAAATGTTTCCAATTTCCAATAAAATCAAGATGATCGATACCGCTAACGATAAATTTGCTTCACCAGAAGCTTGAGAAAACCCTTTAACAATGCCAAAAACAGTCATACTGATTTGACTTAATAAAAACAACCCAATTACGATAAAGAATTTTTTAGTGTACATAAAAACCTTTTTCATAACATCCATATTTCCACTCTCCTTTTTAATAATAAAAACTATACCTTTTTATCATATCAAATAATGAGAGCATAGTAAAATCGATAACGAAAACAATCTTATCCTTCAAAATGGATTTTAGATAAATAGACCAATTATTTTGCAGAAACTCGTTTTCCATCTTTATATGCATACACTCTTCCTAAAGAATCTTTGGCTACATATTGGTAATTTTTTTGACCGCTAACATTTCTAGGTGCAGGTGATCCTTTTGGAACCAGTACTACTTTATAAGCTTCTAAACGCTTAGACAAACCCGCTGTTCCAGCTTTATGAGCAGTCGATTTACTATCTTCAGTTTTTGATTTTGCTTTAGACCAGCCTAACCAGCCATAATCTTGTGCATGAACACAATAATACATATCGTATTGCTGGGCTAAGCTACCTGTTAAAGTGAATTCTACCGCTTCTACTCTCAACGCACCTCCAGCAGTTCCCCCTCGACCTGCTTGATAATAAATCGTTGTGTTTCGCCCTTTGATATTTCGTTTAGAGACACCGGCACTTTTTTCCTTAGCTGTTAGTTTTTCAGATAACCAACCGATATTTTCTACATGTGTATTGATCGAAATATCTGTGCTTCCTTTTATGAACATCGCTTCCATTCGTTTCGATTGTCGCACGGAACCACTACCTGTACCAGAAGGACCCATTTCTGCTATCGTCCTAAATCGTTTGTCCTTACCAAAACCAGTATCTCCATAATCCTGTACGTGAGAACCAAAACGTAGATCATTGATAGAAGCCGCTTCTGTATTCACCCCAAATGAACAGACTCCTCCCAAAAAAACAAGCGCTAACACAAATAGTTTCTTTTTCACTTTTAAACCAGCTTTCTATTTATTATTTTTTTAAATAATTCGATATTATTATACCATCAAGATACATCATTTTGTAAAAAATAATAAAAAAGTTCCCTTTCAATTAAGAAATAGGAACTTCAAAATAGTTTTATTTAGCTAAAGCGTCTTTTGCTTGGTCAGCTAATGCTGTAAATGCTGATGCATCGTTAACAGCCAAGTCAGCTAACATTTTGCGGTTGATATCAATCTCTGCCAATTTCAAACCGTGCATTAATTTAGAATAGCTCAAGCCATTCATACGAGCTGCTGCGTTGATACGCGCAATCCATAATTTACGGAAATCACGTTTTTTCTGACGACGATCTCTGTATGCATAACTATAAGATTTCATCACTTGTTCTTTTGCTGTTCTAAATAAAGTATGTTTTGATCCGTAATAGCCTTTCGCTAACTTAAGGATCTTTTTACGACGTTTACGGCTTACTACGCCACCTTTAACACGTGCCATGGTTAATTCCTCCTAATAAATATCTATTATCTCTATGAGTGTTTTCATTGCTAAGTTGCTACAAGAAATTCTTCAGCTTTCCTACATTCAGCAAGCTTTTTCAGTCAATGCTAATCGAGCTCTTTCAGCTTTTTATTTCATTCTTGCTAATTGTTGGCGAATACGTTTGAAATCGCCAGCTGATACCATTCCTGCTTTACGCAATTGACGGCGTTGTTTCTTTGTTTTACCGTGGAAACGGTGACTTGTAAACGCACGGAATCTCTTCAAACCGCCTTTACCAGTACGTTTGAAACGTTTTGCTGATCCGCGGTGAGTTTTTTGTTTTGGCATGACTAATTTTCCTCCTACATTTTCATTTTCGTCTACCGTTCAACTATTGAACGAGTATCCTCAAAATCTTTTGTTAACTAGTTATCAGCTTTTCAGCTTACTTGTCGTTTTTCGGTGCCAGCGTTAAGAACATGCTGCGTCCGTCCATTTTCGCTTTTTGTTCAACTGTAGCGATATCTGCAGTTTCTTCCGCTAAGCGATCAAGAACTTTCTGACCAATCTCTTTATGGGTAATGGCACGGCCTTTGAAACGGATCGAAGCTTTCACTTTGTCTCCTTTTTCCAAGAACTTGCGTGCATTACGAAGTTTTGTATTAAAGTCATTGACATCGATTGTCGGACTTAAACGAACTTCTTTTACGTTGATCACTTTTTGTTTCTTACGAGCTTCACGCTCTTTCTTTTGCGTTTCGAAACGGAATTTTCCATAATCCATAATTCGCGCAACAGGAGGTTTCGCAGTAGGTGCTACTAGAACTAAATCCAAATTGGCTGTTTCAGCGATTTTTAATGCTTCCACTTTTGTTTTAACACCTAATTGTTCACCGTCTTGTCCGATCAAACGTAACTCGCGTGCACGAATGCCGTCGTTCACCATCATATCCTTTGCTATGGTCATTCACCTCCAAGTTTTTTAAGAGAAAATCAGCGCTGAAACGTTGTTATTCCTTGACGTCCCTGTCATAAAAATGACAATAAAAAACAGGCTCTGTAAACAGATCCCGCGATTTTCGGACTCATATCTTCTGATATAAGGAATCCTCTTATCAAGCCCAGTGACAATGTCAACTAAGGCGAGAAGCGGGTGCTTCTGCTTTCATTTCTCAACTTTAATAGTATAAACTATCCTACAGTATTTGTCAAACGTCTATAAAAAAATTTTAAGGCAGTATACAAATGTTTCTCTGTTTATACACTGCCTTAAAGACAACTACTTACTTAATAGTTCTTCAATCTTAACTAAAACACCACTTTCATCATTCGATAGAATAATTTCATTGGCTGCAACCTTGATTTCAGGCTGAGCATTACTCATTGCAAAACCGTGTCCTACATGTTTTAGCATTTCCAAATCATTTCCACTATCACCGAAAGCGGCAATTTCATGATTTTTGATATCCCATAATTGCTGCAGCTGCATCAAGCCATGCGCCTTATGGATTCCTGGAATAATCAAATCAACATCCTCATGCCCACTGGAAACAGGCGTTACTTTGTCTCCTAATACTTCATTCAGCTGTTTTAACACTCCCTTAACTTTCTCAGATGGGAAACTCAAGGCAAATTTAAACAGCCTATCCTCTTTTATATCGAATAAATTCGGTACCCTTTTTAAGCGATGATAATATTTACTGCCATATGCGACAAATTCATCCGGCTCCTGCTCACTGACATATGCACTATTTTTCCCACAAAGAATCGTATGTGCGCCCTCTACCTCAGATAAAATAGTAAGAACATCTTTTACACTATCCGGTTGAAGCTCTCCGCAGAAAATTTCGTTTCCTTCGCTAATGACATAAGCACCATTTTCTGAAACAAAGGATAACTCATCTGCTATCGTTGGAAAAAAAGATTTTAGCTGATAATATTGATTTCCACTTGCGACTACAAAACGGACATTCTGCTGTTTCATTTTTTGATAGAGATAATCAAATTTTTCTCTATCATATTCTTTCTTGCTGTTCAAAAATGTCCCATCCATATCTACTGCAATCATTTTAATTGTCATTTATTATCTTCCTTTCTTGGATCGCCTGATATCCTCTCAAATCAAGTAGCATCGAACCCGAAAATACAAGCGCTTTCTATTTATTTATGCTGTGTCCGTCTAACTATTTCCTTCCACTATGATTGTACTACACTTTTACCTGCAAATTAAAAAAACTTCGCCAGACTTATTCAAAAATTAAAAGAATAGGTCTAACAAAGTTCTACTTTTTATTTTTCATCAACTAATAATTAGTGAACTATTTCTATTGAATAGAAATTTCCTAGAAAAAGATAAATGATCGAATCATCGCTGTATCTACCTTATATTCCCTAGGCTAACCCTGTAGTCCCTACAGTTTTTGATAAATGTTTTTAATAGCTTAATCCTTTGTTCAAAACATGGATACTCGCTGCTGTTTCTGGATCAGAAGCTCCTTTTTGTTTGTCGATATCTTCAAGAAAGATCTTACTTTGTTTTTTATTTTCTGAATGTTCAGAACATTCATTGCAAGCAGAAACCTTGATCAATCTTTTATTATACCAAGAAGCTTTATATTCTAATTTTGAAACAAACAATGCCCAAGATACATCTGAAATTCCTCGATGAAGTTTTCTATTTCTATAAACTTCTGTTTGATGAATATCTTCAATGCATATGACATCATATTTACGAACGATTTCTGTTGTAATTTTATTTAAAAAATCTGTTCGCTGATTCATTAATTTTTCCCGCATTTTAGCTACCTTCAATTTTTGTTTCTGATAGTTTTTTTGCTGGGATAGTTCTATACCTTTTACTTTAGCAATTTCTTTACGCCTGACTAGTTTTCTTTCTTCACGTGCAAGCCGCTGCTCGAATTCTCTGGTGTACTTATCATTATCGATACGTCTACCGTTTGATAGCACCGCAAATTCAGAGGTACCTAATGTGATCCCTATAGCAGAGTAGGTTTTCTCTACTTCCGGAACTTCCTCTTCACAAAGGATCGAAATGAAATACTTATGACTAGGTGTTAAAGAAATCGTTGCTGACTTTATTTTTCCTTTTATCGGACGATGCATTTTCACTTTCATTGGCGTTTTTAATTTAGGAACCTTTATACATTTATCATCGATGATTTTGATCGTTCCATTTTGATTGTTGGTCGTATAAGATGAAACAGAATCTTTCTTTTGTTTCAACTTGGGGAAACCCACGCCTTTTTCTCTATGAAATTTTTTAAATGCTCGATCCAGATAAACTTGTGCATTCGCTAAGGCCAAACTATCTACTTCTTTTAAACAAGGATGCTCTTTTTTATATTGAGCAGGTGTCGGTAGTTTGACAGTAAGATCGGGATTTTCTTTCAATGCTTTATAAAGAGCGATCCGATCCTGAAGCAAAAGATTATACACAAGACGAACACAAGAAAAAGTTTTTTTTATAAACTCCTCTTGAGCGGAGGTAGGATAAAGCCGATACTTATAAGCCTTTAAAACCCTCATGAACATACCACCCTACCAATAAAAAGCTGATTGAGCCGGTTAGCTCTGACCGAAAAATAGGAAAATACGACTGAGGCGCTCTTTGCCTCATTCTCATTTTATCTTTTTTCTGAAGAGCTGGCTCAAGAAGCTAGATTAAATAAAAAGCTGACTGAACCTATTAGCATCGATCAAAAATAGGAAAACATGAGAATGGCGTTTTTTGCCATAATCAGGTTTTATCTTTTTTGCGAGATGCTGGCTCAAGAAGCTAGATTAGATAAAAAGCTGATTGAGGCGTTCAGCTTTTGAGTAAGTTAGGAAATGACTAAAAAGATGCTCTTTATCTTTGTAGTCATTTATCTACTTACCGAAAAAGTTACCTCAAAAAGCTGGATTAAATAAAAGCTGATCAAGCCGATTAGCTCTGACTGAAAAATAGAAAATATGACTGCTACTTTTTTGCCTCATCCTTATTTCATCTTTTTCAAAACAACTCATTACTTGTTAAAAATCCTAGCTAAGAAAAAAGTATTTTTTCTTAGCTAGTCTTTTCTTTACCAAATGCTTATCCTAGATTCGCTCTGGCTTTTTTCTCTTCAATTTTTTTACGATAGACATCCACTTCGTCTTCCGAGCAATATACGTAATGTTCAGGAGTGATTTCTCTCAATTTACGTTCTTTATTGTCTTCTGGCTGTGGTTTATAAACGATACGTTTACGTGTGCGTTCATAATCTGGATCTGGTAATGGGATCGCTGATAATAAACTTTCTGTATACGGATGAACGCCAAAATTATATACATCATCACTTGAGCCCATTTCCAATAATCTACCACTGTGCATCACACCGATTCTATCACTGATATGTTTTACCATTGATAGATCATGAGCGATAAACAGATACGTCAATCCAGCATCTTTTTGCAGATCCTGCAGCAAGTTAACGACCTGTGCCTGAATCGATACATCCAATGCCGAAATCGGCTCATCACAAATGATGAAACGAGGATTCACAGCTAATGCACGGGCAATTCCGATCCGTTGACGCTGACCACCTGAAAACTCATGCGGATAACGCGTACCGTGACTTGGATCAAGTCCTACGACTTTTAAAAGCTCATTGACCTTCTCTTCACGCTCAGCAGGTGTACTGGCTAAATGATTGATATCGATTCCTTCAGCAATGATGTCATTGACTTTCATTCTTGGATTCAGTGAAGCATAAGGATCCTGAAAGATCATTTGAACTTCGCGACGGAATTCCTGCATTGCTGATTTTGAATGAATTTTACTGATATCTTCCCCATCAAAAATGATTTCACCATCTGTTGGGTTATATAAGCGAATCACGCTACGGCCAGTCGTTGATTTTCCACTACCGGATTCTCCAACTAAACCAAATGTTTCGCCTTCATAGATATGAAAACTAATATCGTCAACCGCTCTGACTTCATCAGGACGGCCCACGTTAAAGTATTGTTTCAAGCCTTTAACATCTAAAAGTACTTTTCTTTTTTCACTCATTACTTAACGCCTCCTGTTGCTGTCTTATGACGTTCAGCATAAATTGCCCAACGTCTAACGATTTCTGCTGGAGGTGTGATTTTTGGTGCTTGTGGCGCCAATAACCATGTCGCAGCTTTATGAGTTGGTGAAACTTCAAAATAAGGCGGCGCTTCTTCTGCATCGATTTTCATTGCGAACTCATTACGCGGATAAAAAGCATCTCCTTTTGGCGGATCCAATAAGTCAGGAGGTGAACCTGGAATCGCATATAGCTTATCTTCTGTTCCTTCCATCGTCGGCATTGAGCCAAGTAAGCCCCACGTATAAGGATGTTGAGGATTATAGAAAATTTCTTCTGATGTCCCAACTTCTACTAAACGTCCGCCATACATTACGGCTACACGATCAGCAACATTGGCAACGACCCCTAGATCATGGGTGATAAAAATGATCGATGTGCTGATTTTTTGTTGTAAGTCTTTTAATAATTCTAAAATTTGTGCTTGGATCGTTACATCCAATGCAGTTGTTGGTTCATCGGCAATCAGAACTTCTGGGTAACAAATCAAAGCGATCGCAATAACGATCCGTTGACGTTGTCCGCCTGAAAATTGGTGAGGATAGTTTTTCAAACGTTTTTCGGCATTTGGAATCCCTACTAATTTCAATAGTTCCAGTGCTTGCTCTAATCCTTCTTTTTTCGATACTTTATTATGCTTGATCAACGATTCAGCTACTTGTTTGCCAATCGGCATCGTCGGATCCAATGACGTCATCGGATCTTGGAAAATCATTGCGATTTCTTTCCCGCGAATCGTTTGCATTTGTTTTTCTGTTTTCTTAACGATATCTTCGCCTTTGAACAGGATTTCTCCATTATCAATGTTTGCATTACTACTCAACAAACGCATGATACTTCTAGTCGTTACTGATTTACCACTACCAGATTCTCCTACGATCGCAAGTGTTTCACCTTTGAACAATTCAAAGCTGACACCGCGAATAGCATTTACTTTTCCAGCAAACGTATCAAAAGAAATCTGTAGGTCTTTTACTTCTAATACTTTTTCCATAGTCATTCACTCTACTCTTTCATCTTAGGATCGAAGGCATCACGTAGACCATCAGCTAGTAAGTTGAAACAAATCATTACTATCGATAGTGTTACGGCAGGAATCCACATTAAATATGGAAGGAAACGGAACGTTTTATATCCTTCATTCAACAAGGTTCCAAGAGAAGCGGTCGGCGGTCTTAATCCTAAACCGATGAAACTTAGAAACGCTTCGAAGAAAATTGCCGACGGGATACTGAACATCATTTGGACGATGATCACGCTAGAAATATTCGGCAAAATATGTTTTACGGCAATCTTCAAACGAGATTCACCTAATGTTTGAGCGGCTAGTACAAATTCTTGGTCTTTCAGCTTCAAGGTCTGTGCCCGAACGATTCTGGCCATTGAAATCCAGTTAGTGATAACCATCGCCAAAACGATCGATAAGATACCTGGATCAAACACTGTCAGCATCAAGATCATTACAACTAAGTTAGGGATTCCTGAAAGAACTTCAAGAATACGCTGCATCACTGTATCGACACGTCCGCCTAATAATCCTGAAATCAAACCATACGTAACACCGATCGTGATATCAAGTAAAGCAGCAATAAAAGCGATCAATAACGAGATACGTGTTCCCATGAACAAACGGCTTAACACATCACGTCCTAATCCATCTGTTCCTAAATAGAAGTTCACATTATCTGGAACATTAGCTTGTGCATACTTATCAACCACTTGTCCAGCTACTGTAGCTGTCCCATTGAAGCCGTTGATGCTATCTAAAAATGGAATGCGTGGCGGTAAATTGATATATGCAACGTTTTGTTGAGTTGGATCATGTGGTGAAACCCAAATCGTAATAATTGAGATAAAGATAATGATCCCTAAAAAGATCAAGGAAACAACAGCAGCTTTATTCTTTTTCAAACGACGCCAAGAATCTTGCAAAAAGCTTAGTGACGGTGTTGCGATTCGTTCCCGCTCTTTTGTTGTTGAAGTATCTAAAGGCTGGAATTCACCAGCAGGAATATTTTTGATTTTATCTGGTACATTGTTTAAATCAACTGTTTGCATTAGCCACGGTCACCTCCTGAAACACGAATTCTTGGATCGATCAATCCATAAAGTAAGTCTACGACTAAAATAACAAATACTAGTAAAGCAGAATATAAAATCGTTACAGCCATGATCGTTGGATAATCATTGGTCATGATCGATTTTACAAACTGTTCCCCGATACCAGGGATCGCGAAGATATTTTCAACAACTAGAGACCCTGTCATCAAACCGACAGCTAAAGGTCCTAATAATGTGATCAATGGAATCAAACTATTTCTAAGTCCATGTCTAACAGCAACTTGCCAACGGCTCAAGCCTTTAGCACGTGCTAATTCTACATAATCACTATGTAATACCTCGACCATTTCCGTTCGAATAAACCTGGCGGAATCTGCCATTGGACTCATAGCTAGTGCAATAGTTGGAAGAATCGTGTAAGCAAAACCATTCCACATTGCAATTGGCAACACTTTTAATTTCATTGCAAATACATACTGTAACAATACGGCAAAGACGAAGTTAGGAATCGAACGTCCTAAAATAGCCATTAACGTTGCCAGTGTATCCACCCAAGTATTTTGGCGCATCGCAGCAATGATCCCTAAAAGAATCCCTACTAATGTACCGAAAATAATCGCTTGTCCACCTAATTGGACGGATGGTCCGATACGGCCTGCTAAAAGTTTTGCTACTGGTTGGTTTTTGAATTGGAATGAGATCCCAAAATCACCGACTAGCAGATTTTTTAAATAAATTCCATATTGAACGATGACTGGTTTATCTAAGCCAGATTGTTTATTCAACATAGCAATTGTTTCTGGACTAAGTTTTTCTTGGTTGGTATAAGGAGTACCTGGTAATAATTGCATCAAGAAAAATGTAATAGTCGCGATCAACCACAATGTGATGATCATAAAAAAGACCCGTTTAAGAAAATATTTTCCAAAACTGTTCAAGAATGACACCTCCGAGATTATTTTGACTTCATCAGCTTTTTTCGATAAAGTAAGGATAGAAAATTTAGATAAGGATGAGCACATGAATAAACTAAAATGGCCTCTCATAACTTCAGCGGTCTCAAGCATCGGTATTTTTACTTACCTATTAATAAAACAGTCATTGACTATCCGTTCCATATCAGATACCTTTTTCATCGTTTCTTTATTCTTTTTAATTATCGGATTGGCCCTTTGGGTCATGTCCTCAGAATTTTTTGATAATTTCCAACGTTTTATGAAAATGCATTTTCGTTTTAAAAAGAAAAATGAACCGAAAGAATTTATCCCACTTTCAGAAATCGGTAAAGCACATCAGCTTTACTGGCTTGAAACAGGCGGTATCTTACTGATCGTCTCTATTGTTTCTTTATTATTTTACTTTTTATAGACAAAGATAGCAAGAGTGAGGAAAATAATTTCCATTGATTCTTGCTCCTTGCTTTTAAATCAAGCTTCTATCGTAACAGGAACTCGATTTCATTAAAAACAAGCCGAGATTCACGAAAATTACAAGAACAGCTGCTAAAGGAACAGTCATGCTCGCGCAAAGAGTATTCGCACGAGCAATCACATCTGTTACTTTCAGCCTCAATGTTTCTTGTCAATTTTCGTGAATCTCTTCTTATTACAATTGGAGGCAGGCATTCAGTCCTGCCTCCATTTTTTGACAAACTCAGCTCAAATGTTTTCAGACTTATTCTGAAATGTATGTCCATTTGAAATCATATTGCGCACCAGCTGGGTGGAAGCCAACATCTTTGACTTTTTCAGCACGTAGATGTGCTTCTGCTTTTTGGTAAAGCGGAATGACACCCATGTCGCCCATGATTGTTTTCTCTGCGTTGACCATGTCATCCCAACGTTTTTCAGGATCATTTGCATTGGTTGTTGCAGCAGATTTCACTAATTTATCATATTCAGGGTTGCTATAACGTCCACGGTTATATGGTACGCCTGTTTGGAATAGATCTAAGAAACTACTTGGATCTACATAGTCAGCTCCCCATCCACCGATAACAGCTTTAAAGTCTCCTTTGTTTGAACGATCCAAACGTACAGAGAATGGCACCGGACTAACAGTGACTTTCACGCCATCAAGTGCTTCTTCGATCGCACCTTGTACATATTCAACTGTTTTCTTAGATGAGTCAGCATCAGAAGATAAGATGTCCATTTCCAATGAATCGATCTTCAATTCTTTCTTCGCTTTTTCCCAATATTCTTTTGCTTTTGCTTTATCGTATTCGATCTTATCGCCTGCAGCCGCTGTAAAGTCTTCTTTTCCATCAGGATCTTTAGACATATCTGCTGGAACAAGTCCTTTAGGTTCAACTGAGCCATCACCTAAGATATTTTCTACTAATGATTTACGGTCGATTGAATAAGAAATTGCTTTTCTTAAGTTTTCGTTTCTATATGGTGAATTTTCATCGATTTGATTCAATTCCATATATTGTGTTGATGCTTCTTTTTGAATAACTAATGCTGGATCGTTAGCTGCTTGTTGTGCAAGCTCACCAGTCAAGATAACATCGTCTGCTTGACCGTCTTGGAATAAGTTATAAGAAGTTGGTGCTTCTTTTACAACATTTGTTTTCACTTCGTCTAGCTTCACAGTGTCAGCATCCCAGTAATCTTTGTTTTTCTTGTAAGACCATTCAGTATCAGTACCTGGTCCGTCAAAGTCAGCTAAAACAAATGGTCCGTTATAAACAGCATTGTCGCTATTTGCAGCGTATTCTTTACCATATTTTTCCACAATATCTTTTCTTTGCGGGAAGAATGAAGGGAATGCTAATAGATAATCAAAGTATGGTGTTGCTTTTTCTAAAGTAACTTCTAATTCGTAGTCACCTACTGCTTTGATTCCTAGCTCACCTTTGTCTTTTTTACCTGCTGCGATATCTGCTCCGTTTTTAACAGACTCGAACAAGTAAGCATATTCTGAAGCCGTTGCTGGATCAACTGTACGTTGCCATCCATAAACATAGTCTTCTGCTTTTACAGGTTGACCGTCAGACCATTTCGCATCTTCGTTCAACTTGATTTTGTAAGTAACCCCATCTTCACTGACTTCAGCTTTTTCAGCCGCACCAGCTGGTTGTGGATTATTATCTAAATCCAAACGATAAATTCCTTCATACACATTATTTAATGCTGTAAAACTGATCGTATCTGTTGCTAGTGATAAGTCAGCACTTGGCATTTCTTGTAAAACGTTCACTCGGAATACTTGCTCTCCACTTGGTTTTCCACCAGTTGATGCAGCACTGCCTGAGTCGTCTGTTTTTCCACCATTGCCGCACGCAGCAAGTGATAAACTAAATAAAGTGATGAATCCAAAAGCAAATGACTTCTTTAACTTCATTCTTATTTCCTCCCTAGAAACCCTAAAGTATTTTCTGAAAAATCAGAATTTAATAATTATTTATTGTATCTGAGGTATAGTTTACAATTTTTAAATTAAAAAATCAAGAAAAATCTTATCTTCTCCTCATATTCGCATCATCAAATTATATTTACATTAGAAGAATAATCTTAGAAATAAAATGAAAAAGCAATTGTCTTCTACTTAAATAGTGTGTTAGATTAATAGAGAGGATATATTTTTTTCAGGACTTTAAAGATCTGAAAAATGATTATCTTAAAAGTATAGGAGGAATTAGATGGAGAGTTCATCTTTTTTTAAGGAGTTATTAGTAATTCACAAACCACAAAAAGCGCCCTTCCGCCTAGTTGGGGCTGGAATTTGTATGGCGATCCCATTATTTATTGGTTATTTCTCAAATAATTTATTGATCGGCAGTTTTGGTTCTCTAGGTATCTTTACTTTTCTTTATTATCAAACATTGCCTCTCAAGGATTTAATGATTCGTTTAAGTTCTGTAGGTAGTTTTTTACTTTTAGGAAATCTACTAGGAATGCTCAGTACACATATTCCCTGGGTCATTCCAATCACGATTGCATCGATTGCTTTTTTAGCTAGGATCATTTTTAGGTTGTATGCTATTGCCAAGCCAGGGGCTTTTTTTATTGTCATGGTTACTGCAATGGGCAGCGGAACAAAAATTCCGCTTGATAGGATACCGATCATGATGAGTTACGTGTTCTTGGGCGTGATGACTTCTTTGATAATCGCAGTTATCCTTTATTTTGTTGAAGGTCCTGTTGAAGCGGAGCCTGTAGAGAAGAAGATTTCTTTACAAGAACGGTTGTACACTGATCCTGCTGCGCTTTTAGATGCCTTGCATTATGCTGCAATTTTATTTTTAGCTACTTATATCAGTCAGTCCTTACAGCTGACCAATGCATACTGGATGATCGTTTCCTGTGCAGCTGTTTTACAGGGAGATAATCTACGCGCAATCATGCATCGAAATGTTCAGCGGATTTTCGGCACGATGGTCGGTCTGTTGATCGCAGCTTTATTGTTGAGTATTGCATTTACGACATTACAATCGATTTTATTGATCTGCTTTTTCTTTTTGACTGTCGAATTTTTTATTAAACGAAACTATGCGATCGCAAACTTTTTTACAACACCGATGTCGTTACTTTTAGCTAACTTGGCTCGGCATCAATATTTGGTCAGCCTTTTGAATTATCGCTTGATCGGAATTGTTTTAGGCAGTTTACTTGGGCTTTTAGGCGCTTACGTCTTGACGACCTGCTTACGATTTTATAACCGCGCTTATCAGTTAGATGAAAATTTAGATAAAGAAACAGAATAAGTCGATTCTGAATCCTATTTCCGGAGGTTAATCTCATGAAAATAAAAAAACCAACAGCTCCGATCTTACCACAGTTAACGCAAACAGAGTTTATTTCTTTAGATGATGAAATCATTATCGAAGGTTTGCAACTAAAAGAACAAGACCTTAGTTATCAGGATCTTCGAAATTTAGTTTTTAGAGAGTGTCATTTTGATAAATTGACAATGAATCGAAATCATCTAGAACGCTTTGAATGTAGTAATGTTATTTTTGAGCATTGTGATTTTTCGAATACGGAATGGCTCGGGGCAAGTTTCCATCAAGTTCATTTCCGCCGCTGTAAATTGACTGGAACTAACTTCGCAGAGAGTTATCTCCGCGATTGTACATTTGAAGATTGCTTAGCGGACTACGCCTCATTTAGTGCAACAAATCAAAAAGTCGTTCACTTCAATCAGACTAGCTTGAACGATACGGAATTTGTCGAAGTTGTTTGGAACAATCTTTTATTTGAGGAATGTTCATTGACTGGCAGTAATTGGTTTCATACAAAACTGAAGGAACTCGATTTAAGAAAAAGTACGTTTGAAAAAATCGCATTTTCTCAAGAGTTGATCAAGGGATTAAAGGTCACAACAGAGCAGGCAGTGATCATTGCTGCTGGATTAGGATTGAGCATAGAATAAAAAATAAGTAGGCTTCTCAATCTTGAGAAGCCTACTTATTTTTTCAGGCATTTTGCACCATTTGAAAATATTCAGTCAGACCTTCGATCAATGCCTTTGCCACTTGCATTTGATAGTCATCCGTATTGAATATCTCTAAGTCATGATCTGAATTCATATAGCCTAATTCTAGTAATAAGGCTGGTTGAGTATTTTCCCGTAAGACTTGATAATTCCCATAATCGATTCCACGATTTTGTAGTGGCAGAGTTTCAGATAATGACTGATTAACGGCTTCGGCCAAATCAGCATATGCTTCATAATAATAATACGTGGTCGTCCCAGTTGCTTCATTCATGTTTTCTGAAGAATCATAATGCAAACTGATAAAGATATCCGCCTCGTTTTGTTGACTGACAGTACAAATATCAGCCAAATCCCCTGCTACGTCATCCTCTCGAGTCAAAATCACTGTACTGCCTTTTTCTTCCAGTGCCGTTTTGATCACCTCTACCGTTTCTAACGTCACTTCTTTTTCGTAGATCAAATCATTGTTACTGATCGCCCCCGTATCATCGCCGCCATGTCCCGGGTTTAAAACGATTGTCGCTCCTTCTAATGAACTAGGGATCTCTTGTTTTGTTCGGGTGATTATCTGACTAGCATTTTTAGAAACATAACCTTCATCACCATCATTTGTAATTACTTGATACCATTGATTTTCTGTTGCTACTAGTTTTAACAATTCTCCACGATTGATCTCAGCAAGTTCAGTACTTTTTGTTGAAGCTTTGCTGTATAAAATTGCTTCTTTTGAGCCCACTTTCACTATTTCTTCCAAACCTTCCTCCCCTTCTTCAAGTGACATCGCCAGAGTCTCCACTGATGTGTCTTCTACTGCTGACGGATAGCTTTTCAGTTCTTTTATCCTTTTTAAATAGCCTATTCCTAGTAATACGATGACTATTGATATGACACAGATCATTCGTTTCTTCATTTTTACTCTCCTGTCTTATATGTATGGGTTCCTTAATAAAAAGAGTAAAACTAAAAGCTTAAACTATCCTTAAATTGAAATGGGATGGTGTCGTTTCTAATTTTTTGTTTAAGATGGGTTCAAAAATTTTACTTCATAGGCTTTTTTGGTAAACTAATATAGGTTGAGAATAATTCTCAATTACTTAAAAGTATGGAAAAGCAAGGATACATATTGGTCGGACAAATTTTTGCTGGAAATCATATCGAAAATGTTTGAGCTGATGATGAACATACTAGGGGCCGAATAAAGTGTTGGTCATTTGCTGAGAATCACAACGAAAAGATTTGAGTTGATGCTGAACAGTACAAGACTTTCGCTAGAAAGTGTTGATCATTTATTTTATTTAGCTGCACAGGCTAGCTCTTCGGAAAAAAGATAAATAATGTGTGAGGCAAAAAGCACCACAAACAGTATTTCCTATTTTTCTGTCAGAGCTTGACGAGTCTGTTCCACTTTTATCGTTATCCAGCTGCATGAGCCAGTCTCTCGGAAAAAAGATAAAATATAAATGAGGCAAAAAGCACCTCAGTTGTATTTTCCTATTTTTCAGTCGAGACTGAACGGCTCATTCCACTTTTATTGTTATCTAGCTGCACAAATCAATCCTTAGGAAAATAGATAAATTGCCAGTGAGACAAAAAGTGTCTCAAAGTCAATTTCCTAATTTTTTTACAGGATTAAGCGATTTGTTCCGCTTTTATATCAAGGAGGAGATATCATGAAAAAGAATCTTATTGAACTCTGGGGCGACCTGGTTGATTTGAAAGATTTGATTTTGGCAATTGTAATTTGCAGTGTGACAACAATGGGGAGTTTCTTTTTAGCACCTGCAGGAGATACAACGAAGCAATTATTTTTTGGTTTAGGGGGAGCTGTTTTAGGGTTTGTTATCAGTACTGTTTTGATCAAACCGAAGCGAACCGTTATTGAGGAGGAAGAAAATTAATGGATGCAGGATTAATTTTTCAGATGCTTCTAGCCGTTTTAGGAGCAATTGTTTTATATACATTTATTGGGTTCGTTCCGGGAACGGACGAAACTTCTGTTTTGATGCCAGTTACTTTGGCTGTTGTTTTAGCAGGCGTAGAGCCGATAGTCGTACTGACCTTTTTCATTTCTGCGATCATCACATTGAATTTGATGAATGCGATCCCTACAGCTCTTGTCGGATTGCCTGGCGGTGTGATGTCGACACCAATGATCGAGCATGCCTTATATTTGAAAGAACGCGGGATGGCGGCAACTAGTATTAAAAAGATGGCTACAGGTTCGATCATCGGAACAGCTATCGCTATTCCAGTCAGCCTGCTTTTAGCAAATATTTTGGCGCCTTTTTCAGATTCGGTGAAAGAATATGCGCCCTTATTATTTGTATTTGGTGCGATCTTTCTATCATTGATAGGAAAAAATAAATTATTGGCTTTGATCAGCATTATCCCTTTAGGACTTTTATTTCAAGGCTTGCGTTATCTTTATTGGGGAATTGGTGCCGTACCCCAAGAGAAAAACGTCACTGTTTCTTTCTTCTTAGGGATCACGATCGGACCATTACTCGTTTCTTTATTAGGATTATTAAACAAACAAAGCCGAGAAGCATTACCGAGACATGACAAAAATGAGATTCGTTTGAATAAAGTCGATGAGCGGCAAACACTAGCCCATCCGCTTCAAACGATCACAAAAAAAGAAGCAGGAACAAGTGCTGTGGTTTCTTTACTTTCAAATTTTCTATTCTTCTTAAGTCCTGTCGGATTAACGATTTTATTTGGTGAAGCTGTAGCAAATAAGGAAAAAGACCCCGTAAAAAAAGCCAGCATGGCTATCACTTCTATGAGTGCATTGTCTCATGCAACCTATCTATCAGGGGTGATCATTCCATTGATTGCTTTAGGGATACCATTGTCTCCAGTCGCTGTGGGACCTGCCAATGCTCTATTCAATGCGCCGCCCGTTTTTACTTTAGAGCATAATATTCATCATTTACTAAGCAAAGGTGAGTTTGTTTTTGCAATTGTATTTGCCGGTGTTTTAGCTTCGATCATCACGTACTTTATTGCAATGAGATATGCTCGTCAAATGACCGCATTCGTTTTGAAAAAAATTCCTCATGAAGCAATTCTTGGCCTATTTATCGGTTTTATTTTATTGCTGGCTTACATGGATGCTGGTTTGATCAATATTTTCGGTGTTTTACTGGTAGGGATCGTTTGTGGTACTCTTAATAAGATGGGCGTCAATTATGGTGTTCAATTCATGATCTTGTATGCAGCACCTTGGATCACCACACATTTAATTTTTAAATAGAAGGATAGTTGATTGGAATGAATAGAAAGAATTTAGGTCACGGTCAAGCGACAGGCAAAATCATTTTGATGGGTGAACACGCTGTTGTATACGGTGAGCCTGCAATTGCTTTTCCTTTTGAGGAAACAGCTATTATGACTACAATAGAGGCTGAAAAGGCGATGATATTGGATTGTCAATACTTTTACGGCAATCTAGCAGAAGTGCCTGCTCGCTTAAAAAGCGTTCAGAAAGTCATCTACCAAACATTAGCCGAATTAGATCAAGAGGATACGACCTTAAAAGTAACCATCAACAGTACCATTCCTGCTGAACGAGGAATGGGCTCAAGCGCTGCAGTAGCTGTAGCGATCGTTAGAGGGTTATTCGATTATTTTAAAACCCCCTGTTCAAAGGAAACTCTGCTAAAACTAGTCGATGAAGCAGAAAAAATCGCACATGGCAATCCTAGTGGTATCGATGCAGCAGCTACTAGCGGAAGTGAACCGATCTTTTTCGTCAAAGGACAGCCGCTTGAGTTATTTCCGATGAATGTTTCCGATGCCTATTTGATCGTTGCAGATACTGGTATCAAAGGACAAACTAGAGAAGCTGTCAGCGATGTTGCTCATCTTTTTGAAGAAGATAAACAAGCAACAGCAAAACACATTACTGAACTAGGACGTTTGACTGTTCAAGCGAAACAAGCGATTTTAATGAACGATGTCCTGCTTTTAGGAACCAGCATGAATCAGGCGCATGAACACTTAAAAGCATTGACCGTAAGCAACAAACAGCTAGATCATCTAGTCGATACAGCTTTAAAAAATGACGCACTTGGTGCAAAATTAACTGGCGGCGGCCGCGGCGGCTGTTTGATTGCTTTAAGTGGATCGAAGGAACAAGCTAAAAAAATTGCAACTGCCCTGAAAAGTGCTGGGGCAAGCGCAGCATGGATTCAATCATTAGAGGTGAAAAAATAATGTATACGGGAAAAGCACGTGCCTATACTAATATTGCCCTGATCAAGTATTGGGGCAAAAAAGATGAGCAATTGATTTTACCAATGAATAATAGTTTATCGCTGACCTTAGATGCCTTTTATACAGAAACCAGTGTGGCGTTCAACGAAAACCTAACGGAAGATCAATTCTTTCTGGATGGAATGATACAAGAATCAAAACAGACAAAAAAAGTCACAGCTTTTTTAGATTTGATTCGTCAGACATATCAGGTAGAGTTATTTGCTAAAGTCGACAGTCAAAATTTTGTCCCCACCGCTGCTGGATTGGCTTCTTCTGCAAGTGGTTTAGCTGCTTTAGCAGGCGCATGTGCCCAAGCCCTGAATTTGAATCTTACTGATACAGACCTATCACGTCTAGCTCGGCGCGGCTCAGGATCGGCCTGCCGCAGTATTTTTGGCGGATTTTCAGAATGGCAAAAAGGCTCATCTGATCAAACATCCTTTGCAAGATCGATCGATGCAAATGGCTGGGAAGATGAACTTGCGATGCTTTTTGTCTTAGTGGATGATGGCGTTAAGGATATTTCCAGCCGTGATGGCATGAGACGTACCGTAGAGACCTCCAGCTTTTATTCTGGTTGGTTAGATTCGATCGATGCGGATTTAAGGACTGCTAAGCAGGCTATTGCAGAAAAGGATTTTATAAAACTGGGGGAAGTCACCGAAGCAAACGGTCTACGAATGCATGGTACGACCTTAGGAGCTGTTCCTCCGTTTACTTACTGGTCTCCTGAAAGTCTTAAAGTCATGCAGTTAGTTAGGGACATTCGGAAAAACGGCTTGCCTTGCTATTTTACAATGGATGCAGGTCCAAACGTCAAAATTTTAGTTGAAAAGAAACATCTCACAGCATTAAAACATTTTTTAGCAGAATACTTTTCTAGTGAACAATTGATCTCAGCGTACGCTGGTCCTGGAATCACACTGCTGTCTATGGAAGGATCTGAAAACTCATGATAGAAGTGTCTGCTCCCGGCAAGTTATTTATCGCTGGCGAATACGCGGTTGTTGAACCTGGACATCCGTCGATCATTGTTGCCGTCGATCAATTCGTGACTGTTACAGTACAAAAAGCAGAAAAAAACGGCAGTATTCAGTCAGCGCAATACAGCTCTTTACCTGTACGTTGGACAAGGAGAAATGAAGAGCTTGTTTTAGATATTCGGGAAAATCCCTTTCATTATGTCCTGGCCGCTATTCGTTTAACAGAAAAATATGCACAAGAACAACAAAAGAAGCTTTCCTTTTATCATTTAAAAGTCACAAGTGAACTGGATAATTCTAACGGACGGAAATATGGCTTAGGCTCCAGCGGCGCAGTCACGGTTGCGACAGTGAAGGCGTTAGGACTTTTTTATGATTTGTCTTTGTCAGAAGAAGATATCTTCAAGCTTTCTGCTCTTGCTCATTTAGCCGTTCAGGGAAATGGCTCCTGCGGTGATATCGCTGCAAGCTGTTATGGCGGCTGGATCGCTTTTTCTACTTTTGATCACCAATGGGTCAATGAAGCTCTTCAACACAAAACATTAACAGAGCTTCTTGAAACAACTTGGCCAAAACTAAGGATTCAGCCTTTGACTGTTCCTAAAAAGCTACGCTTATTGATTGGCTGGACAGGCTCACCCGCTTCTACTTCTGATTTAGTGGATCAGGTTCATCAATCAAAAGACATGCAAGAAGCAGCATACAAGGACTTCTTAGTAAAAAGTAAGGATTGTGTAGAAACGATGATCACGGGATTTGAATCGGAGGATATTTCACTGATCCAAACACAAATCCGAGAAAACCGTGCCCTACTACAAAAGTTGACATCGATCACGGGAGTGACGATCGAAACCCCTGCGCTAAAAAAATTATGTGATCTCTCTGACGCTTATGGCGGTGCAGCTAAATCTTCTGGTGCTGGCGGCGGTGACTGCGGAATCGTCGTTTTCAAACAAAAAACAGGGATTCTGCCACTGATGAGTTCTTGGGAAAAAGAAGGGATCACTCCTTTACCGCTACATGTCTATTTTTACAGAAAGAAGGGAAAAGATGAATCGAAAAGATGAACATATGTCCTTAGCTAAGGCTTTTCATAAAGAAAAAAGCAATGATTTTGACCAGCTGCGTTTCGTCCACCATTCTTTTTCAGAAATTGCTTTGGATGACATCGACATCTCGACCTCATTTCTTGATTTTTCTTTTAAACAGCCATTTTACATCAATGCAATGACGGGTGGAAGTGATCGTGCAAAAGAAATCAATCAACAAATCGGGATCATTGCAAAGGAAACAGGATTGATGACTGCTACAGGCTCTGTCAATGCTGCTCTAAAAGAACCTGATCTAGCTGATACGTATAAAATCATGCGCAAAGAAAATCCAACTGGGATCATATTTGCGAACATCGGGGCAGGATTATCTTTAGAAGAAGCAAAAAAAGCAGTCGAGCTTTTTCATGCAGATGGGTTACAAATCCATGTCAATCTTCCGCAAGAGCTAGTTATGCCGGAAGGAGACCGTGATTTTCACGGTTGGTTAGATAATATTGAAGAAATCGTTGCTCATTTATCACTACCGGTGATTGTAAAAGAAGTTGGTTTTGGAATGAGCAGTGAAACGATCGAACAATTACTAAAACGCGGCGTGCAGGCAGTCGATATCAGTGGTCAAGGCGGAACGAGCTTTACTCAGATCGAAAACGCTCGTCGAAAAAAGAGAGAATTAGGCTTTCTAGAGGATTGGGGACAATCTACAGTGCTTTCTTTACTAGAATCCCAATCATTCCAGCAAGAGATAACGGTTCTAGCTTCTGGCGGTATCCGCCAATCGTTAGATATCATCAAGGCACTCAGCTTAGGCGCCAAAAGTGTTGGTGTCGCTGGAACGATCTTGAACCACTTGATGACACATGGTTTAGATAAAACCATCGAGTTAGTCAAACAGTGGGAAAGCGAACTTCGTATGCTTTATACTCTGCTTGGAAAAGCAACGACAGCCGAACTCGCCACAACAGATCTCATTTTTTCTAACGAAATCAGTCATTGGTGTGAAAGTCGTGGTATTCCTTACCAAACATTTGCCAAGAGAAGTCGTGATTAGATTTAACTTTAAGCTTTTAAAAAAATAAAATAGCAGATCGAACATCCTCAAAGGAATTTCGATCTGCTATTTTTTTCGATCACTAGTTTCTTAAGTTGACCGTTTTTGCCTAAGACCTATTTCATGGGAAACTTTTTAAAGACTTTAAACAGATACGATCAACTATTGCTTTCTCCTGCTTTAGCTAGTCTTTTTTCATGATACCAATATGAAAAATAGATGATCATTTGACTCAATCCAAAGAACAAGATCAAGGCTAATGTTTCTGTTCCGATATTCGTGTTATTCAAACTAAGTAACTTTCTAAAGCCATCGACACTATATGTCATAGGAATATAGCGATGGATCGTTTGAAATACAGGTGAAGCTAAATAAATCGAATAGCTTCCGCCAGATGAGGAAGTTTGGAGCATCGTAATAACCAATACTAGTAAACTCCCGATCCCTGGAAACAGCTTATTAAATGACACGATAACACTGTAAAACGTTCCTGATGCAAGGAAAATGAATAACATAAATTCCTTCCAATAATTCGTATGAAGGTTTAAAATATTGAAGATAGCAAACGCTAAGAGTAAGCTTTGTCCAAATACGATCAGTAATGGATAGAAATATTGCTTACGCCAGTAACCAAAATAGCTCGTTGATTTTTTCTTGAAGATTCGCATAACGAATTGATTCAAAAAGATACTTCCAACAAAAAGCGTCAAAGATAAAATATACGGTGCCATGGCTTCTCCATTATTTTTGACTGGATAATATTCCTTATGGTTTAGTTGAATGATCTCACTGATTTGAGCTGGAACAGGTATTTTTTCTTGATTCAATTTTTGAATCATTGAACTAGATGTTTTATTATTTGCTTGTAACACAAATTTATCGATCGCACTTGAGATGATCTTCGCAGAAGAATAATTAAGTCCTTCTCCTGTCGTCAGAATGACTTCAGCAGAAGTTTGTTTCGCTGGAAATTCTGATATCTTATTCATAAACTCTTTCTCAAATTCAATCGTTGCATATACCTCTCCTTTTTTTAACTTTTCAACAGCCTCTTTATGGTCTGTTATTGTAAAATCAAAGAGTTCACTCTCTTTAAGAGCTGTATAAATGTCATTATTTTCTTGGTTATCTACTAAAGCAACAGGAAGTTTATCGATATTTCCATAAGGATCCATCATAGATTTGATAAATATAGTAGAATAGAGCATAGGAATCAATAAAATCAAAGTTAATGCTATTCCTGCAATCGTCAATTTTTTTTTCATATAATCACCTTTTCTGAAGATTCTGAACATCCACGGATATTCAGAATCTAAAGATATCTTTTATTTGCCTATTTGTCAATCACCTGAAAGGAGTTTTTTTGTGAAACTTAACAATTCATTTATTCAATCCCTCGCTATTTTAGTCATGCTGGCAGAACTACCTGAAGGGAGTGCCTTAAAATCTCAAGAGATCAGTAAACGAATGGAAGTCTCTCCAACTTATCTATTAAAGATTGCTAAAAAGCTAAAAGATGCAGGCTTGATCAATTCAAGTGCTTCTAAAAATGGCGGGTACACGATAAAAAAAGACATTCGTGAAATTAGTTTCTTAGAGGTATTTGAAGCTGTTGATGAAAATACGACATTTTTGGATAAACTTGATTTAAATCCGATCCATAATATGTTTCTGTCTGAAGCATTAGTGAAAGAAAAAGAACTAGTCGTAAAACAAATTTTGTTAGCTGCAGAAGCTGAATACAAACAAACATTAGACAAACACTTTGTTGACGAAATCGCTCCTAAAGATCACACTGGGAAAACACTGGAAATCGATTGGAAACAAATAATCTCAGCAAACTAACCTAAAACTGCTCCTTTTACTGAAAATCATTCATCAGTAAAAGAAGCAGTTTCACTTTTTTGACACACCTGAGTGCTAATACTATTCTTTTTTTTCATAAGCTGCTCGTAACGCAGCTATATCGATTTTTTTCATTTTATACAATTCCTGCATAACCCGGTATGCACGATCCGGATCAGAATTATCAAATAATTTTTCCATATCACTCGTTACAGTCTGCCAACAGACACCATATTCATCTTCCATCCAGCCACAGGGCCACTCTTTTCCCTTAGCCGTTACTGCATCCCATAAACGATCGATTTCTTCTTGGTCCTTACAATAAACGTAAAAAGATGTCGCCATAGTAAATGTAAAATCGTGATCGACTGCTCCACCATCCATTACTCGAAACGGCTGTCCATGCATCGTAAATAACGCTTGCGAAATCGTACCATCAGGATTTTTCTGAACATATTCAACATTTCCATCTCCAAAGATACTGATCCATTGATTCATTGCCTCTTCCGCTTTTCCTGACTGCTCTTTCGTAAATAGAAAAGCTGGTGCAATCGATTGAGGTCGTCCAGCTAAAACCAACTGCCATGACACGCCGTATCTGTCAGCAACCCAGCCGAACTTAGAACTGAAAGGATATTCCCCATATTCCATCAATACGTTACCTTCTTGACTTAACTTTTTCCACAACTGATCGATTTGTTCCTCTGTCTCACATTCTACATAAAAAGAAATCGCTGGCGTAAATTTAAATTCAGGACCGCCGTTCAACAAAATAAATTCTTGTCCAGCAAGGGTCAGCGATATCGTTAAAATAGACCCTTTCGGCTGATGTTCGCTATCTACATAGTAATCTGTTTGCTTGATCGCTCCTTGCTCAAACGCATCCACATAAAAATCTGCTGCTTCCTCCACTTTTCCATCGAACCATAAACACGGTGAAAATTTTGACATAGCCAATCTTCCTTTCATGAATCATCAGTGCTTTTATTCCTTTAGCTTGATTATATATGCCTCATTCATTAATTGGAAAAGGATTGCTTTTGTAAAATCATATCCCAATCCGTTCCTGCGTATTCAAAACCAAGACGGTCATACACCCTTTTGGCAGATGTGTTGCCTGATGTTACCACAAGAAAAATATGTTTATACGTCGTATCTGTGAACGATGACAACACTTGCTCCATTAATTCATACGATAGCCCCGATCCTCTACTAGCAGGATCGACTGCTAGATAAATGATCAAAGGAATCTTCCTAAATAATGAAACAATGACACTACCCGTAATTTTTCCCAAAGACAAATGGTAATAAGAATGTTCTTTTAAAATCGTCCCGTATTTTCCTTGAAAAAATTGATTTACCTCATTTTGCCATTGTTTTAAGTCTTCACCTTGATCATCGATCGTTCCTTTAAATGCGTTTAATAAATGGTCGGCCAATTTTCCTTTATCTGGTTCTCTACCTTTGACATCGTCCATTGCAATCAACTGTTTATTTTCACCTTGTGCTTCTCTACCAATTTTTTTCACCATGATTATTCTTCCATCCATGAGTACGCACCTACGTTTTCATATCTATCCTTTAAAATTATATAACGGTCGGATCACTTCTTGAACGTCCATCGTACTTGTAACATCTGCAAGTAATTGTTTCATTGGCTTGTATGCTTTTGGTGCTTCATCGATAGTTTTCTTCGATACAGAGGTCGTCCATACATTTTTCATTGCATGCTGATAACTTTCTAAGCTGATTTTAGCTTTTGCTTGTGAGCGGCTCAGCAGTCTGCCGGCACCATGCGGCCCTGATTGATTCCATTCTGGATTCCCCTTACCAATAGCTAAAATACTACCGTCTTTCATATTTAGAGGTACGATCATTTTCTCTCCTAATGTTGCTGAAGCTGCCCCTTTTCTTAACATTTTTGTGTCTAAATCAATATAATTATGAGGACAGTCAAACGATTCAATGATTGCTTTTTTCCACTTCATTCCTTTGAGAATTGTTTCAGCCATAAGCTTACGATTCAGTGCAGCGTATGCTTGAGCAATTTTCATATCATTCAAGTAGTTCGTTAAATCATTTCCTGTGACGTAAGATAATTCATATGGAATTTTTATTGCTTCACGCATAGCGATCAATTCGTCAGCTTTTTCAAGTTCACCCAGCTTGGTTGCCTGTGATGCGCTAATTTTCAATTCTTTTCGCTGTTGTGATAATTTTTGATAGCCAACTTCCTGATGATATTCAGCGATTTCTTTTCCTAGCACGCGACTGCCGCTATGGATGACTAAGTATAAGCCATCTTTTCCTTCATTGACTTCGATGAAATGGTTTCCGCCACCTAATGTTCCCAAGCTTCTTAACGCCCAACCTTTATGGATCGGCGCATGGATGTCACCTAATTCAAATTCATAATAGCTTTTATCATGAGAATTCGACCCGCTTGGAATTCTTGTACGGATGATTCGATCTAATTTGTCAAAATTGGTTTTGATCGATTTCTTTAGTTTTACAACATAGAGTCCACAGCCGATATCAACTCCTACTAAATTTGGTACTACTTTATCTTGGATCGTCATTGTTGTGCCGATCACACAGCCTGAACCACTATGTGTATCCGGCATGATTCTGATCTGACTTTCTTTGACAAACTCTTGATTACATAAAGATATGATCTGTCCAATCGTAGCATCGTCCAACATTTCTGTGTAGACCTGTGCTTCATTATATTTCCCTTTAATTGTTAACATTCTGATTCCTCGTTCTTTTATTTATTGGAATGCAAAATGCGACCGCATTCCTTAGCCTGCTTGATTACTCTTTCCTTTTCCACTCATTGGACTCACCTCCAAAAAAATAAAAAAGACGAAGCTGTACGATCATCTACGATCTACAGCTCCGTCTATAAACTTCTATACAGAAATTTTATCTACTTAAAAGAGAACACCACAAAAGGCGTGTCCAGCTTTTTTTGACTGATACTTGTCGTTTTTGATCATTCGATGATTGATTGCTGTTTTTACAAATGCTTTCATGATGTTCTCTCCTTTCTTCACTTGATTATTTAAATCGTATCATTTTAACCTTTGACTTGTCAATCTGATTTTTTGTCAAAATAACTTTCTGAAATTGATTTGCTTTTTAATTTCCTTGTATCCAACATGTCGGTAAAATCGATGTGCTTCCGTTCGTTCTATCCCTGAATTCAAACGCAGCCCTTGTGCTCCTTGCTCTTTTGCCCACTGTTCACTATGCTTCAATAATTCCTTACCGATTCCTTGATGTTGAAATGCTTCATCGACGGCTAACCCTAAAACATTCATCAAAACCGGTCCATATGTGCAGATATACTCACTTAATTGAATATAGCCAACCACCTGATCATGACTTTCTTTTACAAACAATTGATTGGTTGGTGATGAAAGTATATATGTCAATCGCTCTTCTGCTTCTTTTAAAGGATATTCATGCTGTAATGTCTGTGTATTCAATCGATTGATCGCCTGTATATCCGTTCTTTTTGCTACTCTGATCGTCATCATTTTATCCTCCTGACTTTTTGTTATTAGTATAACTGAATAAAAAAAAGAAGGATAACTTTTTCAAGTCATCCTTCCATTTTTTAATTATCCATTATATGCATCAATGATGATTTGTTTTAATTCACTGATCAATGGTTCTTTTGGATTAGCAGTCGTACATTGATCTTCGTATGCTAATTCAGCCATGTGGTCGACAGTAGAATCAAGGATTTCTTGTGTTACACCTTGTGCTTTAAGGTTCATGTCGATTCCAACTGCTACACCTAAATCGTACACTGCTTTAGCTAATGCATCAACTAATTCAGCAGTATTTTTACCTTTAAGACCTAAGAACTTCGCGATATCAGCGTAGTCTGTGTCTGCGCGGAAGTAGTCATATTTAGGGAACATTGCATGTTTTGAAGGATCTTTGGCATTGTAACGGATGATATGCGGTAACAAAATCGCATTTGTACGTCCGTGAGGAATACCATATTCTCCACCAATTTTATGTGCTACAGAGTGACAAATTCCCAAGAATGCATTGGCAAATGCCATACCAGCCATTGTAGAAGCGTTATGCATTTTTTCACGAGATTCCGCATCTGGGCGTTTCACAGAATTTTCTAAGTGATCGAAAACTAATTTGATCGCTTGTAAGCTTAATCCGCGAGTATAATCAGAAGCCATAACAGAAACATAAGATTCGATCGCATGTGTCAATACATCCATACCAGTATCCGCTGTAACAGAAGCTGGAACTGACATAACAAATTGAGGATCAACGATCGCTACATCTGGTGTCAATGCATAATCAGCTAATGGGTATTTCACATGTGTTTCGCTATCTGTGATAACCGCAAATGGTGTTACTTCTGAACCTGTACCTGATGTTGTTGGAATACATACAAACTGTGTTTTAACTGGTTTGTCGATTTTGTACGTACGTTTACGGATATCCAAGAATTTTTGTTTTGCTCCAAAGAATTCTGTATCTGGGTGCTCATAGAACATCCACATTCCTTTAGCTGCATCCATTGCAGATCCGCCACCCAAAGCAATAATCGTATCAGGCTCAAAATCAACCATCACTTTTGTTCCAGCGTAAACTGTATTTGTTGATGGGTTTGGTTCTACAGCTGAGAAAACTTCGATTTGAACATCATTTTTACGTTTTTGTAATTCTTTACGAACTGTATCAGCATAACCGAATTGAACCATACCTGGGTCACAAACGATCATAACACGTTCAACATTTTCCATTTTTTGTAGGTATTGTAATGAATTTTTTTCAAAGAAAATTTTTGGTGGTAATTTAAACCATTGCATATTATTTCTCCGTTTCGCTACAGTTTTGACGTTGATCAAGTTGACAGCAGATACGTTTTTAGAGACAGAGTTTTTACCATATGAACCGCAACCTAATGTCAATGATGGAATCATTTCGTTGTAGATATTTCCGATTCCGCCTTCGGCAGATGGAGAGTTTACCAAGATACGGCAAGCCTTCATGCGTAAACCGAATTTCACTTGTAAGTCTTCGTCTTCTGTATGGATCACAGCAGTATGTCCTAGGCCGCCTAATTCAAGCATTGCTTCACATAGGTCAAAGGCATGGTCTGTATTTTTCGCTTTCATCATTGCAAGAACTGGTGATAATTTTTCACGAGAAAGTGGGTATTCAGCACCTGCTCCTTCGATTTCTGCAACTAAGATTTTTGTTCCTTTTGGTACTTTGATCCCTGCTAGATCAGCGATGTGCTCAGCAGAGTAACCAACGATTGCAGGATTAACTGCATATTTACCTTCGTTCATTACTGCATCTTCAAGTTTTTGTAATTCATTTGGTTTTACGAAGTACACTTGATGTGCTTCAAATTCAGCTTTAACAGCTGCATAAATTTCTTTATCTACGATCACAGCTTGCTCAGAAGCACAAATCATCCCATTATCGAATGATTTTGAAACGATCAAATCGTTTACTGCACGTTTGATTTTAGCTGATTTTTCAATATAAGAAGGAACATTACCAGGACCTACTCCTAATGCTGGTTTACCAGTTGAGTAAGCTGATTTCACCATACCTGCACCACCAGTGGCTAAAACGATGGCGATTCCTGGATGGTTCATCAAACCAGAAGTTGCTTCTAGTGATGGTTGTTCGATCCATTGTACACAGTTTTCAGGAGCACCTGCTTTGATTGCCGCATCACGAACGATGCGTGCTGCTTCAGCAGAACATTTTTGAGCGCTTGGATGGAATGCAAAAACGATAGGATTACGTGTCTTAAGTGCGATCAAGGCTTTAAAAATTGTTGTTGATGTTGGATTTGTTGTTGGTGTTACCCCGCAAACCACACCGACAGGCTCAGCAATTTCAATCAAACCAGTTTGGTCATCTTTATTGATCACACCAACTGTTTTATCATGCTTGATGCTGTTCCAGATATATTCAGAGGCATACATGTTTTTGATTGCTTTGTCTTCATAAATTCCGCGGCCAGTTTCTTCAACAGCCATTTTTGCTAAAGGCATGTGTTGATCTAAAGCAGCCATTGCCATTTGATGCACAATATGGTCAACTTTTGCTTGATCAAAATCTTCCATTTCTTTTAAAGCAACATTTGCTTTTTTCGCTAGCTCATCGATCATCACTGCTACATCAGTTGTTTGAGTCTCTTCTTTCTTGGTTGTTTTAGCCATTTTAAAATCCTCCTGAAAATTGAATCATGTATTTTTGTTTGTTAATCATTTCACATACACATCATACAACAATATTTTTTTCTTGTAAATAGTTTTTTGTGATTTTTTTCACATTTGCGCAAGTTTTTATCCACTCGATTGCAAGTAAGCGTTCTCTTTTAAAAAAATAAAAAACCTATTCTATTTCTAGAATAAGTCTTTTAAATCCTGCCAATCATTGATCGTCATTTTGCTTGTTTGTGCAATCAGCTGTTGATAATCAAAAAATTCATTTGGCTTAATATGTAAAATATCTTCTCGGCACGCTTGAATCGATGCTGGTGCACTCTTTTTCCAACGATAAGAAACAAGATAGTGCATCAATTCTTTTTCGTCAACGGAAGAATAGCCAAGCTCTCGAAAAGACTGACACGTTGTTTTCAATTCTTTTTTCACCAAAAAACGCTGGCGCCAAGATAACTTTTCGATGACGCATCCCTTCTTTCTAAAGAATCAACTATGTAATATACCGAACAACACGATGGTCATTCTACTTAGAAAGAAAAAATTCCAGCAAGCTGGAATTATTCTTTCGTGTCATCGTTGTCAGAAGTTTCTATTGTTGTTGGTTCTTCAACAACTGTTTCTTCTTTTGCTTCGACTACTGTAACATCACTATCGTTGACTACAGTCGTACCCGGTTTTACAGTTTTGATCGCCGCGCGATCAAATTCTAGTACGATTCCTTCGCAATCGATCAATACTGTTCTTTTTTCACTGTCAAATTCAGAAATCACACCGTGTAAGCCACCGATCGTAACCACTTCATCGCCCACTTTCATTGCATCTAAAAGTGTTTGACGCTCATTCTGTTGTTTCTTCTGGGAACGTGTCATGAAAAACATCATTCCTCCTAAAAGAATTAATGGTAAAATAAACGAAAGTCCTCCGCCCATTCTTATTCACCTCTCTATCATATAATCACTAGTTTACTGTAACAAAACTTCCTTTACAACACCAGTCTTTTGATCAAATTATTAGAAACTTTTCGCATTCTCTTTGTTGAATCCATATTCCTCAAAAAAGGCTTCACGAAATTCTAGTAAATTATCATCCATAATCGCTTGACGCACTTGTTTCATCACATTCAATAAGAAGTATAGATTGTGATACGACGTCAAACGAATACCGAAGGTTTCATCTGCTTTGATCAAATGACGAATATATGCACGCGTATAATTTTTACATGTATAGCAATCGCATTTTTCATCCAACGGGCGGAAATCTCTGGCATACTGCGCATTTTTAACGACTAAACGGCCTTTCGAGGTCATACATGTACCATTTCTAGCAATCCGAGTCGGTAAAACACAGTCAAACATATCGATCCCGCGAATCACGCCATCGATCAATGAGTCTGCTGTTCCTACACCCATCAAATATCTTGGCTTATTATCAGGGATCAAAGGAGTTGTGAAATCAAGCACTCGATTCATCTCTGCTTTCGGTTCACCAACAGATAGTCCGCCGATCGAATATCCTGGAAAGTCCATACTGATCAGGTCCTTCGCACTTTGACGACGTAAATCTTCAAAACCGGCCCCTTGAATGATCCCAAATAAACCTTGACGGTCTGGATGTGCATGAGCTTTCAAGCCGCGTTCTGCCCAGCGTGATGTCCGTTCGATCGATTTTTTCACATAATCATAGCTTTCATCAAACGGTGGACATTCATCAAAGCTCATCATGATATCTGAGCCTAAGTTGTTTTGAATGTTGATTGCTTTTTCTGGTGAAAGGAACAATTTTGAACCATTTAAATGGTGTCTAAAATGAACCCCTTCTTCAGTGATTTTACGCATATCACTCAACGAGAATACTTGAAAACCACCTGAATCGGTCAAAATCGGTTGATCCCAATTCATAAATTTATGTAAGCCGCCAGCTTCTGCGATCAAGTCATCACCTGGACGAAGCCATAAATGATAGGTGTTGCTTAAGATCACACCTGCACTCATTTCTTTTAAATCTTCTGGTGACATTGTTTTTACTGTCGCTAACGTTCCTACTGGCATAAACATCGGTGTTGGAAACGTTCCATGCGGCGTAATCAATTCGCCTAAACGAGCACCTGTATGTTTTTCTTTTTTTATTAAACGATAACGAATGGCTGGTTCCGTCATTCATTTCCCTACTTTCTTTTGTGGATTCACACTTTCTTCATCATACTTTTTTTTTAATGGCTTTGCAAGGTTTTACAGGCTTTCTTTAGCATATCCTTAGATAATCAAAAAGAGCTTTCGTCATCTCTTAACCTGTGATGACGAAAGCTCTTTTTGAATGAACGACGGAGACAAAAATAGCATACATTTCTATTTAGTACTCATCGCTGCTTCCAACTTGATCATAGCATCTTTCACTACCTCTGGAGTAATTGTTTCCTTCATATAATGAATCGTTTCATGCGGCTCAGCAGCACGTTCAGCTACACGTTGGTATTCTTCCTCCGTTAAAACCATATTCATCTCTTTTAATGAAATCGGCAATTGTAACTCACGGTAAAATGGAATCAATGTTTCGATTTCAGTCCATTTATCCTCGATCACTAGCTGAACAAACACGCCATAAGCAACCTTGTTCCCGTGTAATTGTTGGTGGCTTTCTGGTAAAATCGTCAACGCATCATGAATCGAATGTGCACCTGCCGTTCGACCATAATCATCACCAAAGCCGCCAACCATTCCACCTAATAAAATATTGGTTTCCACAACGTTTAAAAAGGCTTGATTGATTTCTTGCTTTTGCATCGCCTCAAGAGCAGCCTGACTATCCGTCAACAACACTTCCCGACATTTTTGAGCGGCAAAAGCTGCCACCTGTATCTCTATCGATTGGACAGATAGCTGCGAGATCATCGCATCTGCTTCATACCATTTAGCCACTGTATCACCAATTCCTGCGATCATCAATTCGACAGGCGAATTCAGAATGACTTTTGGTTCGATCAAAACCAGCGCATTACTTTTAGCAAATACATCATAGCGAACCATTGAACCTTCTTTATCATAGATAACACTCAAGGGGGTATACGCTGCGCAGGTCGCAGCCAGCGTTGGTAAAATCAACACAGGAACTTCACATTGGTTCGCTACTGCTTTACCCAAATCTGCAATTTTCCCGCCCCCGACAGCAATAATTCCTTCTAAATCATGTTGCTCAAACTGTTTTTTTAAGTCATTTGTTTTTTCATCTGTACATTCCCCACCATAATATACAAAAAATGCATCTATATTCATTAGTTCTGGGAAATACACTTTGGCAGCTTCCCATGAATCCTTGCCATGCAACACCATCACACGTTTAATATTTCTTCTATTTAAATGCGCCTCTAAGTCATCCCACGCACCGATCCGACATTCATATTCTTGCGGTGCTCCTCTTACTATCAACGATTGATTCATTCTTTCCGACCTTCCATTTTTCTTGATTTTTTATGCAAAAGTGAATTTTTATAAATTCTTTGGTTAAATCCACTTTTCCTTTCCCTTAATCTATGATATGATAAATCACATCCGAAAACAATAAATTTTTATACATTTATTTGATTTTTTCAGTATATTTATCAGAAATCAATCGAAGTATTGCTTACTTCCACTAATCTACTATAAAGGAGACAAAAAAATGAAACTACCAAAAAAAGTTTTAGCACTCATTATGCCAGTATTACTGGTACTCTTAACCTTTCTTCCTGCAACTACTAGTTTTGCTCAAGAGGAAGATCCTGTCTACGACAGCATTATGAAACGAGGCGAACTGATTGTCGGGCTATCTGCTGACTATGCACCGTATGAATTCCATGCAGACGTTGATGGCAAAGACCAGATCGTAGGGTTCGATATTTCCATCGCTCAAAAAATCGCTGATGATCTAGGGGTAAAATTAAAAATCGAAGAATTAGGTTTTGATGCTTTATTAGGTGCCTTGAAAACTGGAAAAATCGATTTGATCATTTCAGGTATGGCGCCAACACCCGAACGTCTAAAAGAAGTTAACTTCTCTCATCCTTACATGACTGTCCAGCAAAAAGTGGTTGTCAGAAAAGATGATAAGGATAGATTTCAATCGACAAATGATTTTGACGGTGTGAAAGTCGGCGTTCAAAAACAAACGACGCAAGAAGAACTAGCAAAAACCGAATTAATTGGTTCTGTGCCGACTTCTTTACAAAAGGTTCCTGATATCATCATGAACTTAAAGAATAAAAAAGTAGAGGCCGCTGTGTTAGAAGGCCCTGTAGCAGAAGCCTATGTGGATCGAGATACTAATTTAACTTTTGCAGATGTCACATTCGAACAAGGAGAAAAAGACGCAGCTGTCGCTATTCCAAAAAATGCACCAGTTTTAGAACAAAAAGTCAACGCTTCGATCCAAACGATCAATGACAATAACTTATTGGAAGGCTATAAAAAAGAAGCCGGAAAATTGATGTTTACAGATGATGAGAGTTTCCTTGGAAAATATGGTAAATTTTACATTAGCGGCGCTGGCTACACGATTTTCCTAGCCTTTATGGGTGTGTTATTCGGTGCGATCTTGGGTGGCTTGCTTGCACTAATGAAATTGTCTAAATCAAAAATTCTGCGCGGTATTGCAATTGCATATATCGAATATGTCCGTGGTACTCCTTTATTAGTACAAATTTTTATCGTTTACTTTGGTACTGGTGTATTAGGGCTGGACTTATCGAAAATCGCAGCTGGTTGTATTGCCTTAGCCCTAAATAGTGGTGCCTATGTCGCTGAAATCGTTCGTGCAGGAATCAATGCCGTAAACAAAGGGCAGTTAGAAGCCGCTCGTTCTCTTGGTATGAATCAGCCACAGGCCATGCGTTATATCATATTACCTCAAGCAATCAAAAATATCTTACCAGCACTTGGAAATGAATTTGTAACAGTTATCAAAGAATCTTCCGTTGTTTCAGTTATCGGTGTTTCTGAATTGATCTTCCAAGCCGGAAATGTACAAGGAGCCAGCTTCAAACCATTCTTGCCATATCTTGTTGTATCATTGATTTACTTTGTGTTGACCTTTACTATTTCCCGCCTATTAGGTGTTGCTGAAAGGAGAATGAGTACTAGTGATTAATATTAAAAATTTACACAAAACCTTTGGAAAAAATGAAGTCTTAAAGGGCATCGACTTAGATGTCAAAGCTGGAGAAGTGGTCGTGATCATCGGCCCATCTGGTAGCGGAAAAAGTACATTTCTTCGCTGTTTGAATTTACTGGAACAACCAACAGACGGTGTGATCGAATTTGAAGGAAAAAACTTACTGGATAAAGATACTGATATTGATGCTTTGCGTCAAAAAATGGGCATGGTTTTTCAAAACTTCAATCTTTTCCCGCATAAAACTGTATTGGACAATCTAACGATCAGTCCGATCAAAGTCAAAAAAGAATCGCCTACAGCGGCAAAAGAAAAAGCCTTAGCCCTATTAGAGCAGGTCGGCTTAAAAGATAAAAGCAGCAGTTATCCATCAAGTCTATCTGGTGGCCAACAGCAGCGTGTAGCGATCGCCCGAGCTTTAGCGATGAACCCGGATGTAATGTTGTTCGATGAGCCTACATCTGCACTTGATCCAGAAATGGTTGGCGAAGTTTTATCTGTAATGAAAGCCTTAGCCGTCGAAGGAATGACTATGGTCGTTGTGACACACGAAATGGGCTTTGCCCGGGAAGTAGCAGATCGTGTGATTTTTATGGATGCTGGGATCGTTCAAGAAGAAGGAACTCCGGAAGAAATATTCGGACAACCAAAAAATCCAAGAACACAAGACTTTTTAAGAAAAGTACTATAATAGCGCAGAGGGCTGAGTAAATGATCATTCATTTGCTTTGCCCTCTTTAACAATTAGCAAATTAGGAATAAAATAAATAAAGTAAGTATAACGTAACAGGAGGAAAAACATGGACATTTCAAACATTGCTCAACGTCACCAAACGCCAGCAGAAAATATTCTAATGGATATTGCTACTTTAGCAAAACAAGTACCAGATTTACTGGATCTATCAATTGGAGATCCCGATTTGATCACCGATGAAACGATCATCAACGCAGCATTCAACGATGCGAAAAAGGGCCATACAAAATATACTGCTTCAGGCGGTAGTCAAGAATTTCTCGAAGCTGTTTCAGCTTTCTATCAAAAACAGTACGGGTTATCCTTTGAGACTTCACAAATTCGTGCTACAGTTGGTGCTTTACATGGGATGTATTTGACTTTACAAGTTCTGTTAGACCCTGATGATGAAGTAATTATTCACGAACCTTATTTCTCACCTTATAAAGATCAAGTAATCTTCGCGGGTGGAAAACCAGTGTTCATTCCTACTTATGAAGAAGATGGATTTCAAATCAACATCAAGGTCTTAAAAGCAGCGATCACTGACAAGACAAAAGCAATCATTATCAATTCGCCTAATAATCCAACGGGTGCTGTTTTTTCACCTGAAACCTTTAAAGCAATCGCAGAACTTGCGATCGAACATAATTTTTATATTCTTTCAGATGAAGTCTATGAAGCTTTTTGTTTTTATGATGAGTTTGTACCCATGGCTTCTTTTGCACCAGAACATACGATTACCTTCAGCAGCTTTTCAAAAGCTTTTGCTATGACAGGTTGGCGAATCGGCTATATGATCGCACCAGATTATATTAATGAAGCTGCTAAACTAATAAATGAAAGTATCACGTACTCAGCTCCAAGCCCATCGCAACAAGCTGGGATTTATGCTCTTACTCATGCTGAGCAGTTGGTTCCTAAGGTAGTCTCTGTGTTTAAAGAACGTTTAGAGTATCTAGAGCAACGAATCGCTCAAATTCCTTTTCTATCTTTACATCCAGTGAAAGGCAGCATGTACGCCTTCATCAATATTTCTAAAACAAATCTGACTTCTGTTCCTTTTGTTGAAAAAGTATTGAAAGAAACCAACGTCCTGATGATACCAGGGAAAGCATTTGGTGAAACTACTGGCGATGACTATGTACGTTTGGCTGCTACTCAGGATATCAGCGTTTTAAAAGAGGCCTTTGACCGAATAGAAAAGATGTCCTTTTAACTTAAAAAGAGTTGTCCCTTTCCAAAAAAACACTGAAAAGGACGACTCTTTTTTATTTCTATTCACTATCTGACAAAGCATTATAAAGTATGATCATAGTCGTAATAATACAGACTACGATCTGGATCAATAGATTATCCGAAAAATTTTCAGTGAGTTTGATCGTGGTGATCGCCAAAAGGAAACAGGTACTGAAAATCAGCGCTAGCTTCATTCGCTTGACCTCTTGCTGAATTCGAAAAACAGTTTCAACAGGAATTCCCTTTTCTTTTGCAATTACTCTTATTTTTCGTTTATTGACAAGTAGCCAAAAAATTTCTCGATAGAGCTTTTTAGCTTCTGACTTTCTGCTAAATACAGTATAACTTTCCCTGTTTTTTTCATTTTCTCGATTCATTTTGACACTAATTACTCTTGGATACAATAAGTGATCATTTCCGGCAACCCAACTGAGTACTTGCTGCCACTCACGTAATGTCAGCTCTGGTGAGCTCAAAACAATTAGCTCTACCTGTAATTTCTTCAATTCGCTGAATAGTTTAAGTAGTACTTGATAGTCTCTCGATATTACCTCTAAAGAGCATATAACCAAACTATCTCCTGATTCTGAGTAATCCAATAATCGTTGCAGCTCGCTGTCAGCTTTCCATATCCACTCATAGCCTTGATCCATATCCGAAAAAATTTCGTCTACTTCATATGATTCCAAAATATCATATTGTTGATCTACTTTATGCCCATGAACATAACCTAATTTCATCTTCTTTACTTTCTCTGCTCACTTCTTTTTCGTAACGCAGATCGTCCCTTCTTTTTTGACACAAACTCGTGTGATAACTGCTGAATCTTATCCGTCAATGCTGTAGTTTTTTGGATAATATACACAAGCAGTAAGCTGTGAATAAAAATGATGATTGACGATACAATCAATAGTATATACATGCCTATCCTCCCAAAATTGAGATTAAAAGTGATAGTTCAAGCTTTTTCTCTAGCAGCATTCTTAGCTAGTGTGGATATCAATATCTTCTTTTAAACTACACCAAAACATACTGCACTAAATCTACCTACTTCATTTGGATCTCTCCTAATTTATTTCGTTGATAATCCCAATTATAAGGAACTGGCGAACGCCCTTTCTCAATAGAAGGTTCTATATAAATAGTTAACCAATAGCCAGTAGTTTCAGTAATATCTAAACGAATTTCACCATTTACCCGTATCCCACTATCATGAATACTGTTGTCTTTAGTGACTGTATAACCACTGTATGAATAATATTCAGGAGGGAGTACCTTTACAGAAACTTGATGATGGGTTGCCTGCTTTGCAATGACCACACTTGTGTATGACACTTGTTCCTGCGCTACTCCTGAATCAACGGCTACATTAAACAAATTACTTTTTTTATCTACGTATCCGTTATCTAGCTGTAAATATCCTCTTTTTGGTACAACAATTTCCTCCTGACTTGCTAGTACAACTTGTCTAAGATTCAATTGAATCAATTTATTGTAATAATAAGTGACTGTCATATTTTGAGTGACGCTATCAATCGAAACAGTTGTCTCATCTGTACTTGGTACAGCTTCTGCACGGTCGATCTGATAGCTATCTACAGCATAACCGTTCAGATTTTTGATCCGTTGAGTATAATGGTCTCCCTTGACTATATCTTTATACGTTTCCGGTTGAAGCTCTTTTCCTTCTGTATCTAGGTATCTTTCAGTGACTCTAGCTAATGGTATTAGATCTTTGAGCGGGATCGTCTTCACTCCGCTAACATTATTTGCACGGTCAACAGTAACGACATGTAGATATTTATTATAATCAGCTAAACCATTGATACCGCTAATTATTCCTTTTGTATTGTATGTAACTAAATTTGCATCTTTTAAAGGATCATAGTCTACTGCATTTTTATCTGTTGTTCCTTGAGGTGCTACATAAATATCATAACGATCAGAAGAAATTCGACCAAATTCATCTTTGTATCCTATTACAGTAGTGTTTAAATTGGATGCTGCAGAATTATCGATCATATAAAAATAACCAGCAATATTACTAGTGATGGTTTCTTTCACTACATCAGATTTTTTCAAGCCATCATCTCTTGTATCTGCTTCTACATACCACTGATACTCTTTTCCTACATCAGTACTATCGATTTCTATACTAAAATTCTCTATACTAGTATTTGGCATCGGAGCAGCAGTTGCTAGCTTAGGAGCCCGATCATCCTTTACTGTGTAATCTTGTGCTGTTGTTTCTAAAGATACTTGAGCTAAATTATATAAGGTATTCGCAATGATCTTGCGCTCATCCATCGTTGATTGACCATTACTATGTCCTGTTTGAATCATTCCTAAATTGTTGTTTGTAGCTAAATAAAAGGTTGCATCAGCGCTACCATCTCCAGGCTTATTCCAGTTATATGGTTCTTGAAATTCCAGCCATTTGATCGTACTGGAGCCAGGTAATATCCCCTGTCCCCAAGTATGGGTCAAAGGTATCGTTAAGGTTAAATCATTTTGTAGTTCAAATGGATATTTCATCAAATAGCCATTGTTATTGATTTTTACAGATGTACTACCAAGTTGAAAAGATGATGCTTGTAGTTTGAACCCTAATTGACTGGCAAAACTATTAAAATTAGTATGCCCTCGATCATTCGGAGTGATCGTATCGTGTCCGAATAATACACCTCTACCGCTATCGATGTATGCTTGTGTTGCATTTTTTGCCGCGACTGAAATATCTACATGATTGTTGTAATCCCATGAACCAAACATAATAACATCATATAAATACTCCCCTTTAGCATTTTTTAGATGGCTATCAGGATCCAACCCAAAAACCATTTGAGCAACATAACTTACCTGTATCAATCTATCTCCTTTTGAATTTTTTAGCCCTAAACTATCCATCCAGGTTTTTAGATTTCGTGCATCTACTGTATCTGGATAAATATTTAAAACTTTGATCGTTTTTCCGTAATTCATAGAACGAGCATTCCAAGTTACACCATCTTCTGATTGAAACAATTGATAACCCGACTGTTTTAATCCATTAACAGCGCCCCACTCTAAAAAAGAATAACTTTTTTTCTCAGTTCCATCCCAACGATTTTCAGCTTTTAAAGAAAATTCACCTTTATTGATGATCGTAAAAGCCCTTAAATTGCCTTGACTCACAAACAAATAACCTCCAACAACCAAAGCAAGCAACAATAAAAACAACCATTTTACTTTTATTTTCTGGTTCAAACTTTGCTCTCTTTTTTTCATATTCTCTCCTTTTGATCACTACTTATCAAATCAATGATTTCTCCATTAAAAACACTCATTTCATAAGTGCTGAGTATAAAGGCAATCATGGAATATACATCCCATGTGCCTATTTTTATTCAGCTTTAATAGCCAGCTGTTTGTCGATGTCCAGCAATTCCTTCTGAACAGGTACCGCTCCTTGCCACCAAGCATCACGATAGGAATATTTATTACAATCGATTGCTTCCACTTTTACCAATAAACTAACCTTCGCTCCATGGTATTCTGCTCCTATACTCCTTTTCAAAGTTACTTGCGTAAATAAATTCTTCGCCGCATGACTCACTCCAGGTTTTAAAATATCCATATAATAATAGTATCCATCTTCACCCAATCGCCACTGGCTAGTATTCACATCCAGCAATACCTCATCCCCGATTTTTGATGGTAAAAGTCTTCTCACGCCTTCTTTTTCTATACTAATTTCCGGCTGCAGCAAAACACGTACAAATTGATCGAGTGTTCCTGTATTGGTGATATCGACTTTCTTTTCCAGTGCTTTATTTGGTAAAATCGTTGTCGGTTCAGTAAACACTTCATCGATTTTTGTTTGCAGATTTCCGATCTGAAAACGATTCACTTTTTCTTCCTGCATCGTCATCGCAGCATAAACCGTGATTCCTCCCATTATTAAACACAGAACAAAAAACGGTAATAACCAGACAAAATAAATCGTTTGTTTTTGCTCTTTCATCTTAAGTCCTCCTAATGTACTTTATCATGGTACATAGCTTCCACATACGAACCAGCAGGAATCTCCCAGTCCTCCAACAAAGATTTCGTACTGTCATGGCTGTCCATAATAGGGACTAGCTGATACAATGAGCCTTTATATTTATTCGGCAAATTCTTGTCCAAGCTCACATTCTGAATCAATTCTTTTGTTTTTTCTTTTGGTTTTAGCATCTCTGAATAATAAAAATACCCTTCTGAATAGTACCAATAATGTCTTCTCTCATTATTTGGCTGGTTGTCCTTATCAAAAATATCCGGATTATTGAAATTGATCATCAAATATTTTAGACCATCGGCTGGTCGGTTTCCGTTGTAGATATATGCTGTGTTTGGTTGTGATTTATCCCCTTTGTAAACTTCGGATACAGTATAATACTGACCAGTCTTAAGCTTATACGTACGGCCTTTTTCCCATGTCTTTGCATCATCTCCAGACATATCTGTCCCACTCGATACAGCACTGATTTTTAATCCGCCATTTCCTGTACCATCAACCATATCTAGTTCAAAATGAGCAAGAAATTCATAAAGAGAGACTCGGACAAACGCAGGAAGCTGTCCGTCATTTTTGATAAATAATCTTTTTTCTGTTACTGTCCCTGGGCTCCACTGCAAATTTGGGGTAAATGATTCATCGATTACAACAGAAAATTGTTTACTATTAGGCTTATTTCGATTGATCCTGTCATCACTATATGTAATCCAAGAGTATGTAGTCCCTACGACAAGCAATAAGCTTAAAACAATAGAAAATAAGCCCCACAACAATTTATGTGTGTGAATAATTTTTAATAGACGTTTTCCTTTTTTCATTTGCAGCCCCCTTTCACGATCCTTTTTTACTTGGTTCTTCTTTATGCTTCTTCCATAGCAAAATGCTGATCAACACCAATAGTAATCCTGTTAAAATCTTATAAATCAAATTTCTGATTTCTTCCCCTGTCAGAGGAAACATCCCCTTAGACTGTTCTTTTTCCTTAGACACTGGCTCCTTACTTGTGGAAGTCAGTGTTTCGGGTTGATTTTTTGTGGCGACAAATGTCCAATGATAAAGTAATTGGCTTTCTTCTTTAAAATCAGCTGCTGTAAAATTTTTATCGACATCAAAACGAGCAGTTAAAATTTGATCTGTTCCATACTCACACGTTCCGATGATCAATGGCTGAACTGTCCAATCAAATTCTCCATTGCCTAACAAAGGTCCCTGATATAAAACCTTATTATCCAAGGTCAAAGTCAAAGTAATCAACTGATTAAAATCGATAAGCCCTTTCGATGAGTCTGGCGTAACTAAAATTCCCAATTCAAATGGTTCTTTGATATCTAAACCGCGAATCGTAATTATTTTTTCATAACTTTCTCCCGGCAGAACATTTGGCAAATCGACATAATATTCTCCTTCCGAAGAAGCAGATATCCCCGTCTCATCGCCAATGATCAATCCTGGAGGAAGGGTTTGACTTGCAACAGCTAAAAGCGTTCCGCTAGTAAAAGTGATCATAATGCTTACTAAGCTATATAAAACTAGACTCGGCAGACGTTTTTGTACCAGTAATTGCAGCATGATTTTTCCCCTTCCTAATTTATCCTTCTAAAAAAATTAACTTGCTGCTTGGCCTGCTAGATATTCAGTGATCGTTTTTGTCTCTGAACCATCTGCGCCTTGTAAACTCCAACCAGTCGTATCTATCAAGGCTTCTTTTGTCGCTTGAATAGCCTCCATTTTTACGATCAAGTCATATGTTGCATTTGTATATTCCGTTCCTATTGCATTTGTAAATACTAATTTTTTCAACAAGTGCGGAGTTGTAGCACCTGAATTGATCGGGCTTGTGAAATAGAAATAGCCATCTTCTTTATTGTATGCCCATTTATTATTTGCTAAAGCTGTCGTTACAGTCATATCCGTCCCATATTCTATATGAATCCCGCTGATGCCCAGAGCTGCTTTATCTGCTTGAACACCTTTTTTATCTGATGAAGCTGTCGGAATTTGTTCAGCTGCTGTTGCAGGTGCCGCTGCTGGAATGCTCGTAAGACCCAAAGATGTTGCTTTATAGTCATAATCTACATCGTATTTCTTTCCTGCACTCCCCAGTAGAGAGGCTTTTGCAGCAGTTGCTTCAGCTGATGCACCTTCTAGTGTAGATGCCGCCCAGTTGGCTACGTTATTACTGTAACCACCTTTATAAACAGAATACTCAGCTTTATTCATGACAAATTCCCAGTCTTCTGCTGATGAGCCGACCGTATTGCCGCTTTTCACAGAAATGTCTGTCGTCATTGCCTGAAATTTCCCAGAACTATACTCGAAAAATGCAGAGTAGCTAAACGTAGTATTTTCATCGCCAGTCACAGGGTCTTTTGTGACAGACCCTTTTGCATAGACTTTAACTCCAGTTGGTAAAGCCGCTCCTTGACTGTCTTTTACTTTTCCTGTCACATCTGTATAACCGCTGCCAGCTACTGTATACTTTTCACCGTCAAATTCTACAGGTACATCATCTGACATTGCTGGTGTAGCACTCTTTTTCCAACCTTCAGTCCGATTTGTCACTGCACCTTTTTCTGTTAGATAATTTAATACTTCTTCATAAGACACGCGCACAAAAACAGGCGTATTCCCAGAATTTGTCACTGCTACTTCTTTCGTTGCATCAGTTCCTGGTACGATCGGCTTTGGATTCCACAACTCTTCAACGCTGACACTACCGTCTTTGATTGCTGCAGTCTTCACACGGTTGATTCGTTGATCCTGAGAATTGATCCACGCAAAAGTACCTGCTCCTGCTGCCAATAATGCCAAAAGTGCAGCAGCTACCAACTTTTTCTTTTTGTTCTTTTTCATTTTTCTTTATCCTCCTAAAGATAATAATTTATATTCTCACGCCGCCATCAAAAGACGACGTGCTAATATCACTGTCCATATGCTGGATGTTTTGATGTCTTTTTTCTTCTGATATATTCTTCTTTGGGTGAAAACAAATAGGCTTTCAATACTAAGAAAAATCCGTATAAAGAAAGAACACAGATCAGACATGCCCAAAATTCTTCCCGAATAAAATCTAAAAGATTACCGATTTTTGGAACTGCTACGATCACTTTACCTAATACACGATCTGCAGCTATCGGCGGATCATTACTTTTGTTAGCATCCCCCTTAGTGATCAAAAAATCACCTTTTTCACCATTCAGCTCATCTTTACGATCGACCATTCTGTGTGTCAAATAGCGGGAACCATCGCCAACAGCAAACGTCACGATGTCATCTTTCTTTACTTTTGTTCCATCTGTCATTTTGACGATCACGATATCTCCAGCATAAAAACCACCCTTTGGGCCATTTTCTTGCGGAACCATCGAATTCGTCAACACTGTATAGAAACGATAGCCGAAAATCGAAGCTGTAGATTTTGAACTGAAGGAAAACATCACCGCCATCATAATAATTCCAATGGTTACTACGTAAAAAAATAAGTTGCTAAAAAAAGAAAAAATCATGATTGCTGGTTTTTTTTCAGTAACTTGGGGATCTTGTCTGTCATGACGCCTTCTCATCCTCTGATTTTGAAAAGATTCTTCTTTACGAATTCGCTGACGCCTAGCAGCTTTATCCCCTCTTTCAAAGGAGGTGCCTTTTTTTCTATCCGTGTTTGGTTTTGATTTTCGTCTCGGCTTCGTATCAGCTTCATCATATTTTCCAACCTTCGGACGTACCTGATCATAGTCTTTTCTATTCTGGGAACGACGCTTAGGACGCTGCTTTGTAGGTACTCTTTCACTAAAATTATCTAAATTTTTGGCAGACGTTCTCTTTGACATATTCTTCCCTCCCACTCATTACTTTTTCTACTACTACATAAGAAAAACTCTAACTAGATATCAATAAGGTTACCTAAATGTAATTATTTTTTACCACTTAAAAAAATGATACTACATGTTATTTTTTAAATCAATGGATTTTTGATTTTCCTTAAAAATCTATTTTATTAATGTTTGGAAAGTTGTTAAAAATGCTTTTAAACACAACCGAATCTGTTTTATATATATACATAAAAATGAAAAATAGAGCTTTAGTTATTTTTAAATAAACAAACAAATGTAATTTAACGTTATTTTAAAGCTTAAAAAAGAGGCGATTACATATATAAATAAATTAATTTTATGAACAGAAAAAAACTGTATGGAATAACTTTGTTCAGTTATTCCATACAGTTCATTTTTTTTCAGTATTTTTTTATGCTTCAAATAGACTACGCGTCGCTTCTCTGATTTTTTGTGCTACATAAGGATTATTCATCGTGTACAAGTGAATACCATCTGCACCCTGAGCAACCAAATCTACAATTTGATTAATTGCATAAGCAATGCCGGCATCTCTGATCGCTTCCGGGTTGTGTTCATAGCGCTCCATCATCTTCAAAAATTTTGTTGGCAGAGTCACATTCGACATTTTTACCATCCGTTCAATTTGCTTCTTATTTACGACAGGCATGATCCCTGCTTGAATCGGTATATCGATTCCTGCTATCTCACATTTTTCTTTAAAAGTATAAAAGTAGTGATTATCAAAGAATAATTGTGTGATCAGTTGATTCGTCCCCGCATCTACTTTTCGTTTCAAATTTTGAATATCTTCTACCGAGCTCGCGGCATCACTATGCGTTTCAGGATAGCAGGCACCGATGATATTGAATTGTCCTTGTTCATGAATAAATGTGATGAGATCATTCGCATAAACAAAGTCTTTCTTAGGTTCTTTGTCAGGCAAAATATCCCCTCTCAATGCCAAAATATTCTCGACCTTCTTCTGTTTTAATTCATCCAAAATTGCGATGACCTCATTTTTAGAAAAATTGACAGCAGGTAAGTGAGCCACACTTGGCAAAAATTGTTCTTCTTGTATTTTTTGAGCAATATCTGCTGTACTTAAATTATTTCCCGTGCCGCCAGCGCCTAATGTAACACTGATAAAATCAGGCTGTTGTCCTTTTAAACGTTCTAACGTATGATAAATCGTCTCTACAGGAGCTGTTCTTCTTGGCGGAAATATTTCAAAAGAAAAAACAGTTTTTTCTTTAAACAAGGCATCTGTTCTCATTTAAATCCCTCCACGTACCTGTTTAGCTGCGAGGACTAAATTTCTCAAGCTTGCATGTGTTTCCGTCACGCCGCGGGTTTTCAATCCACAGTCCGGGTTGACCCAAACTTTTTCAACAGGCAACTTTTTTAAAATATTATGGATCGTCTTTTCTATTTCTTCGACTAAAGGTACTCGTGGTGAGTGGATATCATAAACACCAGGTCCCACTTGCGTTTGGAAATCAATAGCTTTCAAAGCATCTAAAATCGTTAAATTTGAACGAGAGGCTTCAAACGAAATCACATCTGCATCCATATTATCGATATCCCGAATAATATCCGCAAACTCGCTATAACACATATGTGTATGAATTTGAGTCGTTGGTTGGACTTTACTGTGCACTAAACGAAACGCCGGAATCGCCCAATCCAAATATTCAGAATGCCAGTCAGATTGACGCAACGGTAATTTTTCCCGTAAAGCTGCTTCATCGATCTGAATGATCTCGATCCCATTAGCTTCTAGATCCAAAACCTCTTCCTGAATAGCTAAAGCTAGCTGCAATGTCGACTCTTTCAAACTAATATCTTCTCGCGGAAATGACCAGTTCAAAATCGTTACAGGTCCTGTCAACATTCCTTTCATCGGCTTATCTGTCAAGCTTTGAGCATATTTAGAATAGGAAACTGTCATTGGATTCGAACGTGACACATCCCCCCAGATGATCGGCGGCTTCACACAACGAGTGCCGTATGATTGTACCCATGCCTTTTCAGTAAACAAATAACCATCCAGACTCTCGCCAAAATATTCTACCATGTCATTTCGCTCAAACTCACCATGAACAAGAACATCTAAGCCAATTTCTTCTTGAAAGGCGACACATTCAGCAATTTTTTCTTGGTTGAACGCAGTATATTCTGCTTCTGTGATTTCACCTTTTTTGAATTTAGCACGATTTTGTTTTACCTCTTTGGTTTGCGGAAATGAACCGATCGTTGTCGTTGGTAAAATCGGCAGATTCAATTTGTCTTTTTGAATAGCCGCACGTTCTACCAAGACTGGCCGACGAACAAAATCATCCTCTGTTAACCGTTCGATTTTCTCTGCCAATTGTTCATTTTTAATATAGCGTTCCTGTTTAAATAGGCTGATATTTTTTTCTAATAATGCTTGATGAAGATACTTGTCTTCATTGATTTTCTTCACATTATTGATTTCAGCCAATTTCTCAACAGCAAAAGCAAAATGATTCGTTACATCAACGCCCAAAGAAGTTTCATTTTTTAGTGTAAAAGGAACGTGCAATAACGAACAAGACGTATTTAAAACAATCTCACCGGCTGATTGAAGCTTTTCGATCAGCGCTAACGATTTTTGATAGTCATTTGCCCAAATATTCTTCCCATTTATAATCCCTGCAAAAAGTAATTTATCTTTTGGAAAACCATATTTTTCCACTAATTCTAGTGTTTTTCTTCCTTCAACAAAATCTAGACCGATCCCATCAAAAGGAAGATCAACTAATTCCTGATACACATCTCGAACGTCTCCAAAATATGTCTGAACTAAAATATTTAGATCGCCTTTTTCAGCAAGCAATGCTTGATACAATGTTTTAAACTGCTTGCTTTCTTCTTGTGTCAAATCTAAGACTAATGCTGGTTCATCGATCTGAAGCCATTCGCACTCTTCTTTGGATAACTCTGTAAATAATTGACTGTATGCTGAAATAGCTGCTTGATAAAAATCTTCGGCACCTTTTTGCCCCTGATAAGTAGCTAATTTTAATAATGTAAAAGGACCCAATATCGTTGGACGTGTCTTGATTCCTAGGGTTTTCGCCTCTTTAAAGGTATCGACTAGCGTACTGCCAACTAGCTGAAGCTCCGTTTCATCATCAATTTCCGGAACCATGTAATGATAATTGGTATTGAACCATTTCTTCATTGCTAATGCCGTTACATCACCAGCTTCACCTTGATATCCTCTTGCCAATGCAAAATATGTTTCAAGCGGTGACAACTCTAACTCTTTATATTTTTTCGGTACTAAATTCAGCAAGACTGCTGTATCCAATGTTGTATCGAAAAAAGAAAAATCACCACTAGGGATGAAATCGATTCCCTGATCGACTAAAAGCTGCCAGTGCTTTTTCCGCAACTCTTTTCCCGTAGTCTCCAGTTCATCTGCTGTGATCTCTTTTCTAAAATACTTTTCTGTCGCAAATTTTAATTCCCGTAATTCCCCAACTCTGGGAAAGCCAATAATCGATGTTTTCATACATTTCCTCCTTCAAAAGGTATTTCAACTACTTTACCACGAGAAAGAAATATAGGATAACACTTATTTTCTATCATTTAATATAGTTTTTAGCTATATTAAAAAAATAAACAAAAAAATTACGCTGCTCTTCTTTGAGCTGCGTAATTCTCTCATCTGCCTTATTAGCTATTCCATTTGATCTTTTAAATATTTTCTTGCCTCTTTATTGACCATTTTAAGATCAACACCTTGCTTAGTTGCGGCAAATAGACAACCACAATAACATTGACGATAGACATCGTATTCTTTGCAAAGTTCGATTGAACGCTTATACCCATTATTTTTCTTAAAATCGCTTGGTAGATAGTTTGTTGCATAAAATTTTTGAATATCGATCCCAATTTCATTGATCAATTGACTATTTTTCTTTGGTGACAAAGTCAGCGCACTGCCAAAATAATCATAGCCTAATTCTTGTGCCTTCTCAGCAACGATATCCAAGCGCATGTGAAAACAAGCAGAACAACGTTTACCACCTTCTGGTTCTTCAGATAAGTTATTTACTTTGACCATCTGCATGAAATCATTAGGTTCATAAGGGGCAGATAAAAAGTGAACATCATTATTCGTTCGTTCATTGAACATTTCCACAAATTGTTTTTGAACGATTTCACGCCGCAAGTATTCTGCCCGAGGATGGATATTGGAATTTGCAAAATAAATCGTCACATCCGCGTATTTCGTTAAGTACTCAAGTGTATACGTACTGCAAGGTGCGCAACAGCTATGAAGTAAAATAGTTGGGCGAATCGCCCGTTTTTCCCAATCTGCAATCAGCTTTTGCAGGACACGATCATAATTGATCTTTTGATTTGGAGATAATTTTCCCGTTATTTCTGTTACGTTTATCACCTAAATCACCTCCAAGATTTGTTGTACGATACGTTCTATTTTACTTCTTCTATTCCTATTTATCTACTCTCTTAGCAAAAATGAATGCAATTACCTATACTCGATACAATAAATATAACAGTCTATTTTATTACAATTGTATTGCAAAAACATTTCTTTAAAGTTACAATAGATATATCAAAAGGAGGTTACACAATGAAAAAATCAACATTACTTATGGCAACTCTACTATTAATAACGTTAAGCGCGTGCGGTGGGAAAAAGGAGAGCAAATCTGAACAACCAAAAACATCTACTCAAGTAGTGACAACGGATACTAAAGCCAAAACAGATGCTACAACGACAATCGAGACTACCAACACAATAGATGTACTTCCATCATCGATTGAAAAAGAGACTAGCACTGAAACGAGCACTACTGCTGAAACTACTCCTAAAGATCCGCAAACGATTTACAATGCACTAATGGGTGAATGGCGTTCAACTGAAAATGATGCTAACGGGATACAATGGTCCGCTTCATTTTCAGGTGAAACTGCAAGCATAGCACCTATGTCAGGTGTAGGAGGTGCTTTTTCTATTAAATTAGCAGCTTTAAATTGGGACGAGCAAAATCAAAGCCTACTCATCACAAATGAAGTGTATGACGCAGAAGGAAATCACGTTCCTGATAATGACTTCACATTGACTGTTCATGACATCGATTTAGAGAATTTCTCCCAAATGTCTGTTTCAGGATCTTTCTTCGGTCCTTCTGATTTGACTTATCATAGAGCTTAATAGTTTAACAAAAAGAGTGAGACAAACGTCAAAAAACAGTTTGTCTCACTCTTATTTTATTTTGTTACTTTAAAATAATCAATATGTGCATGCTCATAATCCATGACTTCAAAAGTAAATTCATTAAATACGAATCGATCTCCAACTGTAATTTGAGTATTCTTTTGTTCAACAATAAATCCTGCTAAGGTCGACATTTCAGACGCTTCAAATTCTGGTATTTTAACTTTGAAATAACGTTCAAAATCATCCAGCGTGATTTTCCCTGAGATGATATACGTATTCTCTGACTCTTTTGCGATCAGAGCCGTTTCCAAATCCGTTTCATCACGAATATCTCCAACAAGCTCTTCTAAAATATCTTCGATCGTGACCATTCCAGTAGTTCCGCCATATTCATCTTTTAAGATCGCAATGTGTTTTCCCTCTTTACGCATCATTGTCAACAAGGTTTTGATAGGTGTTGTCGCTAGAGCTACGATCGGTTCTTCGACTAGATCACAGACTTTTCTTTCTCCATCTACAAAAGATTCTCTGATCAATGTCGGCAAGGTAACATAGCCCAGTACCTGGTCTTTTGACTCTTCGATCACAGGATATCTTGTGTGTCCTCGTTTTAAAGAATGCTGTATCGCTTGTGTGACCGTTTCATCCGCCTCAAAAACTTCCATCGATGTCCGATCGACTTGAATTTCTTTTGCGAGGGTATCATCAAATTCAAAGACATTCTCCATATAATGATACTCTTCCTTTGTGAGCTCACCTTTTTTATAAGAATCGACTGCCACAAAAAGTAATTCCTCTTGAGTCAAGGTTTCTTCACCTTCTGAAACTAGTTTGATCCCTAATAGTTTTCCTAATCCAGCTGCCGAATGATTTAACAGCCAAATAAATGGATACATGATTTTATAAAAATAATGCAGCGGTTTAACTATAGCTAAAACAACTTTTTCTGTTTGCGCAATGCTATAACTTTTAGGTAATAACTCACCTACTACAACATCGACATAAGTAACCAATGCAAAACCTAAAATAATAGAAATCGTTCTGCTCAATGCTGCACTGATCGGTAAGTTGCCGATCAAAGGATGTAGTAAAGCAGCTACAGAGCCTTCACCGACCCAACCAATGATCAATCCAGTCAAAGTGATCCCTAACTGACTTGCCGATAAATAAGCATCTAAATGATGTGTGACGTGGATCGCCAGTTCAGCATTTTTAACTCCATCTTTTTTTAATTGTTCCAATCTAGACATTCGAATCTTCACTAAAGCAAATTCGCTTGCTACAAAAAAAGCAGTAACAGCGATCATTAAAAATAAAATAAAAAAATTAATTGCAAGCATTTCCTACACCTCGTTTTTCTTCTCTGTGCTTATTATACTTGTCTAATCCAAATTGTGCGAATAAGAGCAATCAAAAAAACTTCAGCCCAATCAACGGACTAAAGCTTTTTGACGTTATAACACAGGTTTTCTTTCTCTTAATCGTGTTTTACGAGTATCACCAATGATCAATGGTACAGACTCATATTTCACTTCACTATATTCCAGACCAAACCAGTTTTCCGGAGTGGTCGTCCATTTTTTGATCGCCAGCTTCAATTGCATGATTTGACGATCCCATTTTTTTAACTCAGTAACTTTTGAAAGCTCTTCCCGAATAATGATAAATTGGAAATCCCCAACCTCACGACCAGGAGTCAAGGAATATCTTTGTGGCTGTTTTGGTAAACGGCCGTCTTTCATCAAATCATGAACGATTTGGCGAATATAGATATTTACTTCTTGAGCCACATGGAAGCCAAGATACAATTGAACCTGAACGATAAAATCAGTCCCCATCATATCAACAGAATACTCTTTCGTAAAAGGCTCATCCGTTACTTCAACATTGACAAACCAATAAACATTTGCCCGTTTCGGCTGTTTATCTAAAATCGAATAAATAATTGGTCGGCCAATTTCTTCGCCAATCAAATCAGGAGTCATGAAGACCACATTTGTTTGAGATTTTGGTACAGAAGTATCCTCTTTCAACATCCGCAATTGCTCCACATATTGCTTCAAAGGCACTGTATCTGATGTTTTCTCTTTGATGATATTGCCCCATTCCCAAATCGTCATCACACTAAGGATCAAAAGGGCGATCCCCACAGCGACGTAACCACCATGGAAGAATTTTGCAATACTCGACACAAAGAAAATCGATTCAATACTGCCGAAGAATAAAGTAATAAGATAAGCAATTCCGCGTGGTGCACCTTTTTGAAGTAGATAGAACATAAGCAAAATAGTTGTCATCAACATCGTTACTGTGATCGAAAGTCCATATGCGGCTTCCATATGTGTAGATGTTCTAAATGTGATTACGATCAATGAACAAATCAGCCATAACAGTGTATTCACAGCCGGAATATACATTTGACCGATATTCGCACCAGGATAAATGATTTTTAATCTTGGTAATAATTTTAATTTGATCGCTTCTGATACTAAAGTAAACGAACCTGAAATCAGAGCCTGCGAAGCAATTACGGCTGCAATCGTAGCAAAAACAACTCCAAACAGCATCATGCTATTTGGCATCATTTGGAAAAATGGGTTCAAGTTTTCAATTGCTAAAATCGATGGATCATTTTTAGCACTTAAAATCCACGCAGCCTGACCTAAATAATTCAGTACTAAACAGACTTTGATGTACGGCCAGCTTGCACGTATATTATATTTTCCTACGTGACCTAAATCAGAGTACAATGCTTCTGCACCAGTTGTTGCAAGAAAGACATTCCCTAAAACAAAAATCCCCAGCTTATTTTCAGGACTCATTAAAAGATGGATCGCATAATAGGGATTCAACGCCCGCAAGACCGTCCAATCTTGTCCAAAATTGATCAGACCCATGATACCTAAAAAAGTAAACCAAGCAAACATGATTGGTCCGAATGCTTTACCAACAGCATCTGTCCCAAAGCGCTGCACTGAAAACAGCACAAGAATGATCACTAACGTAATGATCACAATAATATTTTGATCATTGCCGAAACGCTCGAAAAATATCGGAATACCACGTAATCCTTCTATTGCAGTCGTCACAGTCACAGCTGGAGTCAGGACACCATCTGCTAAAAGCGCAGCGCCTCCGATCATCGCCGGAATGATCAGATACTTTCCTTTTTTACGCACAAGCGTATATAAAGAAAAGATCCCTCCTTCACCATGGTTATCCGCATTCAAAGCAATCACAACATATTTGATCGTTGTTAAAATCGTCAGTGTCCAAAAAATCAATGACACCGCTCCAATAATAAAGTTCTCTGACACATTTTGAAGACCGCCATTATCTCCAACGATTGCTTTCATTACATAAAGCGGACTAGTTCCGATATCGCCATAAACGACCCCCATAGCCACTAAAAGACCAGCAGCGGTCAATTTCTGATGATGCGAAAACTTAGACTTCTCTCCCACAAGATTCTCCTCCTAAAATTAAAAGCTGAAAGAGCTCGGTCAGTCTCGACTGAAAAATAGGGAATATTGAACGTGGTGCTTTTTACCACGAGCAATAGTCATCTTTTTTCCGAGAGACTAGCTCTTGAAGCTAGATGATGCAAAAGCCGAAAGAGCTCATTCAGTCTCGACCGAAAAATAGGGAATATTGAACGTGGTGCTTTTTACCACGAGCAATAGTCATCTTTTTTCCGAGAGACTAGCTCTTGAAGCTAGGTGATGCAAAAGCTGTACAGGCTCGATCTGTCCCAAACGAAAAATAGGAAAATCTGAAAGTGAAGTTTTTTATCACTGGCAGTTTTTATCTTTTTTCGAGGTAATACCTGTAAAGCACAACGATACATCTTTCCAACCACTTTTTTTCAGATGTTTATTCCCTTAAAAAGCAAAACAAGAGACCTAAGTGAAACGACACTTGGTCCTTACACTTAGGTCTCGCAATTTCATTCCTAGACCAGTGTTATTCACACTAGCTGTTGATCTAAGAACATAGTAAACTATGTCGCTACTCCCCTAAGATTTTTATTTGGTCAGCCAAATAAAAATAGTGGTTGTAATTTTTTATTTAATTAACAAAATCAATAAAAAAATAACTGATTTTGATAACAACTATAATACTCTCACACTATTTTAGCAAGTCTTTTATATAAATATTTTTTATTCATTTTTTCTACTAAAAAAAGACCTGAAAAACTGCCTTTGTTAAAGTCAGTATTCCAAGCCTTTTTATACTCTTTTTTTAGTCTTCCTCTTCTTCTGAAGAATAGTGGAATTTAATCATTTCATTCACGAAAATCGGTACGATAGAAAGACCAAAAACCAATAACCAATGATTCATACCAATCGGTACTAAGCCAAATAAATCTTGTGTAAATGGCAACAATGCAATCACTGTGGTGATAATCACAGCTAATACTGCCATTTCAAATAATGATTTGTTCGTTGCAAGTTTTACTCTAAATATCGATTGAGTGCTTCTGACATTGAATACATGTAAAATCGATGAGTAAGCTAAGATCAAGAAAGCCACAGTTTGACCTACTTCATAGCTTGCATCAAAGAAATATGATACGGAATCAACATTTGCCCCTAAATAAAAACCAAAGAGTGTGATCACGGTGAAAACAAAGGCATTGATTCCGATTTTTTGCCATAAACCACGCGCAAAAATCCCTTCATTTCTAGGAATTGGTGCTTCATCCATGATGCCAGCTTCAGCAGGTTCTTTCCCTAAAGCAAAACCTGGCAAGCCATCTGCAACTACGTTGACAAATAGTAGTTGTACCGCTGTGAACGGTGCACCCCAACCTAAAAGCATAGCAATCAATACAATAAAAATCTCTGAAATATTACAGCTCAGCAGAAAATTTACTGCTTTGCGGATATTTCTGTAAACAGCACGTCCTTGGGCTACTGCATCAACAATTGTAGCAAAGTTATCATCCGTTAAAATCATATCTGCTGCGCCTTGGGCTACATCCGTTCCAGTGATCCCCATCGCACAACCAACATCGCTGGCCTTTAAAGCAGGAGCATCGTTGACACCGTCTCCTGTCATTGCAACTACAGCACCTGTTCGCTGCCATGATTTTACGATCCTAATCTTGTCTTCTGGTGTTACCCTTGCATAAACAGAAAGTGATTTTACTCGTTGATCCAGTTCTTCGTCAGACATTTGTTGTAACTCGGAACCAGTCAACGCTTCACTTTTGTCTTGTAAAATCCCTAATTCTTTTGCAATTGCACCAGCAGTCACCACGTGATCTCCTGTGATCATTACTGTTTTGATCCCCGCTTTTTTAGCTCTGGCAATTGCGCCTTTACTTTCAGGTCTTGGCGGATCGATCATCCCGATCAATCCTAATAGCCTTAAATTCTTCTCTAAGGCTTCAGAAGTAATTTCAGTAGGTTCGCGTAACCAACAGCAATCACTCGTAAAGCCCTTTTTCCGAAACGATCATTAACTACAGCGGCCTGATCCAAATCACCAAAACGAAAACGCGTCAATAAGACATCAAAGGCTCCTTTAGTAACAGAAATATATTTTTTCCCCATTTTATGAACCGTCGTCATCATTTTGCGCTCTGAATCAAATGGAATTTCGCCAATTCTTGGGTATTTTTCTTCTAACTCAGCTTTTGTATGGTAGTTTTCTTCGACTGCACGCACAATTGCCGCCTCTGTTGGATTTCCTTGAATGACTAAATCGTCACCCTCTTTGTCCACGATCACATCCGTACAAAGAGCAGCCATTTTTAACACTTCCATCGCTTCATCTGTCATTGCGTCTTCTGTATCCGTCACTTCATCTCCACGAGACCAGACACGTCTGACACGCATTTTATTTTGGGTAAGCGTCCCTGTCTTATCCGAACAAATGACATTAGCGGTCCCGAGTGTTTCAACTGCTGGTAAACGGCGAATAATCGCATGTTTTTTCGCCATTTTCTGCACGCCAAAAGCCAGCGTCAATGTAACGATGACCATCAACGTTTCAGGTACAGCTGCGACTGCCAATGAAACAGCCGTCATAAACATTTCTAATAATGGTTCCCCTGTAACTGTCCAATAATAAAAACAATCGCCGCAGCTCCTAGTGCAATCAGGCTGATTCGTTTTCCTAGTTGATTTAAACGCTTTTGCAATGGTGTTTGCTGTGTGACATCGTCATTCAATAGACCCGCGATTTTACCCATTTCAGTCTGCATCCCTGTGGCCGTAACCACTGCTCTGCCTCGACCATTTGCAACCGTGCATCCTTTGAAGACCATGTTCAACTGATCTCCAAGTGGTGCATCTTTTTCTATTATGTATTCTGAATCTTTCTCGATTGGCTCACTTTCACCAGTCAGCGCTGATTCTTCCACTCTTAGTTGAGCTGTTTGAATCAAACGGGCATCTGCAGTGATCATCGCTCCTGATTCTAAAACAAGTATATCTCCTACGACAACAGCTTCTGCATCGATCGTTTCCACTTTGCCGTCACGTAAAACCGCACTACTTTGTTTATTCATGTTTTGAAGAGCTGCCAGTGATTTTTCTGCATTTCCTTCTTGAACGATCGCTAGTACTGCATTAATGATCACAATCGCAATAATCAGGATTCCCTCAAAGTAATCACCATGCTCAGTTGCAATCGCTGTATAAAACGAGATAGCTGCTGCAACTAACAAGATAATTGTTGTAAAATCTGATAAACTGTGGAAAAACTTTTTTAAAACGGAATCTTTCTTTGTTTCCTGAAACTTATTTGCGCCGTGTTCAGCTAATCGCTTTTTTACTTCTTGTTCCGTTAAACCTTGCTCTCTATTTGTATTTACTTCTTTAATAATTGTTTCGATAGGTTGTTTATATGCTTCCATCCTATCCCCCCATTCTTATTTTTTCCTTCTATTAATATAGTGGTTATATTCACTATAACATGTTTTTTTTTCAGACTTCAATAAATATGGGTAATTTTTCATTTTTCTTTCTAGCTTCCGCTACTATTTGACTAAATAATTTATAAAAAAAGAAGCTTTTTTGTTGAAAACGCTTACTATTTATGTTACTATAATTATAGAAGGAAGGAGGACATATCAGTAGTATTGAAGAATTTCTCGAAGCATGAAATGAGTAAACACAAAATTGTTAGCAGAGCACGATTCACCTTTCAACACCTATATGTGTAAAGTAAAAAATCATAAAAACATCTTTACAAATAGTGAATATGCATAAAAACACTGAAGATTCAGTCCCATTTAAAGAAAAGAATGCATAGAAAGATAGTTTGATTAAAAAAATATTTTTAAGAAATGTAGAAAATGTAATGAAGACAACATTTGGTTTATGAACAAGAAATTCAACTAATTACTTTGCATGTATAACTAGAAGTAAAAAAAATATAAATCAATACGCTGATTCCTTCCGGAAACAAAGGCCAAGCTAGTCGAGAAGCTTGGCTTTTTTCTTTGCAAGATATTTGTAAGTGAAAGTAAGATATGGTATAGTGACTATGCGCTTTTTATTTGATACATAAATTAGACTATTGGAGGGATTTGCATTGCCAAAAAAGAAGAACTCATCCTTTGAGAGTTCCATTCACGTCTACAGAGCTATGAAACGCATGACCCAACAGGAACTTGCTGATAAAGTAGGAGTATCTAGACAAACTATCATTCAACTAGAAAGAAATAGGTACAATCCTTCCCTTTTATTGGCTCATGACATAGCAGATGTTTTTGAAGTGCCGATTGAACAAATCTTCACTTTCAAAAAATTAACAGACGACGAGCAAACAAGCGAAGAAACCGATTAACGGAAGGAAAGGATAAATTATGATCGAATCACTTAAATCTTTTTTTGATAACTTGCCTGTAAATCATTGGTCTAGTTTTTTGATTATTGGACTTTCTTTGATTTTTATTATTTACTCAGTCTATTTCTTCTTTAGCAAAGAGGGAAAAGATGAACGAGGAAAGAAAATCATTTCAACTGCGAGCTTTATTTCATTTATCGTTACGATAGTCCTACTATTTATTTTAGGCACTACACTTTATGACATTGTAGCCTACAACCAAGTATCTTATTATTGGATGATCAATTTAGTGTTGCTTATTATATCAGGAGTAGAAGCTTTCGGCATTATGATTTTAAAAAAATCAAACTAAAATCAAACTAAAATCAAACTAAAAAAGAACTAGGATCATCTAGTTCTTTTTCTTATTTTTAGAAGCATATCAGAACAGTCCACCAACCAATAGCAGTCTCATTTTCTTCTTTTTGCTCCATCATATCGTCAGTCCGTTTACTTCTTTCAAATGAAGCGCCAACAACCGCATCCACTTTTTTCGTATCTTTTGCTGTTTCCATTTTTTCAATAGATAATTTTCTCATGATATTTTTTCTCCCCCTTATCTTAATAATTTGATTATAAGATGTTCCACTAAATAAGTAAAGTTCTTTTTTCAGATTGTTTATTGGATAAATAAGACTGACGGAACTTCATATACGTTAAATATTCGCAATAATTGGTACCCAATTCCAGCTAAGCCGCCAAAGAGACTGATTGGATAACTTTCAGTATCAGTCTTCAAGTTGAAGCTCTTTTTGTTTAATAACAAATTATTATCTGTATAATCTTCGACATTCCCAGCTGCTCCATGACATAAGCAATCATTTTGGGATGGTAGTCTCTTCATTTTTTCTATAGGAAAATCGATCTGAAGCATCTCACAAACATGCCTTATCCCTAATGAACCACGACACCATGAATCATTTTTTATATCCTCTATCGCTAATTTTTCTGTAAATTTTTCTTTATACCATAAAAGAATAGTTTCTGCTTTTTTATCTTGTAATACTCGACTTGCCTGATACACACCATACAAAACGCCAGCATATCCATGAGCAAAACCGTTATCTGTCATTTCCTGACACGTCATTGAGTACATATATTTTGCAAGCACTTGTTTAGCTAACGGGAGCTTCAGTGCTTGATAAATCGCTGCCACTACCGCAAGCAAGCTACTTCTTCCATAGATCCACTCACTTTGTTGATTATTTTGCGAATTTGAATTAAGTAGCAACACTTCTAGATTGTCCTCTAAATATTGTCGATATTTTTCATCGCCAAGCAATCTATAGGCGTAAAAAGCTATGGTAAGACGCATTCCTTCAGAGAAAAAGGCGCTCTCATAAACTTCTTCAGTATCCTCAGAATCAAAAATCTCTTTTTCCAGCAAATCGATCACACGTTGATACATTTTTTTAGGAACATAGTGATTAAGGTAAACAAAAAATAAATAGATTCCGCTGCCCCCCTCATAAAGATCTTTCCCTGGATAGGAAACGACTACGTCATGATCATCAGCGGGCAAAATAGATAACCAGTCTATCGTTTGCCTTTTTGTATCTATGGCAAGTTGCTCAATTATTTTATCTCCAATATCTGCGGCTCTTTTTAGCAATGGCTCTTGAACAGCTGAATTCTTCTCTGGAATCTCAATTTTCTGTAAATCATATTCCAGCATCTCAAGACTTTCTTTCAATAAAAGATAGGAAAACTGGCTGGTTGTTTTGGTGATTTGTTCCATATGGGCCACAGTCTCTTGTAAAGGAGAATATTTTAGCATCTGTCGAAATTCTTGGCCATTCGCGTAAATACTCGTCGAAGAAGTATTCGCTGTAAAAAAAGGAATATCGTGCACTAACAATGACTCGACCTCAGTAGAAATAAGTGCTTTCGGTACGACCTTACTAGCCCAGACATTTTCGATCACCTTTTCTCGTTCGATGTAGTTGGACATACAATCTGTATGCAGCGTAAAATTCAATAAATTTCCGTAATCCTGAGTATCTCTGTAAATCAGACGAATTTGTACCCCTGAAAAAAGTTCCTTAACTTTTTTTATGAAAACGGCTTTATTCTTAAGCAAAAGTGTGTTCATCTCTTTAAACGCCGACAGGATAACTTTCCGGTACTTATGATAATCCACTTCAATGCCATTTAGAGCTGGAATATTTTTAGCTGCTGGCATGTAGGCTTCTTCTAAATGGAACGCAATTTCACTTGAATACTCTTCTTTTAATCGACTGACTTTTTGAGGTAATTTTTGCTTCGTGCCTGATAATGCATCAAGTTCTACTTCCCGCTTCCACTGCTTTCTTTGTGGGATCAAGCCTGTTACAAGCACTGAGTTTTTTTCTATTCTTAATTGCCGAGTGTTTTTCTTTGTATGAAGTATCTCCGGACGAATTAGCGTTTCTACATCGATTAAAACTGGCTGATTTCCGTGTGCGATCACGTTTTCCATATGCAGATCCGTTGCACCTAGCCAGTAAGTCAATGCCAATAATCTGCCGTACTGTTGATAAAACTCAACAACCTCATTTTCCTTTGTACATTCTTTATAACTGACCTTTTCCTCGATTGTAAAATCAGGCTGGACTAAACGCTGGACCTTGTAAAATGATGCTGTTTTGTCTATTTCTTCCACATAGGTCAACAGCTCATTAAACCGTTCGCCGATCTTTAATTCTTTGAACTTAAATACTAAAGGAACGTCTCCTAATCGAAACTGGATCACTGTTTTTCCTCGTTCATGGCTATCCCCTTGCCCCACTAAAACCTCTGTCAATTTAAAAGGGGAGTCCACCTGAAAAAGTTCAACTAGCTGTTCTGCCGAATGGCTCAAAGAAGCAAGAAAAGTTTCAATTACCTCACAGGCAAATGTCAATCTGATAGCTAAAAGTCGAGCCAAGGTCGGGTATTCTGCAAAAAACAAAAAAGTTCGTTCTTTATCCCCAAGAAATTCTTTAATATAGCTGACAAATTCCGCTTCTTTCGATTCTCCCTTTAGTTGATATTCCTCTATCATTTGATGAACATCCCATGCAAGCGTTTTTTGAGAAATAAAAAAGAATTCTTTTCTCAACTGGTCAACTAAATCACTGATCACTTCCTCTGTTATATGGATTTCTGAATATTTCTCAGTCAAGGTACGAATATGTTTTTCGTAAAAAGCTAAATGGAAACGTAACGCAGCACTTAAATTTAGTTCCTTAAGCGGGATTTCATCTGTAAATAACTGTTGATGCATTCGGAACCACTGACTCTTTTCGATTTCTGGTAGCAATTGTTTCGCCCGTTCTTCAGTAAAGGGGAGAAAAGCTCTACTAAACAGATGCTCATCGTAGGAATATTGCTTGAGCATTGTATTAAAATCAGCTGGTGTTAACAAGCTTTTTCGTCCCTGCCATTTCTTTAAGAACTGTTTATCTTCTTCGTCATCTATCTTCAAATCTTTCCAGCATTGAATCCTTTCTGAAATCGTCGTCGCATAACTATACGTTATCTCTTCAATCATTTTTTTCTCTCCTTGATCGTATCATACCTTAATAATAATAAAAAAATAGTTAAAATACTATGCTAATTTTATTTTATCGAAGAGCTTGTTACTTTATTTCGAGTCAAATGGAATATTCTTTCTCGTTTTTCCCTCTCCTATCATCAGTTTTAAAGATAACAGAATAAAAGTCCAAGATAACTTGTTAAAGCAACTGATTCCTATAAAAAATAACACTAAAATCAAGATATTTATTTATTTCTCTCTTTTGATAGAAATAATCAGCCATTTCGCAAGCATTTATTTTGTGAATTTTGTACTTTTAGTATATTATAGTTGTTAAGAGGTATGTACCAATATTTTCGAAAGGATATGAAATTTATGTTAAAACTCTATACGACAAATAGTTGCACATCATGTAGAAAAGCGAGAAAATGGCTGATCGACCATGAGATTCCATTTGAAGAAAAAAACTTTGGCACTACACCTATTACCTTAGATGAACTTAAAAATATATTAATTCTTACAGAAGAAGGAACTGAAGATATTATTTCGATTCGTTCTAAAATCTTTCAAAAATTAGCGATAGATATCAATGAATTACCTTTACACGAGCTTTTAGAGCTAGTCAAAGATAATCCAGGTCTTTTACGTCGTCCAATCATGATCGATGAAAAAAGACTGCAAATTGGATTCAATGAAGATGAAATTCGTTGCTTCCTACCGAGATCCGTTCGTAAAAGAGAATTATCTCAAACATTACTACTAAGCGGCTTATAACTATTACTACCTCGAATCCAAAAAAACTCATCGACTGCTTTCCTTAAAAGAACAAGCAGTCGATGAGTTTTTTATATTATTTCACGAACATTGCATCTCCAAAACTAAAGAAGCGATAGCGTTCATTTATAGCATGATGATAAGCAGCTAATGTCAAATCACGTCCAGCAAATGCACTGACCAGCATTACTAATGTGGACTTCGGTAAATGGAAGTTCGTTGAAAAAGCTTGAACGATCTTAAACTCATAACCTGGTGTGATAAAAATATCTGTCCAGCCACTGTCTGCTTTGATCTGTCCATCAAATTTTGTACCGATCGTTTCTAGCGTACGAATAGAGGTCGTTCCAACTGCAATAATTTTTCCACCCTGTTGCCGAACCTCATTCAACTGTTCTGCAGCCGTTTCTGTCAACCGATAAAATTCGCTGTGCATTTCATGTTCAGCGATATTTTCTACATTGACTGGACGAAATGTTCCTAGACCAACATGTAAGGTCAAATAGACTAGCTTCACACCCTTTGCCTGTATCTTCTGAAGTAATTCTTGTGTGAAGTGTAAACCAGCCGTAGGTGCAGCGGCAGAGCCGTTCTCTTTTGCATACACTGTTTGATATCGTTCTGGATCTTCTAAGCGTTCTTTGATATACGGCGGTAGAGGCATCTCTCCTAAGGATTCCAAAATCTCTAGGAAAATCCCATCATAAGTAAAATCAACGATTCGTCCGCCATGCTCCAGCTCTTCAACAACGGTCGCTTTCAAACGTCCATCACCAAAATGAATCTCAGTGCCTTTTTTAGCTCTTTTGGCGGGTTTGATCAATGTTTCCCAAGTATCTCCTTCTGTATTCGTTAAAAGAAGTACTTCTAAATGTCCGCCTGTATCAGGTTTTTCTCCATATAAACGTGCAGGCAGCACGCGTGTATCATTCATAACTAAAGCATCACCGGCGTTCAATTCATCAATGATGTCATGAAAATGTTTATCTTCTATTTCTTTTGTTTCACGGTTCAAAACTAAAAGTCGTGAGCTTGTCCGATCTTTCAGCGGTGTTTGAGCAATTAGTTCTTCTGGTAAATCAAAATCAAAATCTTCTGTACTAAGCATATTTGTCACTCTTTCTACTTGATTTGTCTTGGCTATTCTAACATTTTTTACTCTATCTGGCTATGAAGAAAGCAGCACACATAACAAAAACAGTACGACTAGCTTTTCAGTACAGATGATCAAGTCTAGCTTCTGCTCAGTAAACAAATGAAAATATGGACAGCTATAACCCAAGATGAGCTAAAAGTGATTCTACGACAATTCTCTTTTATTCATCTAAAAATGGCTATCCCTGTCCATATCACTGAATGATCAAAGATCAGTTGAATCGGATCGAACATTACCACCTAAACGTTGATCATCCGATTCAGGATATTCTTGACCGTTCATGAAAGTGTAAAATCAAGAACAGCTGATTACTTTAGGACTGTCGGCTTCAATCCTAAAGCATCCATCCTACAGATTTTACACTTTCCAGATAGAAACAAACGAAAAAAGGTGTTGGCAAACTACACCAACACCATTGCATGTTCAGTAAATAAGCATCACACAGCCACCTAGCTCTATATGAAGAAAGTCCTAGATATTTTCCTCAAAATTGAGTAAAATGGAGAGTGTTGATGTTATACATTAACACGGGCAACTTGATTGGTCAGCCTTTTCTGACTTCTCAGGGCTTCATAAATCAGCGCCAACTGATTTGTGAAGTGCCTTTTTTATTTTATTCGTTTCTATCTACTACTCATTTTAAAGAAAAACAATTTCATAGTCAACAAACTGTCAGAATAATTTCTATTTATTTCATTTTTTTCATGACCTTTATAATTTTTACCAACTTAAAAAGTGGATGTATCAAGATAATCACCATAAGACCAAATGGACTCCTCAGATGGATCTGTTTTGCTCTGCTTTTTCATTTTTTTAAGTGCTGTTCCACTTTGCTTTTCTGTCTTTATCTCATCGATCAAAAATCCCCAATGATTCTTTTTCTTCGCCTGAATGATATCTGTGTAATCGATCATATTTCTTTTCAGCCATTTTTTACGATTTGTCTCATAGCCAAATTCAGTATGGAAAATTTCATCCTTCAGCAACACATATTTGGCCGAAGAATCCATTCCTGCTGCCATGCGATAAAGCTGGTCTGCTTCTTCAAAACATTGCTCTTCATTATAGATATCGCCTAAATGAACAAGCGCATTGAAACAATCATTGAATCGAACACCGCCATGTTTCATACTTCCTTCAATAACCAATTTAAAAAAATAGACTGCTTGCTTATAATCTTTAGCTTCCATAGCCTGTTCCCCATACTTAAACCACTTTTTGATTTTTCCTTTATTAAACATATGCTCTCCTTATGATACTCGTCATTTTGCTTTATACATTAGAAAGTGGAATCAGACTAGACTCAATCTAACTCCACTTTCCCTATGTGTATATAAATAGTTATATTTCTTAGAGTTACTCTACTTTTTTCAAAATCTTGACATCACCAGTTTTTGATTGGACATCAATACTATATTTGCCAGAAGGTACTTTTGAAAAATCATTTTTTATTTCCCCTGTTCCTGTGCTCGCTGTGACTTTCACTGCTTGAGCAGGATCTTGAAGCCACTTAATAAAGCCGGAATGACTGGATACTTTGGCGTTTACTTTACTATCTTGAATCGAAATGATCGGTCCAGAAATATTTTCTATTTCCAGCTCTCCTTTATTCTCCTCTGAAACGATTTTGCCTTTTTCATTGCTCATCAGTAGATCACCTTTTGTTCTCTTAACAATGACCTGTCCATCTGTAGCCGTTGCTTTTAGTTTCTTTGTCTCAGTATCTTCCAAAATCATTCGACCAGAATGGTTGTTCAATACGATATTATCTGAGCGTAAGAATTTCAAAATAGACAGTCCGCTGTTGCCGTCGATCGTCAAATCACCCAGCATTCCCGTAATAACAGTCTTTCCAGAGTCACTTTTCACCGCTAGATTCATTGCAGATTCTTCAATGATCACATCTCCAAAATCGCTTTTCACATGACCTTCATCTGCAATAATATTCTTAGCATAGACGTCTCCTGAAGTTAAATCCAAATCAAAATTTTTCGTCTGAATGTCCAGTAAGCGTAAATCTCCTTGACTTAGACCTAAGTGAAAATCATCAAGAATCGTTCCCTTTGGGATAAAAAACATCACTTCTGAACGCCCTGTTTTAGTGAATGTATCAAAGATATTCTCTTCATCAAGGGTCAAATCGACCTTGTTTTTGTAAGAACCTTTTTCGATCTTTTGGATATCACTTTCTTTAAATCTTCCCTTAACCATCAAACTTGGCTTTTCTGTGCTAGAAACCTCCACAGTTGTGATTTCGACATCTGCATCTGAATCAAAACTAAATGAAGCATTCTTACTAGAAGAAAGTTCGATCTCCTTATAATACTGTCTACCTGTATACATCAAACGATCTGTGAGAGAAAATACCAACAATACCCCTAGACCTAATACTAACGCTGCTGTAGAGAAGATATTTATCAACTTTTTCTTTTCAATGAACCAGCTCTTTACTACTTGAAGGATCAATGCTGCTGTTAAAAAACAAAGAACCAACGGAATACCAGCAAGATTTTTTTCTTCAAGCAGTTCTTTGATTATATAGATGAGAAAAAAAGAAAATTCTGCCACTAACAAAAGTAATATCAATGGTTTTAACACTTTAATCACCGTCTTTAATAACTTTTGCATTCTCTTTTTCTGTGTTTGAATAAAAACATCTTGAATCTCTTCCCGAGGAACAACAGATGTTTTCGCATTGATTGCAGCATCTAAACTTAGATCTGCGTAATAATCAGCCGCAATTTCCTGCGGTGAAGCAAGTCTGGCTACAACTTCGGCTTCTGTTTGTCCATCTTCCAAACACACAGCCAACTGCTCCAGTAGATCTTCTTTCAACTCATTGAATTCTTCTATATCTTCTTCAGCAAAAGCAGCTTTTAGCTGGTCTAAATATTCCTCCATCGTACTCACTAATCTGCCCTCCTCAACTCGTTTACTTGATCAACAAACTCGTCCCAATCATGTTCCAAAAGTGCCAAATATTCTTGTCCCTTATCTGTTATCTGATAATACTTTCTAGAAGGTCCATCGGGTGATTCTTTGGCATAAATAATGCAGTAGGACTCTTTGACTAACCGACGCAACACCGGATAAAGTGCCCCTTCAGTAATTGGTATAAATTGATTTACTCGTTGTGTTAACTCATAGCCGTAGCGATCTTCCTTTTGGATAAAATGAAGCACACACATCTCTAAAGCACCTTTTTTAAACTGGCTTGAAGCCCTCATCGCTCAATCCCCTTATCACAGTTTTGATTGACAAATTACTGACCGTTCCTAATACTTCCTATAATATACATAAACTACGAGTAAACAATCATGACCAATTTTTGCACCGATTCTTTCTAAACAAAATGTACATTGAAACCGCCACATACGTTTTAACACAGCGGTATCTGTTACCTATTTTATTCATGGGACAACCTATTGTTCAGCTTACTAATAGTTACCACGGTTGTAATTCTTTTTCTCTTGAATGATACCTTGACGCTCTGCCGGTGTCAAATTAGGATCGCTCAACTGATTGCCCCATTCTCTATTCTTTTGCCCACGTTCTTGTCCGCTTGCTGAGGCTCCGGAAACAGCATCCGTTGCCGCCCCTGCTTCTTCTTGGACTTGAGCCGTTTCTTCTTGCTGATAAGCTTCGACTGGCTGTTCGGCGACAGTCTGTTGTTCAGCGACTTGAGCAGCTTCTTGAGCCTCACTTTCTGATTTCTTTTCTTCTTCTGCTTTTTTAGCTGCCGCTTTCTTCGTCTCTTCTTCTTTTTGTTTCTGCGCTTTTTTTGCTTCCTGCTCTTTCAATTTTGTCTTGATCGAATTCTCGACACGCGCAATTTTTTTAGAAACAACTTCAGCTAACCGTTCTCTTTTTAAAGCAAATCGTTCTCTAACAGCTTCATCTTTTGAAAAAGCAGCCTCTGCTGTCGTACTGCCGATTTGGGTCGTACCTACACCGATCATTAAAAGAGCTATGCAAAATAATATAAATTTTTTCATTCTAACTTCTCCTTAATCAACATATTCTTTAGTATAGTTATCCTTGGAATGCATCAAGTAATTCATTAAAGCTTTTTTCTTCATCTTTGACCTTCCAATATTTCTTTTCCTTTTTATCTTGCTCCAGCTCTATATGAATCGTCTTAGATTTCGGCGCTGCTTTTAATTCTTTGAATGTCTTTTTTAGCGCTTCAAATTGGATTTGATTAAGGTCTTCATCTTTTAGTCCATTCAATTCTTTCAATAATTTATTCAGCTGCTTTTCATCGGTAAGCTTATCGATGTCATCTAATGTCTTGATTTGATCATATCCTTTGTTTTGTAGCCAACTAACTAATTCTTCGTCTGTTTTCTTATCAACAACTTGATCGAATGTACTTTGATCAAGCCCTGTTATAGTCACCTCAGCCTCAGATTTTTTGTCTGACTCTTCTTTCATCTTGACAGAGAAGCTCGTTTCATTCTCTAGTTTTTGTTGATAAATTTCTACTAGTTCTTCAGCTTGAGTTTCTGATAAATCAAATAGTTCGGAAAAATCCTGAACTAAGTCACTTTGAGTGGGTGCATCTAAATCATAAAAGTACTTCTCCGCCTTTTCTTTGTCCTTACCATATATGACATTGTTAATGAAAGTTGTCGTCACGTCTTTGGGATCAGCATTCTTAGTACAACTTGTGAAAACAACAACTATCAAAATTAACATAATAATTATTCTTTGTTTTTTCATACGCCTAATTAGCTCCTTTTATAACAGTAACTGTTGATTTTTTTGTGCATCTTTTTTGTTTTTAAAGATATATTTGAATAGTGTGTAAAATTTCACTCGAATCGACTGAATGTCTCCTACATGCTCTGCATCTGAATAAATCAGTCCTAACCATAAATAATGATTTTTACGGGAAAGTTTTTGGATTTTGAATGTGATCTCCACTTTTCCGTCCAAGTTTAAGATACGCGAACGAACCATTTTTACTTCTTTTATTTTTTCAAAAGAAAGCAGCCCTTCTTCTTGATTTAATAATTGGCTCAAATAAGGATCATTTTGTTCAACAGTGATAATGACACTTCGTTCACCTAAATAATTGATTTGGACAGGAATGATCTGTTCATCTTTGATCATTTCTCCTTGATAATCCACTGGGATACTCATTGGTAGACGCGGACGTTCATACGCGACACTGACTGCAACTACTAAGCTGACAATGTTGTATATCAGCCAGTAAAGATTGATCGACAAAATACTTTGCCATTGTAGATGTTGAGAATCTAAATGAAAAATATAGTAGAACAATGTGAACAGATTGATACACAGTAATAAAATCTGCATCTTACAATTGCGCCAATCAAAGTATCCTTTAGACCCTTGAACTCCTTTGATCGTTACATGAAATTTCTTATTTTTCTTTGGACTAAATAAAGTTTCCTTCCAAACAGCCCAGGATACTTGGGGTGCTGTGACTAATTCATAAATGTTGCTTATGAAAGAATTGTATTTTTTTCTTGCGACTGTTTTATACATCAAACTTCCAGATAAAAAAGCAGGCAGCCAAAACACGATCAATTGTGGTAATGTAGTTTTCAAGCTTGCAATATCAAAAACTAAATATAAAAATGGTGACATCAAATAAATCAATTTATACATACCGGAATACCAATACATCACACCATCTAAATAGAACCATTTTTGAATGAACGATAAATTTTTGAGTTTCTGCAACGTATATTTTTTGATTACTTGAACATTGCCGCGCCCCCAACGGTCACGCTGTTTTACGTAATCACCCAACGTTTCAGGAGAAAGGCCTGAAGCCAACGCTTCATTGACAAAAACTCCTTGCCAGCCATTATTTTGCAACAACAGCCCTGTAGCCATATCTTCTGTGATCACACCGGTCGTAAAACCGCCAATCGACTCTAACGCCTCCCGCTGAAATAATGCATTACTGCCCACATAAAGGACCGCATTGAAGCGATCTTTCCCTTCTTCTAAGCTACGCATAAAGAAATCTTGTTCATTATTGATCTCACTATCTAAATACAAATTGTGCTGGAAGATATCTGAATTGAAAAATGTTTGCGGCGTTTGAATAAAGCCAACTTTTTTGTCTGAAAAATATCCTAATGTTCGCTGTAAAAATTCTCTTTTCGGCACCATATCTGCATCTTGTGTCACGATGATCTGTCCGCTCGTTTGTGTTAAAGCATAATTTAAATTTCCTGCTTTGGCATGCTCATGTGTAGGACGGGCGATAAATCCAATATGATGTTTTTCAGCTAACTTTTTCACGATCGAGCGATTACCATCATCACATAAATAAATATTCAATCGTTCCTTAGGATAATCGATCGACAAACAGCCTACAACTGTTCTTTCCAAAATTTCGATGTTTTCATTATATGTTGCTACTAGAATATCTACTGTCGGCAATTTTTCTAAAGCATCAAGTGTCTTTTCTTTACGCTTATATGGCGTCCAAAATAAAAAGACTAGCGTAAAAGCCTGAACAAATCCCATAAATTCTGCTAGATATAATAAACTTCCAGCTATCATTTCTGAAATGCTGCCGCTTGGAATGGTATAAATCAAGCGCCAAGATAAATAAATCATCTGAATGATGACAAATCCTGTTAATACAAATTTCCGATACTGTTCATTTTTTTTGGAAATGAAATAAAATAAATATAAATAGCTCAAACTAAATACCAAATAACCTAACCCCAATTTTTCCATTCTGTTCTCCTTACTCATTCTATTATTCATAAAATAATAGTCGCTAGACAACAATATACTAAGGTTTCCGACTATTGTCAATAGAATAATAGTCAGAACTTTTTTTACTATATCGACCTCTTTCAATTGTTTTTTTATCCATAACAGTTTTTACAAAAAAACATCTGATTTGTCCTAATCAATGTTTTGTAGCATACTAGTAATATAGGAACATTTGTTATCTCAATGCAAAACAGCAAAGATCGATTGAAAAAAAGACTAAGAAAAAAGAATTTGGGGTGGGAAAGTTGATCGAATTTCAACATGTTTCAAAAATCTACAAAGGCGGTAAAATCGCTGTAGATGACGTCAATCTGTCGTTTGATAAAGGAGAATTTATTTGCTTTATCGGTACCAGCGGCAGCGGAAAAACAACATCGATGCGGATGATCAATCGAATGACGGATCCAACAAAAGGCAAAATCTTGATTAACGGTGAAGACATTCAAACGATCAATCCAGTAGAGTTACGAAGAAAAATCGGGTATGTTATCCAAAATATCGGCTTGATGCCGCATATGACGATCCGGGAAAATATTGTACTTGTACCCAAATTGCTGAAAGTTGATTTGGAAGAACGCAACAAAATCGCTGAGAAAATGATCGATTTGGTCGAGTTGCCTAGAGAAATGCTTGATCGTTATCCTAATGAATTATCCGGTGGTCAACAACAACGAATCGGGGTAGTTAGAGCTTTAGCAGCGAATCAGGATATTATATTGATGGATGAGCCTTTTGGTGCTTTAGATCCGATCACAAGAGATTCTTTGCAGGATTTAGTGAAAGACCTACAAGAACGTTTAGGGAAAACCATTGTTTTTGTTACACATGATATGGATGAAGCGCTAAAATTAGCGAATCGAATCGCCATTATGAGCGAAGGTAAAGTGATTCAATTTGATACACCAGATAATATTTTACGCCATCCTGTCAATGAATTTGTTGAAGAGCTGATCGGTGAGGATCGCTTGATCCAAGCGAAACCAGATATTACAACTGTGGGTGAAGTAATGCTGAACAACGCCATTACGATCACACCAGAAAAATCACTTTCTGAAGCGATCAAGCTAATGAGAGAAAAACGGGTAGATACGCTATTAGTAGTTGACGGGTCTGGTGTTCTGAAAGGCTTTATCGATGTTGAAACCTTAGACCGCCGTCGGAATAAAGCAACAAGTGTGAGTGATATCATGAATCCAAAAGTTTTCTTTGTAAAAAAATCTTCCTTATTGCGGGATACTTTACAGCGCATTTTAAAACGTGGATTGAAATACGTTCCTGTTGTTGATGACCAGCAAAAAGTCGTTGGTATCTTAACAAGAGCTTCTCTCGTAGATATCGTATACGACGTTATCTGGGGCGAAGAAGAACATACAGATGAAACTGAAACAACAGATGTCACACAGCCGCAAGCGGAGGTGTAAAAAATGAATCAGTTTCTTTTAGAACGAGGAAATGAGCTTGTTACAAAAATCGGTGAGCATATTTTCATCTCTGGAATGGCCCTTGGTTTAGGGATTTTGCTTGCGGTTCCAATTGGGATTTTACTAACACGCACCAAAAGAACGGCCGCTATTATTATTGGTTTGACTAGTGCCTTACAAACGGTCCCATCTTTAGCCCTATTGGCACTGATGATCCCCATTTTCGGTGTCGGAAAAATTCCAGCGATCATCGCATTATTTATCTATTCATTGTTGCCGATTTTGAGAAATACCTATATTGGAATCAAAGAAGTCAGCTCTGATTATAAGGATGCCGCTAAAGGAATGGGCATGACAAATGCACAGTCGATTTTCATGGTAGAACTGCCGATCGCCATGCCTACGATCATGGCTGGGATTCGCCTAGCTGCTGTTTATGTTATCGCTTGGGCAACCCTTGCTTCTTATATTGGCGCAGGCGGTCTAGGAGACTTTATTTTCAGCGGCTTGAATAACTATCAGCCTGATTTGATTTTTGCTGGTACGATTCCAGTAACGATTTTAGCTTTAGCTGCTGATTTATTACTGGGCTTATTAGAGAAGAAAATCACTCCTAAAGCATTAAGGGAGGCAGACGAATGAAACACAAATTAAAATTGTTCTTTATTGTATGTTGCAGTGCGTTGTTACTTTCTGGCTGCTCATTACCAGGATTGGCTTCTAATTCTGATGAAAATACGATCTCCATCACTGGCGGGATCACATCTGAGGCACAAATTTTGGCTAGTTTAGTTGCAGGAATGATCGAACATTATACAGATGAAAAGACAACGATCATCAATAATCTAGCGACAACAACGATCAATCACCAAGCGATGATCAATGGAGATGCCCAAATTTCGGCTGCTCGGTATACTGGGACCGATTTAACGACTACGTTAAATTTAGAACCGATCAAAGAACCAGAAAAAGCCTTCAATGTAGTACAGGCAGAATTTGAGAAAAGATACCAGCAAAAATGGTTTAAATCCTACGGTTTCGCTAACACTTATGCTTTCATGGTCACACAGGAAACTGCTAAAAAATATAATTTGAAAACAATCAGTGACCTCAAAAAAGTCGGCGATCAATTGACTGCTGGTGTAGATACTTCTTGGATCGACCGAAAAGGTGATGGCTATAAAGGCTTTACAGAAACATATGGCTTTGACTTTAAACGAGTCTTTCCTATGCAGATCGGTCTAGTCTACGATGCAGTAGCCGCTAATAAAATGGATGTTGTTTTAGGCTACTCTACAGATGGACGGATCGGCAGCTATGATCTAGTTATTTTAGAAGATGATCTGCATTTCTTCCCACCTTATGATGCCTCTGCAGTAGCAACAGATGAAGTCTTAAAGAAACATCCAGAATTAAATGATATTTTAGGGAAGTTGTCCGGAAAAATTTCGACAGAAACCATGCAAAAACTGAATTTCCAAGCAGACAATGATTTGATGGAACCTGAAACAGTTGCTGAGAATTTCTTGAAAGAACATCACTTCTTTGAATCTGAAGGAGGTGGAAATTAATGCAAAACTTACAAGATATGAATTTACTACAGCAGTTTCTCTATTACTTTGAGCAAAACGGCAGCTATGTGTTAAGCCAGTTCGTAAGACATTTTCTGATTTCCATTTATGGTGTTTTATTTGCGGCAATCGTGGGGATTCCCATTGGTATCTTCATCGCCCGCAGAAGAAAAATGGCCGGCTGGGTCGTTAGTATCGCTAACTTGATCCAAACGGTTCCTTCCCTTGCGATGCTGTCTATCTTGATGCTCGGACTTGGGTTGGGCGTAAACACAGTTATCGTCACCGTATTTTTGTATTCTCTTTTGCCGATCATCAAAAATACCTACACTGGTATGATCCAGGTGGACAGAAATATTTTAGATGTTGGAAAAGGGATGGGCATGACGAAATGGCAGCGGCTTTATATGGTTGAATTGCCGCTTTCAGTTTCTGTGATCATGGCTGGAATCCGTAATGCATTAGTTGTTGCGATCGGGATCACTGCCATCGGTGCCTTTGTCGGTGCAGGCGGTCTAGGCGATATCATTATCCGCGGAACCAACGCAACAGATGGTACAGCGATCATTCTTGTCGGCGCCTTGCCAACAGCTTTGATGGCGATCATTACTGACTGGGTACTAGGGATGATCGAGCGACGTCTTGATCCTGCAAGTAAACATTCATAAGCAATAAAAAAGCAGCTCTTCTCAAAATCAGAAGAGCTGCTTTTTTGTTTTATTTTTTCAGTCGGTAACTGTAAGTTGAAACGATCAGATTGTCCCGCAAAGCCAGACGAAGCCGTAAACGCAGACTGGTTTGGTTATGAAGAATATTTTGCCAGCGTTTATTTGGCACAAATTGCGGAATCAAGACAGTCGTCGTATAGTTGCGTTTAGCTGAATTCTTACTAACTAAATCAACGTAGCGCAAAATAGGATTCGTGATCGAACGGTAGGAAGAATGGACGATCGAAAAACGAATATCTGGAAAGGACTTCTTAAATTCAGCTTCGATTTCTTTTTCTTTGGCTGGGTCTTCATCGATAGACACGTGCATCGCTACAACATAATCTCCAATTGAACGGGCATAATTGATTGCTCCAACGTTTGCCTTTGTCGCATTTCCAACTAGAATGATCACCGTATTTCCATAATATTTTTGCTCATCCACTGTTTCTTCCAGACGCAGCTGTTCTGCTACATTTTTATAATGCGTATGAATGCTGTAAAAAATGAAAATCAAGACTGGCATAATAATGAAAAATGGCCAGATGTCGTTCAAACGATAGACAAATAAAATCACAATGATCGCATAAGAAATGAAGGCCCCAACAATATTAGCAGCAGACTTAGACAACCATTTCTTTGTCTCCTTACGCCACTTAAGTACCATTCCAGTTTGAGATAAGGCAAACGGAATAAACACACCGATTGAATACAGTGGAATCAAACGTTCTGTCGATCCTTGAAAAATCAGCAGGAGTACAACCGAACCCGCTGCCAAAGTCAAAATCCCATTAGAATAGCCTAAACGGTCGCCACGATCCATATACATATGCGGCATAAATTTATCTTTGGCTAAATTGTAAGCTAAAACTGGAAATGCCGAAAAACCAGTATTTGCAGCTACAGCTAAAATCAAAGCCGTTGCAAACTGTAAAATATAATACAAAATATTTTGACCAAAAACAGCTTGTCCGATTTGAGCCAGTACGGTCATTTCCGTTTTAGGAACAATGCCGTACCAATAGTTGATAAACGTGATCCCTACGAAGAAGAAGCCCAAGATCATTGCCATCAAAGCCAGCGTACCCGCTGCATTTTTTGCTCTAGGCTTTTTAAAAAAAGGAACCGCATTGCTAATAGCTTCCACACCTGTCAATGAAGATGACCCAGAAGAAAACGCACGTAAAATCAATGCGATCGTAATACCTGGTACAACTGTCCCAGGTATCGCTGTTGCGTGCAGCGGAACTGCGCCAGTCATGATTTTGAATAAACCAGTCACGATCAGCAATGTAATGACCGCAATAAAACTATAGACTGGAAACATCAAAAATCCGGCCGATTCTCGTAACCCTCGTAAATTCATCAGCATGATCAATAACACGATCCCGATTGAAATGATCACCTGATGTCCATACAATGCTGGTACGGCTGAAATGATCGCTTCTGCACCTGCAGATACAGAAACTGCTACGGTCAGCATATAATCCACTAATAAAGAACCACCAGCAATCAAGCCAGCATTTTTCCCTAAATTCTCACTGCTGACAACATAGGCTCCACCGCCATGGGGATAAGCATGAATGATTTGCCGATAAGATAGTGTCAATGAAATAAGTAAAATAATAACAAATGCAGCAATCGGTAACGAATACCAAATAGCGGCAGCTGATAAAGTAACTAGTACGACAACGATTTGTTCCGTACCATAAGCAATCGAAGATAATGCATCTGATGATAATAATGCTAAAGCTGCAAACCGACTTAATTTATGCTCATCATTCTCAGCAGACTTTAGCGGTTTTCCGATAAATAATCGCTTCAAGTAATCCATATTGTCTCCTCCTTTACTTACAATAAAAAACCAAATAGTTTTTCTGAATCCCTTCAGAAAAGAGATATTTTTCTACAAACAATCACATATGCTACGCTCTTAAAACCTAATTGTCAATTATTATTTAGTAAAATTAATGATAGAAATAAGTAGTTTTCATTTATCTTTCTTTTTTCCATTTTAACAAGAGTTGACTGGACAAAAAAATATTCCGCTTATGCACATTTCTGTGGCAAAATAAATAAGAAGATCGAAATAAAAATTGATTAGGTTCGAGAAATTTGATTTTTAGCCACCTTCTATTAAAAATAAAAAAAGAACGGAACAAAACCAAAAATCAGTTTTGTTTCGCTCTCTGAACGCGAACAGACATAAAAAATAAGTGCTCTTCTTTTCAACTTTAAAGTATTTTCCATGCGTGATGTTGATCAAAATAGTTTGCTTCTTTTTTTGCAGTAGCTATTACAGTTTCGGGGTAATTCAGCACTTCTAATAATCGAATCGCATTTCTAGTACGCGCAGGTCCCTCTTTCAATAGATAATCAAACGTTACTCCATTTTTCCCAGTTACTTGTTCTTCAAAATGAACATTGGCACAGGATTCTCTCAAAACTTCGGTCAGCTCAATATCATGAGTGGCAATGAAGGCTAGAGAAGGATAATCTTTCAACCAGTGCACCATACTTGATGATGCTGCGATACGCTCAATGGTATTCGTTCCTTTAAGTATTTCATCGATAAAACAAAAACAGGGTACATTTGTTTCGACCAGATCCAGTACACGCTTGACAGATTTGATCTCCGCTACAAAGTAGCTGTCTCCTTCAAAAATATCATCTTCTACTGCCATCGAGGTTAAAACATGTCCAAAGGGCAAGCAAAAGGTCTTTGCTAGTGCTGTATGAATCGTTAAAGATAAGATACAGCTGATTGCTACACTTTTGACATACGTTGACTTACCTGACGCATTAGAGCCTGTCACAAGCGTATTTTTAGCCCATTCAACTTGATTCGGTACAGGTGTTTTCAATAAAGGATGATAGACCTCTGTTCCACTTACACAAACGTCTTCACTAAAAACAGGTTGACTGGTATCAGGCATTAGTATTCGAAAATTCAATACAGCTGCTGCAACCTCTAATTCTCCTAATAAACGCCATAATTCTTTTGCCTGTTCTTCATGATCTGCTAATTTCTCCAAGACAAAGTTATAAGAAATGAACGGTAGCATAAAAATCATCGATAAATAGTCGAACAGCAACTCTGCTTCGCTATTTGACTTCATTCGAAAAGCAACTCCAAACTTTGTCATTGAGGCTAATGGCGTGAGCGTTCTTTTTATATCCTCTTGAAATGGGGTTTCAATCTTTGCTATCTTCTTGGCACAAGCAATCGTTTGAACCAAGTAACCCATACAAGCTAATTCCCGCTCCAATGTTTCCTTTTTTATTTGATAGTAAATGACATTGAAAAGAATTGAACCCAAAAGAATGACAATCGACAAGGTACTAGGCAATAAAATGAGCATTACCAATCCAACGAGTGGTAATAATCCTAAAAACAGATAAATTTTAGTATAAGGCAACTCTTGCTCTCTTGTTTCACTCAAATAACTTTCAACATGATTATTATCTTTTTTTCCAAGACAAGCAAATAGATACTGTATCTTTTCTCTAATTGCAGGATTCTTTTTATAATAAGAAATCAAGACTTCTAAACGATCATGGCGATTTTTTGAAAAATCGAAATTTCTCAAACGCTGATACAAGGCTTCTGAACCAATACTAGAGTATGTTGCATTGATTTGTTCAAAAATAGTATAACCATCCAAATCATACCAAGTAATATCATCAATCTCGCTATCAAATGTCTGATATTTCTTCGATTGCTGCCAAGCTTTCTTTAAGCTTTCTTCCTTATCGAAAAAACGGCTAGTAAAAAAAGTTCCCCACTTATTTTTTACCAATTTCTTTAGTTTTATTCGATTGATCAGCTCGATCAATCCAATCAATAAAATGACCAGCACGATAAACCCTACCACTATCAACTGCATTTCCATTTCCACGCCTCCTTCTTTCACTCATAGTATAAAGTGTTCCCTTCTTGTAAACAAGATGAATCACATACAGAATAAAAAAGAATAACCTGTAAGGAGCCTTCATAAGCACTCATTACAGATTATTTTTTTTAGCTATATTTGGTAATATTCCTGATTCATACTTTCGTACTCATCTAAATGCCATTCCTGGTCAGCTGTTTCAACAACTGGTATTTCCTTTGACCGAAAAGCAGCAACTTTTTTAGGCGTATCAGCGTCTTCTGCCAGCATATGCGAGATCGTTTCATCCTGCATGCGAATCACATGCTTCAAGCGAACCTTTTCCAGTTTCAGCTCAGTGATCTCTTCGTGCTGTATCTCTTGCTTCTCAAATAGATTCTGCAGTACTTGCTTGTCTTTCACAATAACTAACGCTAGAACGGTGAGCATAACAATCAGAAAATACACGACAATCAACAAATTCATCTCCATTTTTAATTCCTCCTAACAATCCGTTCTTATGGTAACACGTTAGAGAGGCTTACTTTTCTCATTTTTTTAGTAAAAAAAGGCTATTATACATATTTTTTTGAGAAAATGATATATTAATATGATTTATATTTATAAAAATGATATTTAAAGTAAATATATATGGTCAAAGGTTACTTCTACAGGATAATCTCCAATATTACGATATACTTGCTCTTGGATTCTAATTTGCAATTCCTGATCTGTTGCTTTAAAATCGCTGGGAACAACTAGGTCAAATAAAATACGCGGTCTATCTGCATGATCGATCAAACGAATATCATGAGCCCTCAAATCACTATTGATGGACTTGATGATTTTTTTTATTTCCAGATGAACAAACTGTTGTCTTTGATCATGTAAATTCACAGGATCAATATGGCAAACCAGCTCAACACCTAACTGCTTCTTGAACTTTTGTTCGATTTCATCGATTTTTTCATGAGCATGAGGTAAATCCCAACGATCATCGATTTCAATATGCACAGAAGCAAATGTCTTATTGGGCCCATACTGATGGATCAACAAATCATGGTACCCTACGATATCTGTTACAGAAGACAAATATTCTTTCATTTGGTCGATCGCCTCTTGATTTGGTCTTAATCCCATCAGCTCATTGATAAACTCTCGAATCAATTGCAAACCACTGAAAATAATGTAACAAGCGATCAATAAACCTACGAAGCCATCGATTTTTAGTCCTGTGATTCCCTCTACTGATGCAGATACTAGTACAGCGATCGTTGTGAAAACATCGTTCAAACTATCTTTCGCTGTCGCAACCAATGCATTCGAATCGATTTTTTTAGCGACTCTCCGATAAAAAACTCCCTGCCACACTTTAATAAGGATCGATAGCAAGAGAACTACTAAAATCACTGGAGTGACTTTGATGCTCTGGGGATCTCTGATTCGGTCGATCGACGTCATGAAAAATTGAAACCCAACAAAAGTGATCAGCAGTGAAACCAGCATGCCACTGATATATTCAAAGCGCTCATGTCCATAAGGATGTTCTTTATCTGCGGGTTTTCCTGAAATATAGAAACCAACGAGTGTCAGTACAGAGGAAACTGTATCAGATAAGTTGTTCATAGCGTCTGCCATGATCGATACACTGCCTGAAACTAAGCCGATTAATAATTTACTCACAAAAAGCAGTAGATTCGATAATAGGCCCATGATGCCGGCAAAAATACCAAAAGCAGTTCTGATATCCGATTTTTTCTGTTGTTTCTTTTCAAAGCGTTCAATCAAAAAATTTATCATCACGATTCCTACCTTTTTTTTAGCGTATCTTGACACTATAAAATGATTTCTTCTATTTGTATAGTAAAATGCGGTTTTTTTTAGTGAGTTTTTATTGTTTAGAACGTCCCAAGTTGATTGCTTGGGCAACATGCCTTTTTTATTAGGCAACCCTTGAAAATACAATGCTCAACTCAATAGAAAAAGATCAAGAAAACTGTCCTAGAAGTTTTCTTAATCTTTTTTCTGATTTTTTAATGGAAAATATGACTCTTATGGGAAATACTAGCCAATTTCTTGGTTTTTTCTTCTATATATGGATATAAAATGACTCCCGCTAAGCAGAACACGATCGTGATACACACTAAAATAATGATCGCTTTCCAAGCATTTGGCCAATAGATTCCACCGGCGGACTCTCTCAATAGATTGACCGCATGCGTAAATGGTAATAACGGATTGATAAATTGGAAGAACTTCCCGGAAACTTGGATCGGATAATTCCCGCCGCCGCCGGATATAGAGAGCACAAGAATAATGATCGCGATCCCTTTCCCTACATTCCCAAACAGGGCGACTAATGCGTAAACCATCACCATGAATGTAAAAGCGATCAGTAATGCAAATAGCACACTGTAAAATGGCTGTCTCACATCCACACCAAGTAAGAAGTAATTTCCTAACGTTACGATCAATGCTTGCGCTAAGCCCATCACGATAAATGTCAGCATTCTTGCAGAAAATTGTTCTCGCTTAGAGTATTTACCACGATCTTTTTCATCTAAATAAAAATCTGTTGTAGCTATACTTGAAAACAGTACCGCTCCAACCCATAAACATAGCGCCGTATAAAATGGGGTACTGGCAGAACCATTATTGGCAATTGGATAAATTTGTTTTTCAGAGATTTCTACTGGTTTTGCGAAAAAGTCACTTTCGGCGTTTGCATCCAGTTTAAGCAGCTTGATCACTTCTCCAAGATCAACATCCTTTTCACCTTCTCTGATCGCTTCAGCAGCTTTATGAAGGCCTTTTTTGATGCTTGGCCAGTCATTTTCAACTAAATCATTCGCTTTATTCAAAGCAGCTTCTAAATCCGGCATTTTATCGTTCACTGTTTTCAGTGTTCCAGTAATATCATCTCTGATTCCTGGATAATCATTTTGGATAAACGCCGCTGCCAATCCTAGCTTATCTTCAATGACCGGTAACTCATTATTATAAAGATCTGCACCTTTATTGATTCCATTGACGATCGTATCCATATGCCCGTTCAATAAAACATTCGCATCATGAACTTCCTGCTTGATAGCCGGTAATTCTGCCTGATATTTTTCTAAAATCCCTATAGCATTAGTGACCGTTGCTTCTGTTGAACGCAGTAATGCTGCAAAATCAACTTGTTTTGCTTGAGATAAAAGTCCTTGTGCTGTATGGATCGTATCGATCAATTTCGTTAAAATATCGTTGACGCTAGCACTCACACCATCAACATCGATACTGCCAGCCAAGCTACTAATATTATCTGCAGTTGTTCTAATTTCATTTAAAACAGCTTCTAATTCCTCAGCGGAAATAGCATCTGCATCAATGCTATCAACACGAGCTTTTAGCCCTCCGATCAATGTACTTACACTCGTCAAATTATCGATGATCGGTTGTAGATCTTGGTTTCCAGCTGCCTGTTGAATATTCGTCAACATCACGATCAATTGATCGATCGCGGCTTGTTGTTTTCCTAAGCTATCCGAAAACTGAGCAAGTAGCTGTTTCAAGGCTGCACGTTCTTCCGGCGTCAATTCATTATCTGATAACAATTGTTCGATTTGTCCAGCGATCGCTGAAACATTTGAGCTGATCGTTTGGACAGAATCTAACGTTACCTTGATGCTGCTGGTGATGCTTGGTAACGCTTCTTGCAATTTTGAAGCACCCTCACTTGTAGCACTAGCCAGCTGATCTGCCTGATCACCTAATTTTTGAATATCTGGTAATGCCTGTTGCACACCTTGAATGATGGTCAATCCTTGCTTCGCTTCTTCGATCCCTTCATTCATCGTTTGTTCTACAGAAGCAAAATCTTCATCGATCATTGCTAACTGCTTCCCTGCATTTTGGATTTCCGGGATTTTTTCTTGTAAAGTCAAGATCACTTTCGCCTGCTCTTTGATCGCTGGCATCTTAGCATTCAAATCAACTAGCTTCGCGCCTAAGGCATCCACTTCCGGTAAATATTCGACAAATTCATTGGCTTTCGCCAATTTTGTTTTTAGTTCAGGCATCTTTCCGTGTAAAGCAACAACTTCTTGTGTATATTTATCGATTTCAGCGATATTCGCATCTGTCGAAAGGATCATGTCTTTCACTTTCGTAATACTGACTAAATTTGAATCTAAATCATAGCCGATTTCGTTAAAAACACGAACCAAGGTGTTACTGGCTGTTTCAGTGAACTGATCTGTGATTTGTGCCTGTAGCGAGGTAGCTCCTTTTTCTGCGATCTTCGGCGCGATCGCATTGATCTTTTCATTGATGGAATATTCTATTTTCGGCTTCGTGATTTCTCCCGTGGTAAAACTCAGCAAATCTTTTGAGAAGTCTTTAGGCAAATAAATACCTGCGTAGTATTTCCCAGATTTTACCCCTTTATCCAGTTCCTTTTTCGAATCAACGAATTTCCAACCAAGCTGCTTATTTTCATGAAGATTTTTTAAAACTTCCTCACCAATATTAACTTTTTTATCCTTGAATGATGCAGCTTGATCATCACTGTAGACAGCAATCGGTAATTCTCCAGTATTTGCATATGGATCCCATAAAGCTTTAATATTAAACCATGCATAAAGAGATGGAATAATCATCAGTGCAATAATCAATAATGTTGCGATCGGATTTTTAAAAATGCGCTGCCAATCTAATTTGAATAACTTCAATGTGTTTTTTATATGTTTCATCCTGCTCACCCACTCTTTTTAATGACTGATATACTTTAGCATAATTTTTTTATCCATAACAAATGAAAAATGATGATTTTGTCTATTTCTACGACAAGTAATTAAAACTGTCGTAGAATTTTTTAGTTCTCGGTTTTAAATAACGATGATTTATCTCTTAACAGCTAAAAAGAGACAAACTCATCCTGTTGAATCAGCTTGTCTCTTTTTGCCGAGCTTATAATTTTGCTGAAAATTCTGATACTACTTTTTTTACTTCATTTACTGAATCCGGATCTAAATAAGACAATGCTCTAGGAACCACACTCATCAGATACATTTTATCAAGCTTATCTGTCGCTCTTCTTTCCATCAATTCCGCTAGCAAATGTTTCATGTCTTCTTTGTGATCCTCTTTGGTACGATCCATTATGAAGTCATAAAACTTCTGTTCCTCTGCTTTCATCTGCGATGCCTCCTAGATTTTTATTCTATTATAAGCTTAAATCCCTTTAAGTAGAAGTAATTTGCCTTTAAACAATAAAAACAGCAGGAAAAAAAGATTTCCTGCTGTTTTATACGATACATGAAGATTAAACGCCATATTTTTTGATTAAAAATTCATACGCCGCCTGACTAATAAATCCTAGCGGTTGATTGATCGCGGGATTGAAATAAAAATCCATAGTGACTAATTCTTCCAATGTCGTTTCTTTATCGATTGCCAAAGATAGTGTATTGATCGACTGTGTAATGTCTTTTTCAGACATTAATTGCCCTCCAATCAACTTATGCGTACTTTTCTCAATGACTAAATTCACGTGAACCTCTTCTTGTACTTTAAGATAAGGCATCTGACAAGGCAATGTCACAAAAATGCTTTCCGCTTCGATCCCTTCAAAAATCGCTTCATCTGCTGTCAAGCCAGTAGTAGCAATGTAGCACCCGAAGATTTTCGTAGCAGTTGTTCTTTGTGTCATATTGTAGTTGATCGTTTGACCTAACACATTCATTGCAGCGACGATCGCACTTCTCACAACATTATTCACCAATGGAATAAATGATTTGCGGTAACTATTCCGAACTGGATAAGAAGTAACATCCCCAATCGCATAAATATCCGGATCACTGGTCTGCATCTGCTCGTTTACTCGTACTGTACCGTTTGTATTTAAATCCAAAAATTCTTTGACCAATGTTGTATCTGGACGGGCATTTACTGCAACGATCACATAGTTATTGCGAATCTCTTTATTTGTTGTATGTGTCACGAACAACTCTTTATCTGTATCAGAAAAACCAAGAACACTTTCATTTAAATGTAAATTTATACCTGAATCGATGATCTTTTTTTCGATTATAGAAGCAATTTCTTTTCCAAGATAACGAAAAAGGATAGAATCTGCACTCTCGATTAAATGAATCTCTTTGCCTTGATCTTTTAACGCATCACATAGCTCTACACCAATGTATCCTCCACCTACGATCGAGATAGATTGTGCCTTTTCTAAGTTTGCTAATGCATTCACTGAACTTGGATAACTTTTATACATAGTGACTTTATCCTCACTAGGCAATGTTAGGTTTGTCGAAAACTGATTTGAGCCTGTCGCTAGAATCAATTTATCGTAGCTCAATTCACTTTTTTGTCCATCCTGACTTTCGAAAATGACTGCCTTTCTTTCAGGATCGAGCGCTGTCACAGCTGTATTAAGTAAAACATCGATCCCTTTTTCTTCTAATTCTTCCAAAGTAAGATATCTGACTTGATCCAGTTCATCGACCATGTCATTCATTTTTAAAATAATGCCACTTGAAATAAAACTAATCTCAGTTCTTTTTTCTATTAAAAGAACTTCAGTACTGGAATCTAGTCTTTTTAACGTCAATGCTGCCTGAAGTCCCCCATGGGAAGCTCCAATAATTACTACTTTCACTAAAGTTCTTCTCCTTCCAACCACTTGTAACTATAATAATTGCATAAATATCAAAAAAAAAGAAGATCACGCTTCATTATATACAAAATTTTAGTTTTTTTAAATAATAATAAGTGATAAATTTCTTTTTATAAGTTGCGTATTGCCATTTCCATGTGAATCAAGTATCCTTAAAGTGAGGTGTCTATTATGCTAAAACGAGATTTTTTAGAAAAGCCTTTTGATTATATGAATGATATATTATTATTTTTATATAACAATCAAGGTATTGCAACAAAAAATGAGCTAGTAAGTGAATTTCAAATTAGCTTACCAACATTAAATGAATATCTTTCTTTCCTGCAAAGTTTTCTCGAAGAGAATAAAATAGATGATCAAGTGGAAATTACCTTACAAGGGGAAAATATTTCTTTAAAAAAACAAGCTACTTTTCCATTAAAGAAAGTTGTTGTTCTTTTTTTAGAAAAATCTATTAAATTTCAAATGATCAATCGATTATTCAATAAAGGCGAGCTGACTTGTGACTATTTTCAGCTGAATTATGCGATTAGTTCCGCCACGTATTATCGGAAAATCACTGAGCTCAATGAGCTTTTAAAAGAATTCCGACTACAGATCAAGCGGGGAAAACTGATTGGGGAAGAAAAACAAATTCGCTATTTCTTCTTCAACTTCTTTTGGTTCCTTTTCGAGGATAAATCCAGTTTAGAAAAAGAAACAGCAAATCAGTATCTGGGCTTTGTGGATATTTTAAAAGAAGCCCTTAATTTGACGTTTGATCCAACTGAAGTACTGCAGATCAAGCTGTGGATGAAAATTTCTTTCCGCAGATTAACGACAGAATACAATCCGGTGATTAGTCCGAACTATGATTATCCAGATCGACCCCTATTTGAAGAAATCAACCTTTCCTTACATACATATATGAAAAAAATCGATCGTCCATATACTATCTATGAAGCATACATGTTTTATGACTTCTTTTGTTCTATGAATAACTTTTCTCCAAACTCGTCTTTTGCTTTTCGATTGGCAGAAAAACAACGTAGAGAAAGTTCTTACTTGAATTACATGAATAAGGTGATTTTAAAATATTTAAAGCAACAAGGGTATCTATCCAGCTATGCGTCATCTGCACGTTTGTTATATATTGAAAACTTGCTGTTTCAACTTCACTCACAACTTTATTATTTTGATGGTTTCATTTTACCGTTCGACAGTTGGACGATCAAATCGATCGTCAATGCTCATCGGCATCCATTTTCTGGCAATGAAGTCTTTGAATTGATGGATATCGCTACAAAGAAGTTCGATCAAGATGGTGAAAAAGGCAGTTATAAAAATAAATTTACTGAAATTCATTACACGATTATTTTGAATCATATCGCTGAATTGAATGAAGAAAAAATAGCAATTGGCGTATACCACTCATTGAATCCTTCTATTGGCGAATTGGTGATCCAGCACCTGACTAACGTCTTAGGTCACAAATATCCAATCAAAGCAGAGGCATTTAAAGAGGAAAGTCACTATGATATACTGCTTTCTAATATATATACCGAAGTAATCGCTGAAAAACAGGAACTTGTTTATATTTTTTCAGATATCGGCAATAGTTATGATATGACAGAAATTGAACATTTAATTCTTCAACTGATCGATACACGCTAACCGATTACTTTTATATGCTACTCAATAGAGATTATAACAGAGAACGAAGTCTTTATGTTCTCTGTTTTCTTGTCGGGTACTAAATTAAATGAGAATATTTGATATCATTTAAAGAAAAAATCCAATTACTTTTCATTTTAAATAACATTTTTTCAAATTTACAAAAGTAAAAAAATAAAAAAGAACGATAGGAGCAGGCATGCTCAAGTCTATCGTTCTTTTTTTATTTTATCCAGCCAATAGTACTAAATGGCGCAAATCTGAAAGAAACGACTCCTTCGATAGCTTTTCCGTCAACTAGACCAAAAGCTCGACTATCGCTAGAATTGTTTCGATTATCTCCTAAAACAAAATAGTGACCTGTTGGAATTTTGTTTAATTGAGACATTTGTTCCAAACTTTCATCTGAAATATTGACTTTGATCGTTCCATCTGGCAATTCGCTGGCAGCAGACATTTCAGATTCTTTTGGTAAGGTCTCTGCCTGATGATTGATAAATAAGTCATTGCCTTCTGTCCAAACTAAATCTCCTGGCATTCCAATTACTCGTTTGACATATTGAAATTCACTTTTTACAGGTGGTTTGAAGGTAATGATCTCATATCTTTCTGGGATTTTGGTCCGACGAACGATCACTCGATCTTTATCCATCAAGGTTGGTTTCATTGAATCACCATCCACCATATGCGGGGATGTATTCAATATAAAAAAGAATACAAGTACTGCCACAAGTACGACAGGCAGCATAAATTTAATGATTTCGATTATATTCTCTTTTCTTTTTTTCTTTCTTCTTTTTTCGATTTCTTCTTTTGTTATTTTACGTTTTTTTCTTTTTTTGATTGGCGGTGTTACTATTTCAGCTGGATCACTTTGTCTTATTTTAGTATTTACAGCTTCTTTTTTTGGTTCCATTCTTGACTTTGTCTGTGGCTGTGGACGCTTCTTTTTTTGCTTAGATCGTTCTCTTGATTTATCGTCATTGTATTTACGGCGATTATTAGCCGGTCTTTTCTCTTTATTCATTTTTTGTTTTAATTGTTTTTTCAATCGACGAATGCGCCTTTTCAATTTATTCATGATTCACCTCAATTGATACCGATTATACTCTTTACTAAGAATAACAGACTGTTGTCTATTTTTCCATATAAACCCAACTAACATTCTTTCATTCATTTTCGATGATCAAAAGTGGTAAAAAAATGGATGGAACAAGATGCTAAAAAGCTTTGCCCCATCCATAACATATTATCTACCGAATACTAATTCCTGTCCTTCAATCAGGACGCTGCTGCTAAGTTGATTTTCATTCATTAATGTTTGGATTGATAAACCTGAATCCTGAGCAATTTCCCACAGTGTCTGTCCACTTTTGACGACATATACTTCCGAATCCTGCACGTTACTTTCAGCAGTAGATTCTGCTGGAGGTTCCGTCGATACGGCAGTAGGCGTCGGCGCTTCTACTTTTGTTTCTGATGAAGCTGTTTCTGGAACAGAAGCAGGCGCTACAGGCTGACTATCCGCAGTAACTGGCGTACTTCCTCCTGGTGAGGCGCCTAAAATCAATGAACTAGATAAGAAGTAAATTGCTGTACTAAACAATAATGCTGAAAAAACCAATAACAAACGATAATTTTTAGTGCTATGTTTTTTCATATTGTTCCTCCTCTCACTTCATCTATATAGATTAGTTATTCGCTTTATCTAAACGTGATAACTTACTTAGACGTTCTTCTAATTCACGATAAATCGTCATCACTTCGTTCTTAGACTCTTCAACTTCATTTGAAATATTCTTCGCGCGGTTACCGATGTTCAGCATTTCTAATTCAGCAGAGTTGATCATGTGTTTTGCTTCAACTTGCGCTTCATTGATGATTCTATTTGCTTCTTTCTTCGCAGAAACCATTACTTCACCGATTTCTTGTTGTGATTTCAAAGCTTCTTCTTGAAGAGATTGGTTTTTCAATAGTAGATCGTTGATTTGCTGTTTCGCTTGTAGCAGTTCTGCAAGCTGGTCACCTTTTACTTCGCCAGTTGCTGACATGCTGCGCATTGCTTCTAATTCTGCATTTAAGGTTTCAAGCTCTTCTTCTTTTTCTTTGTAGTTGCTTCTTAAAACAGCTAATTCAGATTCAAACACATTCTTCTGGATAGAATATTTATCATTCAATCCTTGAATTTGACCTAGATTAGTTTCTAATTCACTTTTGTCTTTTAAGACTGCTTCTAATTCTTTTTTCAGTTCTTCAACACGGCTGTTATCAACAGAAGAATCATTCGTTACTGCTAAAGAAATTTCTTTGTCTTTCAATTCTTGATTTTCTTGTTGTAAACGACGCATTTCTTCTTGAAGATCAGCAAGTTTTTGTGTCAATTCTTGATTTTCTTTATCAGTAGTTTGAAGTTTTTCATTCAATGATTCTAATTCCATCTTCACCGTCTCCAATGCTTCTTGTTTTTCTCCGATTGTTCCTCGGGCAGCTAATTCTGTTTGTAATTGGTTGATTTCTTGTTCTTTTTTAGTGATTTGTGTTTCTAATTCTGTTTCTTTTTCAAGTAATGCTGATTCTAGTTGAACGATACGTTCCTGACCTTTAGCATTCTCATCTTTCAGTTCACTGATTTGTGCATTTAAACGAGCGATTTCTTCTGCTCCGTCAGATGCTTCATTCACATCTTCTAATTCCAACAGTTCTGTTTCTTTTTGATTCAGCTGTGTTGCCAACTCATCATTTTGCTCTTTTAAAGCATCCAGCTCACTTTGATTGGTTTCAACTTTATGGACTAATTGTTTGTTTTGTTGAGACAAGCGGAAGTTTTCTTCTTTACTTTGTTCAAATTCTTCTTCCTGCATTCTGTATTCTTCGATCAGCTCTCTCAAGCGTGTGATCTCTTGTTCCTGCTCTGTTATCAGACTGCTGTTTGCTGTCGTTCTAACGGTTGTTGGTTGTTGCTCTGGTTCTGAATTGAAGTCTACATCCTGCGATAATTCTTCTTCAGAAACCTCATTGATTTTTTTTATTAAACGTCTTTTTGCCATGCGTGTACACCCCGTCTTTTATTTCTCTTACTCTTACTTGTCTAATGCAACTTTTTCTAAATTGTCTTCTTTCGTATTTCTTGAATAAACAATAGATTGTTTGGATAGCTTGCTTGATTTATCTCGATATGTAAAGGTGAAATCAATCATTGTGATTTCTTTTACCGGCTGTAATTCTTTGATAAAGGTTTCAACATTTTTCTCTGCCGTTTGGAAATCACTATAAGTTAGTACTGTTGAAAAAACTGCAATAGTCATTGTTTCTGTTTTTTGACTGATCATGATCGCTACATTTGATTCTCCGAAAAAGGGTTGCCATTCTCTCATAAATTGAAGTTCATAGTTGTCTAATGTTTTTGCATCACGACTTTCTATAACTTTTTTCCAAGAAAACTCACCTAATTTCAGCGTATTTTCTTTATAGTTTTCGATCCCAGTGCCAGAAGTTACACCTCTGGCATCTGAAATTTCTTCTATCTTAAATTCTAAGTCCTTATTATCTTTTCTCAAAGTATTTTGATTATACAAGATACCTAACAAGATTAAACAAAAAATAATTGCTGCGATCATTAAAAATAATAGTGAACGATTATTTTCCTGATGCTTATAAAAATTTATCTTGCGTTTCATTTTTGGACTATCAGAATCTAAGCTTTCCAACTGGAAACGAACATACAACTGATAACTGAAAAAAAGAAACAATAGTACTGTTAATACAAACATAAAAATCGTCATCAAATATAAACTCCTTCTATTCCTTAATAAAAAAACACTATATTTATCTATTTTTTTGAAAGTTACCCACTTTCTACCCAATTATACATAGTTTATTGTAACATTACGTCGCGTTATTGCCAACTTTTTTTTATAAACTCTGACATTTGTCAATAAAACAAGAACCTATCTAGAAAATTTTAGTATTTCTTTATTAATTTAACAAAAGAAAAGCACTTGATTGGCTTCAAATGCTCTTTCTTCTTTTATTTTATTTATATTTTTGTTTACTATTGTGGATGAGCTTAAAATAACAGCTTGTTCTAATGAGTTTGACCTACGCTTTCTCCGATGGCTCATCTAAGTATCTACTTTCAACAAATGTGACTTTTGTTTTATGTTTTCCTTTGAGAATGTATGACATGCTCAACGATATGTACCAAGATTTTCTTCTAGTTCTTCTTCATGAATTCCTACACTAACGCCCAATGCACGGTCGACAGAGTTCATGACTTCAATGCCTAAATGGCAAACTTTTTCTTTTAATCGTATTTTATCGATCGTACGTATTTGTTCCAATAAAATGACAGAATCTCTTTCAATCCCGGTTTCCTCAGAATTGATCCCTATATGTGTTGGTAATTTTGGCTTCGCCATTTTTGCCGTGATTGCTGCGACAATGATGGTCGGACTAAAATGATTACCTAAATTATTTTGTATGACTAGTACTGGACGTACTCCCCCTTGTTCTGATCCTACGACAGGGGATAAGTCTGCAAAATATATGTCACCCCTTTTGACCATTTGAAACCTCCTATTCTATTTGTACTCTCTTGGCAAGCGCTCAGAAAAAGTACATGCAACTTCATAATGGATCGTTTCTAATTTATCAGCCACCATCTGCATAGTGATCTCTTTCCCATGATCGTGCCCGATCAATGTCACTGTTGTTCCAACTGCAACTTGATTTGGCAATCTGATCATACATTGATCCATACAAATTCTACCAACGATTTCACACGCTTCTCCTTCTACCAGTACTGAAAAGCCAGTTAAATGTCTCAACCAGCCATCTGCATAACCGATGGGGACCGTTCCGATCCATTCATTTTCAGTCGTTGTATACGTATTGCCATATCCAATGCCTTCTCCTGCTGGAAGTTCCTTGACCTGTATCAGCTCTGATACTAAGGATAATGCTGGTTTTAGTGGATAAACCTCTGTCAGCTCATGACCAGAAGGATTTAATCCATATAGTCCAATCCCAAAACGAATCATGTTCCCTGCATGCTCAGGATGCCAAAATGCTGTAGCGCTATTGCTAGTATGAACATATCTTGGTAATTCATCTAAAACAGCTAGAACTTCTTTAAATCGTTGCTCCTGCTTTTGAAAGTAGCCAGTATCTTTCTCATCAGCTGTTGAAAAATGGGTAAATAGCCCTTCCCACAGCATTCTTTTTTCAGACTTCACCACTGTTACTGCTTTTTGAACCGTTTCTGGTGAAGTAAACCCTATACGTCCCATTCCCGTATCTACTTTTATATGTATTTTCAATGGTGTTTTTGCTTGCAGATGAATCAACTGCTCTTTCGCCTGCTCTAACCATTCTTGGGTTGCCGCGGTAACTGAGAGGTCATACTTTAGCAGCAAGTCTATGTAAAAAGTATCTACAACTCCTAAAATAAGGATCGGTTCTGTAATACCAGCTTCACGTAATTCGATTGCTTCGTCTAAAACAGCTACACAAAATCCTGTCGCGCCACCTTCAATAGCAGCTTTTGCTGTCTGGATCGCACCATGACCGTATCCATTTGCTTTTACAACAGCGAATAATTCTGTTCTGCTGGGCATTCGCTTGATTTCATTACGAACGTTTTGCTTTATTGCTTGTGTGTCAATCACTAACTTGGTTGGACGATGCCATCCTACAACCATATGTATCCTTCTTTCTTTTATAGTCGAACAAAAAATAAAACAATAACGTTTTTATTTCCTTCTTTGTTAAGGCTATTTATTCAGTGGATGCTAAAAATATTTAGCTGGATTCTAATATTATCTGTGCCACTGCGCTAGTTTCCGTATGTGAAATAGATACAAATACCTGCCCATCATGTGGCGACTTCGTCACTTTAGGGGCGCCATTTTTTTCTTTCAAGATTTCGATATCTTGTAATCCGACTGCTCCAATGCCAGTCCCCCAAGCTTTGGAGAATGCTTCTTTACAAGCAAAACGACCCGCTAAAAATTCAACTTGACGCTTATGAGGCAGTTCTTCAAAAAGAGCTTGTTCATTTTCAGTTAAAACTCTGTTCACAAAAGAAGACTTGCGTGTAATAATTTTTTCGATTCTTGAAAGTTCCACCATATCTATACCAATTCCTTTGATCATTCTTTCAAGCCCTCTTTTTATAATTTATAAATCACTCTTATTCTATCAAATTTTAGCAATTTTTCCACACAATAATTGAAAAATTAATAAAAAGATGCAACAAAGCTTAAACGCCTTGCTGCACCTGAACGAAATTTATTAAATGATTAAATAGAAATGGTTTATTTCTATTTTTCAGCTTTCGTAGTTTTATTATTTTGAATTGTCTCTAATAACAAAGCTGCGTTTTTTATCATTATGTCTTTTGGCTGAACGGTTATCTTTATTTTTGTTGTAACCACCGTGATTACTGTTACCGCCGCCAGTACCTTTATTGTTTTTGTTGCCGCCGCGATATCCGCCATTTTTGTTACGGTTGCGATTATTACCGCCACCACGGCTATTTTTGTTGAAGCCTTTTTTAGTTGAAGGTAATGGGCGTTCTGGGGTGATTTTTACTGGTACAGCATCAGATGGGTCTTTAGAAATTGTTTTTAGTAATAATGCAGCCAAGTCTTCAGCAGAATATTTTTCTAAAAGATTTGCAGCTGATGGTAAATAATTTTCCAAGCCGTTTTCTTCTAGTTTTTCTTCAACAGTCTCGATTGCAGCACCTAGTTGCCCTTTGAAAGCTTCTTTTTCACTTGGCGGACGTAATGGTGTCATACGTTTTTTCGTTAAATCCTCAATGACATGTAAGTAGCCCATTTCGTTTGGTGTAACGAAAGTAACAGACATACCGCCTTTACCAGCACGGCCTGTACGGCCGATACGGTGAACATAGCTTTCAGGATCTTGCGGAATATCGTAGTTGTAAACATGAGTCACACCAGAAATATCTAGGCCTCGAGCAGCCACATCTGTCGCAACTAGGATATCTAAACTACCATTTTTAAATGAACGCAATACGCTCATACGTTTTTGTTGAGACAAATCGCCATGAATACCTTCTGCTTTATAACCACGCGCCTCAAGCCCACGTGCCAATTCATCTACACGACGTTTTGTACGACCAAAAACAATTGTCAATTCTGGTGTTTGTACATCTAGTAAACGAGTCATAATATCAAATTTTTCAAAATCTTTTGAGCGTACATAGTATTGATCGATCAAATCAGCAGTCATTTCTTTTGCTTTGATTTTTACGTGCTCAGGTTGTTTCATGAATTTAACGCCGATATTTTTGATTGCAGGCGGCATTGTTGCTGAAAATAGCAGTGTTTGACGCTCAGATGGAATTTTAGAAATGATTTTTTCGATGTCTTCTAAAAAGCCCATGTTTAACATTTCATCTGCTTCATCTAAAACAAGTGTTTCAATTGTTTCTAATTTTAAGGTACGACGATTGATATGATCCAATAAACGTCCTGGTGTTCCGACAACGATATGTGGATTATCTTTCAGTCCACGGATTTGACGACCGATATCTGCTCCGCCGTAAACTGCCTGAACACGAATTTTTTTATCGCGACCTAAACGGAAAAGTTCTTCCTGTGTTTGAATTGCTAACTCACGTGTAGGAGCGATTACGATTCCTTGTAATACACGGTTTGATGTATCTATTTTTTGCAGCATCGGTAAACCAAAAGCAGCTGTCTTACCTGTTCCTGTTTGCGCTTGTCCAATAACGTCTTTTCCTTCGATTGCTAATGGGATCGTTTCTTCCTGGATGGGTGTTGCTTCTTCAAATCCTGAACGCTCGATTGCTGACAATAATTCTGGTGATAAGCCTAGTTCTCTAAATTTCAAATGAGATCCTCCTAATAAATGTTTGTTTCAGAAGAAATACTTCTTCCTTTGTTACAGGTGATTTGACTTTCACTGATGGGAAAATGTTCCTCCGCTTTGTAGACCTTCAACATAGGTCTATTTTATTTTCTGATCAGCGTTACCGAAAAATCCACCTTATGAAGCCAATGGCACTAGAAAAGCCAAACGACGTCGTTCAGCTTTTTTAATCTTTATTATAAATAGAATTCCTTCTTATTATAGAAGCGTATTCCATTACTTTACTTCGATCTTTCGGCAATAGGTTATTTTAGCATAGTTTTGCGTTTTCAGCAAGTTTTATGAAAGCTTGCTAACTTTTCATCAATTGTTCCACAACTTCATTTAAGCCCATACCATTACTTCCTTTTAAGACAACCATATCTTCAGCTTTTAGGATTGATTGCAGTGTATCGATCAAGCTGTCTTTTTCTTCCTTAGTAAAGTAATGGACTTTATTTTCAGGATAGTTTTTCTTCAACGTATTGTACAATGCCTTCATTTCAGTCCCATAAAGTAAAACTTCAGCAATTTCCTTTGGATTTAAATGTTCACTGACAGAAGCATGCATCGCAGCGGAATCAGGACCTAATTCCAGCATATCTCCCAGAACTGCTACACGTTTTCCAGAAGTCGCCATTTGGCTGAAGCTATCTAAAACTAAATTCATCGCAGTTGGATTCGCGTTATAAACGTCACTCAATATTTCAACAGATCGTTGATTTTTCAACCATTCTGTTCGATTTTTTGTTAGCTTGAAGTTTGCTAAACCTGCTTGGATTTTTTCTTCTGCAAGACCGAACCACTGGCCAATACTAATCGCGATCAGAGCGTTCCCAATATTATATTTACCTGGAACAGGTATCGTAAACAATGTATCGGAGCCTTTTATTTTAAACGTACTTTGTTCTTTTTGTTCCGTGACGATTTCAGCCTGACAGTCGGCATCATGCCAACCAAAGGTCTTGATCGTCTGAGGCAATCCATTGATCAAAGGTAACAATAACGGCTCTTCAGCTGGTATCAGCAATAAACCTGATTTATCTAAGCCTGCAGTGATTTCCATTTTTGCTTGGGCAATTCCAGCTCTTGAACCTAGATTCTCGATATGAGCTTCACCGATCATTGTGATCGCAGCAACTTCCGGCTGAGCTAATGTTGAGAGAAAATCAATTTCATGTGCATGATCCATACCCATTTCTAAAATCAGTTTTTCTGTTTCATCGGGCATATGTAAAATAGTATAAGGCAGACCGATGTCATTATTATAATTCCCCTGTGTTTTATACGTCTTGAATTGTTGAGATAAAACAGCTTCTGTCATATCTTTTGTTGTTGTCTTTCCATTACTTCCAGTCACTGCAATTACTGTTGGTGTCATCTTCTTTAAGTAGTAAACAGCCAGATCCTGCATTGCCTTTAGCGTATCAGAAACCTTAAGAAAAGGTAATTCAACAGGTACATCATCTACTCTACTCCAAAAAGCAGCCCCTGCTCCTTTTTCTATGGCACTTGAGATGAATGAGTGTCCATCATTCGCTCCTTTTAAAGGAACAAATAAATTCCCCGCTGTAATCAAACGACTATCAAATTCAAGTCCTGTCAATTCAAAATCTGCCCATTGCTTCCAATCATTTTCTGCCTTGACAGCTTCTGCTGCCTCCCAAAAAGTTAGTTTCATTGATTTTTTTCCTTCCTGCAATTGCTTTCTTCACTATAAAAGGGCTGAGATAAGACGTCCAACGTTTTACCCCCTCCCTTTAAAGTTATTATCTTTCGTAAAAGCTTTGTCTTTGCTTAAAGCGGTTCAAAGCTAACTGGATCAATTCTTCGATCAGATCGCTATATTTCAAACCCATATTCTCCCACAATAGCGGGTACATGCTAAATTCTGTGAATCCCGGCATTGTATTCAACTCATTCAAAAAGAGTTCATTTTTACTAGTCAAAAAGAAATCACATCGGCTTAAGCCACTGCCGTCTAAGATCGTATAGGCCTTTTTAGCAAATTCCTGTGCTTTTTGATGAACTTCTTCTGGGACTTCAGCTGGAATCTGCATAGTGATTTGATTGTCGATATATTTTGAATTATAGTCATAAAAATCAACATCTTTCACGATTTCTCCCGGCAAGGTCGTCCGCACATCTTCATTTCCTAAAATCGCTACTTCGATTTCACGCGCTTCGATCCCTTGCTCAACGATCGCTCTAGAGTCATAGCGGTATGCCTCTTCCAAAGCATTTTGCAGTTCTTCACGATTTTCAGCTTTACTGATCCCTACACTTGATCCCATATTTGCCGGCTTCACAAAAACAGGATAAATCAATGAGCCTTCACATTGCTCAAAAACTTTCTTAGGATTTTCTTTCCAATTACTTTTCAATACTGGTACAAAAGGAACTTGCGGAATTCCAGCTGTTTGCAGTAGATATTTGGTCATGATCTTATCCATTGCATTGGCACTAGCCAAAACACCAGCGCCGACATACGGCATTCCTATCGTCTCTAAAAAGCCTTGGATAGTTCCGTCTTCGCCATTCGGGCCATGAAGTACCGGGAAAACGATCGTATCTTCTTCTTTGATTTCGCAAGGCAGGATAACTTTCCCTGTGAACTCTCCCCATTTGTCTACTTCGCCACTGTCCGACCAAGTTAATTTCAAGACCTCTTCACTCTCTGGCTTTTCTGAAAGTAATGGTCCTTTGACCCACTCACCCGCTTTACTAATATAAACCAGTTGAACTTGATAGTAATTATAATAAATCGCATTTAAAACAGAATAGGCAGATAATATCGAAACATCGTGCTCTTCACTTCTCCCACCATATAGCAAAGTAATCTTCAAATGCTCTTCCTCCTAAAATTCTTCATATATTCATAGATTTAAAAAAACAGGCAAAACTGCTCTTTCATATTTTAGCATAAAACCCGCAACCCGAATAGAAACAAATAGCGAAATAAATAAAAATAAGACATTTTTTCCCAATGCCTTATTCATTCCTTAAACAACTTCTTCAAGCAATGTGATCAATTTTTGTCTAAATGCGTCTCGATCTATTTGAGTAAATGGTTTTGGCCCTTTCGTACGCCCGCCGCTTTTACGAACCTTTGCACTAAAGTAACGCTGCTCCAACAGCCCATCGATCGTCTCTGCTGTATATTCAGTGCCTCTTTGATGTAACACACGCACGCCTTTAGGTAAAACCAATGAAGCCAAACCATAATCTTGTGTCACTAATATATCTCCAGATTTGATCAATTGCACGATTTTGTAATCTGCTGCATCTGCTCCTTTATCAACGTATGTAAAAGAAACATTTTTTGGATATTCTTTTAATGAATAATGATCGATACTTGTCACGATCACAACCTCGATCTCATACATCTGCGCAACTGAAATGGCTGTATCTTTCACTGGTGAGCCATCACCATCAATAAAAATTTTCATGGACTTTCCTTCTTTTCATTAATTCAAATACCAGCTTGGATGACGTTTTAAGAAAGTAGCAACTTCAGCAAAAACAGCTTCTTTAACGATTTTATATAGTTCAGGGTTTCTGATTTTTTTCTTGACTGCCCCTGTATATCTTGGACGCTTCAAGCGAATCGATAATACTATATCAAAACGTTCAGGAAAATTTTCTGCAGTCAAATACTGCAGACGATTTGTTTCCTTCAAAAACTGATTAACTGCATCTACTGTTCCATCGATAAATCCATCTAAATGAGTCCCGCCGTCCGCAGGAAAATGGCCATTGACAAAGCTATCTTTGATACTTGTTGACCCATTTTTTGAAATAACTGCCTGAATCGTTACCCCCTCACTGACTGTATTGATCGAAAGAGGTGTACTGCCTCGTGTGATACTGTCATCCTTTTGAAAAATATATTCTTCAAGACCTTTTTTATAGTGGAAATAATTTTTCTGTTTCTTCCCATCTGTCAGAGAAATCGTCAAGCCGCTGTTTAGCATCGCTAACTCTTGACAACGATTAAATAAAATAAAATAAGATAATTGCTTATCGCCGAAAAAAGTTTCCGCGGGGGTAAACGCCAGCTCGATCCGCTGTCCCTCATCCTCAGAAGGAATCAATGCTTTTTTGCTCAGTTCACCATTTTGATAGATCTGGATCGTACGCTTCCCTAATTTTTCCACACCAAACCCCAACTGCTCAGATAAGGCATTTACTACGGATAAAAATAGATAAGGCGGTGTATATTGTTCTTCCGGCTGTTTATTTAAAAGTAAGCCTTTCTTGCTGAAAAAAGAAAAGATAAATTGTTTTTCTGATAATTCAATAGATAGTTCAGCCTGCTGTATATCTACAGCTAACTGCAATAGATGATCTAAGACTTGCAATACCATACTTTCCAAACCAGTTGGACCAATTCCGCCAATGTACATACCTGGTCGTTTGCGAATACTATCTTTTAAAACATCATCGTTCAGAGCTTTCCAAATATTTTCATCGGTCATATCGATCTCCTCCTGTAGCCAGTTTTATTTTCATACGAACATGTCACGTCTCAACAGCACTCGCCTCCTAAGCATAACAATTTATCTGTTATCCGTAAATGGTTTCGCTATATTACTTTAGAGACTTATCATTTCTATCTTATTATAATGAAAAAAAGACTAGATTAAAAGAGCACCGTTCAGAACGAAATATCCGTTTTGAATGGTGCTCTAAAAATTTAATAAGTAGGAATGCAGTCCTATACAAGAAAGGCTTCCTCTTATCCTCAAATACTTCACTAACGAATCAGATCGATCGTCGGATGCTCCATGATATGTTTTACTTGTTTTCGTGTGGTTAATGGCACATCTCCTTGAATCGTATGAGCTAAAACACCATTCGCTGTCGCAAACGCCACACTTTTCTCTAAAGACCAATTTTCAACAACACCAAGTAAAATACCAGCTGCATAACCGTCTCCAGCACCAATTCGATCTAAATTGATGATTTCTCTTGGTTTTGCTTGAACAACGGTTTCAGAGTCAGCTAAAAATCCTGACAGATAATGTTTGTCTCCTTCACTTTGGCGGAAAGTTCCAGCAAAATGAGCAATGCCGTATTTAGCCATAAATTCATGAACGATCACTTCAAACTGCTGTGAAGGTGCTAGAGACTCCGTCAATTCCATTCCTAACAAATCGGTCAAATCACGTTGACTGCCGAAAACTAGATCACAATAAGGTAAAATTTTCTCATATTGTTCCCGCATAAATAAAACTCCATGCTCTTCATTCAAGCTAGGACGGAAGTTAAAATCAAAACAGACTTTTACTCCTTTTTCATGAGCCTTTTTAGCTAAATCAAAAGCTGCGTTACGGGTTTCATCCGTCAAACTCAAGGCAATCCCACAAATATGCACTAGATCAATTTCTTCTAGAAACGAAGCAAAATCATAAGCCTCCGCATCACTTTTTCCAAATGAGCTGCTCCGCCGATTCTGATAGGTTACTTGTGTCGGTCTTATACCGAAGCCCATCTCTGCAAAATAAGAACCAATATGATCGCCAAAACTGCCGATCCAGTGATCTTGAATCCCTAGTTGACGAATACTTGCTTTAGCCGCATCACCTAAGCGATTATCCGGCAGATTTGTGATCAAACTTGTTTGACAGCCAAAATGAGCTAAATTACTTAGAATATTGACACCTGTACCAGTAAAATCCAGACGTAACTCTTTTGTTTGTTCCAACATTAAATATTCGGGCGGTGTTAAACGCATCATCACTTCACCAAAAGCCGCTATTTTCATTCTGTTTTTGCCTACTTTCCAGCGTTATGAACTAAGACAGCACTCAATTTGAATCCCATCGTATGCCAAACTAAATGTTCAACATACGAAGATAAGATAAAAGTGCTTCACTCCGAGAAATAAGAAGGAGCTGTTTTTATTCACCGTTTATTTGGGTTTAAAGAGCGAATCAAAACTGATTTTTAGTTTTGACCCGCTCTCTTTCCATTTTTCGATCAGTGTCGAACAAGTTCATTGCGCGTTTATTTTTTCAACGTATTTTTCATCATGCCTAGTAAGGTCTTCACATCTTCTGGTTTAGTGTCGCCCGTTTCTTTATCGATGATCGAGCTGTAAACGTGTGGAATAATTTTCTTAACACCTGCATCAACTGCGATCTGAACGATTTCTTCAAAGTTTTCTAAATCGATCCCGCCTGTAGGCTCTAAGTAAAAATCATATTTTGCACAGGCTTCTGCTACGGCTTTGTATTCTTCGATGTGTGCTAAACCTTTCATTGGGAAATATTTGATCGAGCTGCCGCCCATATCTTGAAGTAATTTGATCGCTGTTTCGATCGGTACTTCTCCTGCTGGTGCTTGTGAGCTTAGCGGGCCTGTTGCGATATTCACGATCCCAACTTTCCCTGTTGGAGATACTAAACCATTGACGATCGTGTCATTTTGAGCTAGTAAAGCACGAGAAGTGCCTACTCCTGTAAAAACTTGGTTGACATGCTGTGGTTGTAATTCTGCTGAGATTCGGCTGACCATTTGGCTTTGATTTGGATCTCCTGCACCTAGACCAACGGATAAAGCGTTGTTTGTTTCAGCTGCATATTTTTTCATATCTTCGATCGCAGCTTCATCTGTCGGATAGTTTTTAGATAATACACCTAAGATCACGTGGCCGTCTGCAGCTTCATAGCATGCTTTGGCGTTTTCTACTGAGTTGGCTAATACATTCAAACAAATACGGTCTTCTAAATAATTTGGGGTTAATGACATGTTTAATTCTCTCCTCTATATAAGTGATTTAGTTCATGATCTCTGTTAAACGAGTCACGATTTTGTTCATTTCTGTTTCGTTGACCGAACGAATATCGAATTCGATGATCCCGTTGTTAGCTTGATATTCTCGGGTATAAATAGCGGGACTTTCCGCTTTTAACGCTTGGATGACTTCTTTTGCTGATTTAGCACCTGTCACTTTGATGCTTGCTCTGTAAATATCACGTCCTGCACCGTCTTGAACGATACTTGCTTTGATATGATCTATTTGATTCAAGGCTTCAATGAAAGGCGTTAGTCGGGCTTGCATCGACTCACCGGATTCACTGCCGTTTTTCACGTAATCTTCTACAGCTTGAGTGAAACCTAAGATATTGTCCTTACCGATCTTCATAGCACGACCAATGCCTTTGCCTTGCAGACGTAGCCAGTCGATGTAGTCTTTTTTACCGATCACCAGACCAGCACTTGGTCCTTCAATGGCTTTAGCGCCGCTGTAGATCACTAGATCAGCGCCAGCTTCGATATACTTGAACAAGTCTTCCTCCGCCGCTGCATCAACGATCAACGGCAGTTTGTGTTTTTGTGCGACTGTTGCCGCTTCTTTTACGCTTAGCATACTTTTTTGAACAGTGTGATGACTTTTAATGTATAAAATCGCCGCTGTCTGCTCCGTGATCATCATTTCAATATGCTCTGGTGTACACATATTGGCATAGCCAGCTTCGACCACATGACCGCCGCCTTGTTCCACCATCACTTCGACAGGCGTACCATAATCGACATTATGTCCTTTGGGTAAAATGATTTCCCGTTTGGTCACTTTATCGGTATAAGGATGATACGCATGATACACAGAGCCTTCACCGATCAGCGCCGCCACACTTTGAGCGATTCCTGCAGAAGCAGAAGAAACGACCTGTGCATCTTCCACCTTCAATAGCTTAGCTAGATAAGCCCCTGTTTGGATACTCAGCTCACTCATTTCAAAAAAGTGTTCTCCACCGAAGCGTTGAGCAGCTAAGACATTTTCGGAAACTTTTGACACACCCAGAATAGTCATTTTTCCGGATGCATTGATGACTTCTTTTAGATTGAATTTTTCATAGCTAATTGTCATAAACTGTGCCTCCAATGATTGTTTTTACTGGTGTGATCAATTCTTTTGCTTCTCGTGTGAAACCATTTGAATCAGTCAATATTTTTTGTCCTTCTTCAATCGTGAAAATCGTGATATCACCATCGTAGCCTTCTTTTAGATGACCTTTTGTATCAAAATGAAAATTTTTAGCTGGTACATCTGTGACTTTTTCAATAATCTCCGGCCACTCATAGCCTACGACACGTAATTTTTCCATCGTTGTGGCTAAATCATAGACAGGCCCATTTTCACGGTTACGAATATAAATATCGGTACTGATCGAAGATGCCTTCATCCCCTCTTTTAGCGCAGTTTCTGCTACATGGAAATTAAAGCTGTCTGTACCGTGACCAATATCAAAAACGACCCCTTTATCATAAGCAGCCCATGCAAAATTTTTGATCTTATCACTTTCTTTGTCCAAAATGCCGTTTGGTTTGCCATTAAAGCAGTGAGTCAAAACATCCCCTTTAGTCATATGTGCTAAAATTTCATCTAATTCAGGCGGAGCAGAGCCAATATGCACCATCAACGGCAGATCATTATTCTCTTTTTGAATTTTTTTAGCCATCTCCAAAGGTGTGATCCCATTTTCACCAATCACAGTTTTACTCATTCTTGCTTTGATCCCTACCACAAAATCTGGTAATTCTGTCAGTGCCTTATGAACCAGTTCTTCTTTCACTTTGCTTAAATCAGCTAATTCATCTTGCTCAACAATGCCCCATTTTGAGATGTTGACCAAGGCATAGACATTGGTTTTCGCTTGTTTGGCAAGATCATAAAACTCATGAATATTTTCAGCGCCCGTCGTTCCGGCATCAATAACTGTCGTTACGCCTTTTTTCACACCGATTTCATCCGGGAAATCATAGTACAAGGTCATTTTTTCAAAGCAATGAACATGATCATCGATCCAGCCTGCGGATACATATGTTTGTCCATCCAGTGCAATCTGTTCTTTACTGTCTGCTTCGATCTTTTCCGACACTTTTACTATTTTCCCGTCACTTATAGCTATTTCTATCGGATCACCATTGATCGTCAAGCCGTTTTTTATGATTAAGTCGTAACTCATTTTATCCCCTACTTTTCTATAAATCTAAATTTTGTCCAGGGTTTTACAAAATCCAATAACAACAATTCATCTTCTGTTATTTTCCCTACTTTATTTTTACGGTCATCGGTATGCGGCTGTAAAACAATCTGCAGTTCATTTTTGTATTTCCCAAACGCATCATTTCCGATGACAACATCACCGATTTGAAAGGCTTGTGTATTATCATGTGCTGGATTCGCTTCATTTTTGTATTTTTTACGTACCTCCGTTGAACGAACCACCTGATCTGTGATATCGCCACGTCTAAAGTGCTGCTCAGTCAATGTAATCTCTTTTTCAACCGTACTAGCTTCTTTGGTAAATTCAATTGCCAATGCAAGCTGGTAGCGATTCAACTGACCTAATGCTTCTAATTCTTCATCAGATGCATACGCATTGCCGATGATCACATCATCGATCAATCCAGTAGCAAATAAGTGTTTCGCTTGTACTTCTACAGGTAAATGGCGGTGCATTTCCAGTGTTGGTAACCCATCATTTACATCCCAGGGACCAATGACTCCAGCTTGAGAATTGATGAAAGCAGCCGTCCGAATTCCCTGTTTTTTGAAACGGACACTACAACGCTCAAAGAAATCATAAGGCAATGCCGTTCCTTCCTGCGGATAAAAATTATGACACCCGTATAAAAACGGCACGTTTGCTTCATAAGTCAAAATATTGTCTAAGTAAGCGACATCGTTACTCATATTCAACTCGATCGCTAAATCGAAAGGATTGTACGTCAATTTTGCTTCTTTATTTCCATCGAAACCTGCATCTAAACGAATCCCATCGGCACCTGTTTCAGCAAAGAAGGTCAGGTCATCGTAAGAAATCTCTAATTCATCAAAAATATTCGGCGCTACATCCAGAATCGTTTCATAACCCAATCCTTTCGCATAACCAATCAATGATTTGAATTTTTCTTTCACGACTTCTTTTCCTTCGGTTACCTCCAGCATACTCATAAAAATGCGGGAAAATCCGCATTCGCTTGCCTTCTTCAAATAAGCTTTGTCCTTTTCTATATCGCTATGGTCTGGATAAACTGATACACCTAACGCTCGTTTCATTACTGTTTCCTCCGCTCTAAGTACTTGCTCTTGTTTAGTTTCTTACTTCCGATTTTTCATTTTTCTCTAATACCCCAGCGCCAAAAGTTCTGTAACGCCAAGAAATAAGCGAGCCGCATAAGATCGTCATCGATCCTACCACAAAGATCGGGGAGTGACTCATGATCCCTACTATGATCGCCAGTATAATCATTGCGATCGATACCGCACACAAAGGCAGTAATCTCAGCTTAAGAATCTTTTTAGGCAACCAGTTTTTTTCGATCATTATTTGACTTGCAATGAAAAATACAATAAACCAAATCATCATAATTAAACACCGAAGAGGGTAGTTCCTTTACTACCCTCCCTCTCTTTTAGATTAAACAGCTTCTTTTGCTTTTTGCTCTGCTGCTAGTTCTTCTGCTTCTTTATCTAATTGTTGTTTTTCATATACTTTGAAGAACGGGTAGTAGATCGCCAAAGTAATCACGAAATTGACACAAACAAGCAGTGCTGCAGTAATGCTCCAGTTGGTACTCATCCAAGCCGCGATCGGGGCTGGAAAAGCAAATCCTAGACGTGCCATCATCATCGGCACTACATTACTGATCGTCAAGAAATAAGAAAGTGTCGTAGTCACTAATGGTGCTACGATAAACGGAATCCCTAGAATTGGATTCATCACGATAGGTGTTCCGAAAATGATCGGTTCATTGATATTGAAAATTCCCGGAAGGAAAGATAAACGACCTAAACTCTTCAAATATTTTGATTTTGAAAACATCATCAAAACAACTAATGCAAGTGTAGTCCCAGCGCCGCCGATCCAGATAAACCATTGTAAGAATTGTTCAGTGAAAATATTCGGTAAATTATTTGCGCTGACACCATTAGTAAAAGCATCCACATTTTCTGCGATAGACATATCCCAAAATGGACGAATGACAGGACCCATGATTGCCGGTCCGTGAATACCCAATACCCAGAAAAAGCAAATCAAGAAAACAGTTAGAAGTCCGCCGAATAAGCTATTACCAGCTAAGATTCCTTTCAGCGGCATCAAGATTGTACTTAAGAATCCATTTAAATCAAAACCTAAAATGTGACGGATCACCCAGAATAACATTAAAATCACTGCACCCGGAATCAATGCAATAAATGAATTTGATACTTCTGGCGGAACGCCTTCAGGCATTTTGATCGTAATATTTTTTACGATAAAGAAACGATAAATTTCGACAGAGATCAATGCTGTGACGATTGCGCCAAATAATGAAGCGGAGCCTAAGTTAGCCAAATTAATGTAGCGCCCTGCACTGATCACATCTGTCACATCTTCCATCACACGTGTTGGAGGAGCGGCTGTGACCAAAAACGCCATCAATGCAAGCAGCCCGCAGCTTAATGAATCCAGCTTATAGCTTTTCGCTAATGCTGAAGCGATCCCAAATGTTGCATACAACGCTAAAATCCCCATCGTATATCTTGACGGAATATCCAATACTGGTAAATAAGGCGTAATAAACTTCGTATATGCCTCGATCGGAATATTTTGAAATACAGTAAAGAAAGACCCCACAATCGTTAATGGCATCGTTGCGATCAACCCTTTTCTGATCGCCACCATATGCCGCTGTGAACCAAACTTATTGGCAACAGGCATCAGATGCTGCTCCATCCATAACACAAAACCATTCATTTCTTTTGTCCTCCGTTCAAAAAATTAGTATAAAATAAATCAAAATTATTTCAAATTCATACTAACATAGTAACATTATAATGTAAACGGTTTTCAAAAGAAAAGTGCAACTTTATTTCTTTTTAGCTAGGTAAATCTACTGGGAATATTGCACCAAAGATCATAGCACCTAAAATTGCTCCACCGGCAATCGGTTTTTTCCATACGTAGAAAATCACCGCTCCGATAATCGAACCAATGCCGATTGGTGCTGATGCGCCACATGCACTGATAATGATCAAAGGCCCTAAGAAACGTCCTGAAGCATTTCCAGCCCCCATCATAACGTCTGCACCAAAGGTTGAATTAGACTGATTGATCGTAAACTTACGGATCATGATGATAATACCACCGATAATCAATCCAAGAACCATCCCGGTAAGTAATGACAAAGCAAAATTCTCAACAGGTGCGGTAATATTCATACTTAGTAAAATCGCAGGAACACCAATCCCAACTCCTGTTAAAATCGCTCCGCCAATATCCAAGATCCCAACAAGTGAACCTTCTAAAATTCGTGCAAATAAGAAGCTAGCACCAAATGCCGCGGCAGCTCCATAAGAACCACCATCCATACCAGCTTTTAACATCGCAACGATCGCTACTTCATTAAACGCTCCTACGCCATGTTCAAAATACATATGCGTTCCAGCAAAAACACCCGCTGATAATAACCCAACTAAAATCGGAAATGACCAGTCAGCAAACCAAAAATTCTTTTTCTCTTCTAATCCTACGCCTACTGTTTCTTCCATTATATATCTCCTCTCCTTTGTCTTTTACTAATTGCCAACACTAAATACATCATGCATGTTTTGCAGCCAGCTCGGAATTTGTAAACGGAAGCTTTCGATCATCTGTAAATCAAAGCCACGGAAGAAGCCACTTAAGACAAATAATAAAATAACTGCTGCCATCATGCTTTTCGTTACTTTGTTCCAGCCGATTTCATCAACACCTTTACCGATCAAGATCCCTAAAACAACACCAGGAACTGCATTGCCCATGATCATTGTTGCTAGCCCTCCAAAAATCGTTGCCCAAAGTCCGGAACGTTTGCCGGCATCGATTGCAGCCAGCCAGAATAGCACTGGCATCACTGTATTGATCAATAGATTTGCGGCAGGCACCAAGACAGCCACCGCTGTCACTTGTAATGATTCCGGGATTGCTGAAGCTGTCGTGTTTAAAAATGCAACAACAACCATTCCGACAAGCGCACCGGAAATCCCCATTTTCTTAGGGTTATGCATTGTTTCAGCGACATTTTTATTTTTGACCAATAATGCCGCTGCTGCCCAGTTGGGAATAACACGGTGATCCACATCTTGGGTAAAAGCTCCCGCACCCACAGTTGATGCCCAAGCGTTGAAGAAGAAGCCTAATCCAAAAGAAAAATGACTGGCCGCATCTCCTTCACAGGCATTCATTTCACCTAGGGTTCTAAATGCGCCTAAACCTTGTGTACTTGGTGCATGAAACATTCTTGCTGCGCCAGCACCTGCTGCAAAACCAACAATTCCTCCAATCAATAATGATTTGAGTAAAACAACTACCACATCCATTTAATTTGCCTCCTTATGCATTCTCTTATTTTTTCTAAAGGGAAGAGGAAGACCATTTGGGTCTGAAACTTTTTTTTCGATGAATGGAACAGTCTCCATTTCGATCAACGTAATTTCAACTGTAACATCAAGCAATACGCGATAATCTGCACGTGTTCTCGGCAAGAAGAAAAATAGAAAGCATTCCGTAAAAGTTTCTTGCTCTGCTTTTAGGATAGTGATATCCAGAGGTTCGATCCGTACGATCACATCATTTTTCTCTTTTAAGACTCGATTATGGATTTGATTGAGCGCATTGGCAAAAGCTAGATTTTTTTCCTTACCTGTTCCTTCAACTTGAATGACCTGCTTCTTTTTTATTGTTACTTGTTCCATCGGTACTTCCTCCCCTAACTTTTTGCTGTAAACAGCAGGTTGTATTAAGCGTTTTTCTTCATATAGGCTTCAACGATACGTTTGCCCAATTCTTCTTGATCCATGAAACCAAAGCCTAAAACTGTTTTTCCATCATTGATCGCTGTAACACCTTCATCGATCGAACGCATCCCATGGCGTTCCGGATATCCATATTTTGTCGCTGCAGTCAATGCTCCAGCGCCGCCGCTTCCGCAAAATGAAATGCCAAGATCCGCATTTTCCTGCTGCATCACATCACCTAAGCGCATGTCTGCACCCATTCCAGGTACAACAACTGCTTTGCCGCCAGCTGCTTCCACTCCTTTTGCAACATTTTGGCCTTTTCCTAAACGATCTGCGATTACTACTGTTACCATAATTGATTCCTCCAATTTTTATGTTAATAACAGATAAACATCGTCCTTGTAAAATAAGAACGTCTTTATCTTGCTTACTTCCTTGGTTTCTTATGCTTCATTTTGCTTAGCAGATTCAAAATGGATGGATAATACATACATTTCGTCCTGCGGTAAATTACCAATATGCTGAACTACTTGATCAGCAATCTCCAACGCTTCGTTTGATACCTCTTCAAACATCGCAGGATCGACACCCGTCATTTTTTCATTTGCTTTAGAGCGTTTGATCATTTCATTCACATGATTGATCAAGATCGTCCATTGTAAATCAGTTGGTTCAATCGCTTGTTTTTCCAACAACTCACTAATTTTTTCAAGTGAAGCGTCCAATTCGACCCTATATGGACTTTCCTCAATTATTTTTTTTGCATCATCCGTTCCCTTCATGCATGCTACTCCTCTCGTATATAATTCAATAAAGCAGTGATTTCTGCTTGATTAACCATTAAATCGTTTTTAGCAAAAATTTGTTCGATTTTTCCGACTAATTCCTGCTGTGCCAACAATGTTTCTTTCACTATATTCCCTTCATTCTCGTACTGACTATCAAAGGTAATACGATGGACCATCAACATCACATGAAGTAAAAATGCTTCTCTATACTCACAAGTCAGCTTTTCAGCAAAAGCTTTGAGCAATTCTTCATAAATGACATATATCCGCACTAAAATATCTCTGCTTTCCGCCTCTATTCCCTGTTTTTCTTTCACTTGATGACGTGGGATCAAACGAGGAACTTTTCCAGATTTTGTCTGTGTCAATATTTTATTGACTTCCTCTTGAATGCTATGGATATCCGCCTCTGTCGGTAATGGATTGACTTTGATAAAAGGACGATTCATGATCTCGATTGGGAAAATACTTAAAACGAGATCCGGATTTTTTTCCTCGATCACGTCTACAGCATTCAAAACAGAAGCAAACCCAGCGATTTCGACATTCGCCACTTCTTCTAATATTTTTTGTTCGATCAAGCTTGTCACACCAAGACCTGTTGAACAGACATAAACAATTCGGACAACATTGATTTCATGCTGATTTTTTTCATATGCTACTAAAAAATGCAGCGCAATGTAAGCGATAAACGAGTCATTGATCAGTAATGCCGAACCGACAATGTCACTTTGACTTGCAAGTTGGATCGCTGAAAACAGCTGCGGATACTTAGCCTTGATGTCATCAACAAAAGGATTGTACTCATTGATGTAGAGGTGTTTTTTCGTTAAGCGTAAGGACAAATGTGCAAAAAGGTTTGTGAACAACTGCTGATCTCGATAAAAAGGAAAATTGACTTCTTCTGACACATCTTTGATCAATTCCTCAGTCAAACCAACAATATCTTGCCGATTATTTGCTACAAAAACGTCACTGTAAACATAAAAATATTCATCTGCCAACAACGGTAATTCATAATGATCAAACACTTTTTTCATCAGTAAAAACGGCAACTCTTGTTTTTGCTGTAACACCTTTTGATTCGTGAGCAATTTGTAGCCGCCCACTGTATGATGCAGCTGCATACGTGATGCTGCGATTGCGACTCGCAATGTAATTGAAAGAATTTCAGCATAATTGAATTGATCGAATAAAGAAGGATCGATCAGATTCGTCATTTCTTTCAAAGCGACTTGGTAGATACTTTGAAAAATCGTATGAACACCTACATGAACTTCCTGCATCTTTTTTTGCTGACCAGATTGAACAAAATAGCTCATGATTTGATAAATGTCATATTCTGTTATCTCTTTTTGTGTGATGTATTCCATCAACAAACGAATCTTACTTTCATCTCCGACAATCGAAAACCCTTGACGGCTTTGCCTATTCAGTACAAGCCCGTATGAAAGAACCAATTCTTCTACACGATCTAAATCGCTAATGATCGTATTTCGACTCACCTGAATCTCCTCTGACAATTGTTGAGATGTCAGATGTGCGGGGGCTAATAATAAGCGAAAAATCAATTGATTGATTCTTAATTCTTGGTCTGGATAAGTCTCAAAACGTTCGACCTCAATGATTTCGTTTTTCAACGTTAAACGTTCTGAATCTGGAATATCTAACCAAATCCCTTTGTTACGACGCGTATGTAGTTCAACCTTTTGCTCTTTAAACCACTCACGAACATTGTCTAAATCATATTTGATCGACCGTACACTGACTTGAAAGGTATCTGCTAATTCTTTTGTCGTCACACTCTCTTCTAAATCTAAAAGCATCAGTAAAATTTTTATTTCGCGTTTTGATAAGTGCAGAGACACACCGCTCACCAACTTTCTTTCCCTTACAATTGAACTATAGCTTGATTTTTATTGCCAAACAACACAAAAAAGTTGCACTTACACAAGTGCAACTTTCTTAATATTCTTATTTATTAAAAAAAATCAACTTATTCTATTTGTTATTTTACCTCAGTAAACAAAAGTATTCTACTCAGAAATTCAAGTTTCATAGGCTTTTTCATTTAGTGCAACAGATAATAACTTTTATTAAATCCCTCTTGCACCAACAAGTGCAATACTCTTTTTTTGCACAAATTAGATCATAAAAAAAGAAGACCGAAGTCTTCTTTTTACACAGTATTTATAAACATAAATAGATAAAATCTTCTCCACAAAAATATTTATCCGACACGCCTACATCCGGTAGGTATGATTAAACATATGTGCCTCTGTGGATTGGTCAATCACTAGCCGTCAAAACGGAACAGCAAAGCTGTCTGATTGAGTCAACTCGTCGCATGAAGCTACTTTAACATAAATACTCTTTAAACGCAACAGAGATTCTTCAGCCAATCTGACCTTCTTTTAGCCATTGCGTATACAGATCATCTACTAAAGTAACTGTCTGAAGGGTCATCTCTTTCGTCATTATCGGACTTTCAATCATCCCTTGGTTCAAACAGCTATTCACATGATCGATCTCAAATTCAAATTCGCTTTCAAAATCAGCAGTTAACTTTTCCTGTTTGCCATTATTGTAATAAATCATCGCCTCACGTGCTTTCCAAAACTCTGGAATTTCGATTCTGCCTTTTTCACCATAAATCGTCATTTTGCTCGGAATATCTACTTTAACAGAAATAAAAATATTCCCTAATACTTGATTTTGAAATTTTAAGCTCAAATTTGCTTGATCATCTGTTTGGCCTTTTTCAGCAGTTGCGTTTCCATAATACTCCGTAATCTTTTGTCCCAACAAAAACTGCATATACTGGATCGGGTAACTGCCTGAGCCATGTAGCGCTCCGCCACCTGCTGTCAAAGAATGGAACCATGAAATATGATCGACACTCGGATAGGTCGTTACAGACTGTAATAGCTGAATACGTCCAATTTTCTGCTGCTCGATTGCCTCTTTGACTTGCATAGTGACAGGTAGAAATACTGCTTTTTGAGCTTCCATCAAAAAACAACCATTCTTTTCTGCTAACTCAAAAAGTTCTACTGCCTGCTTACTATCGAGCGTAAAAGGTTTCTCCACCAGCACGTGCTTACCATGCAGCAATACTTGTTTTGCACTTTCATAATGACCTTTATTATAGGTTGCTACATAAATAATATCGATCTCTTGATCCTGATACAATTCTTCATAACTTCCATAAGCTTTTGGAATAGCTAAGTCTGTTGCCATTTTTTTTGCTTTTGTCAAAGATCTTGAAGCAATCGCAGTTGCTTCACCTTGATGGCTTTTTCTGATTCCCTGAACAAAACGAGGCACAATTTGAGCTGTACTTAAAATCCCATAACGAATCGGTCTCATTCATCTCAACTCCTTTTCTCTACTATAGCTATTATTCACTATAATTTCAAAAAACCTCTATTTTATCACTTACAAAAAAAAACTGGAAGTACAGATAATGAATGTCTCCCAGCCGATCGATTATTAACATTTTAAAGCATCGATACAGATTTCCCCAACAGTTTCCCAATATCGCTTATCTGCAAATAAAAAATGCCTATGTACAACTTACTTATGTATCACTTTTACTTAACGAATACCAATACTGATTTTCAACGCCTGATCGACCTTCAGCATATCATCATCCTGTAACTGACAAATTTTATGCAAAATTCGTTCTTTATCCAGCGTTCGGATTTGCTCTAGTAATACCAAAGACGGCGTCATCCGATCTTCATGCGGAATATCTACTTTCACCTGTGTCGGCTGCATTTTCTTATTCACATTCCTCGTGATCGGAGCAACAATCAATGTCGGACTAAATAGATTTCCCTTATTATTTTGGATAATCAATACAGGTCTTATCCCGCCTTGCTCTGAACCAATCACAGGTGAGAGATTCGCATAAAATATTTCTCCTCTTCGTATCATCGTAATTTATCACCCCTTATTCACAAAACACTATTTTTGTAAATTATATCATGCTTTTACATTGGAATTTTTCAATATTTTATGCTATTTACTAAAAACTTTGATAATCTCTATAAAAGGAAAATTTGATGAGAAAAACCTTTCAGATAGTTGTTCTTCCAAAAAGATATTTTATTCAAATATACTTAACGAACTATAAATAAAATCGAATATAAAAAAGACATTCCGTTCATAAAAAAATGATTTTCTCTAAAAAAGAGAAACTTCCTTTATATATATGGATTTACATAAATAAAAAATAACGTTTAAATATTATAGATATCAACTGTTACGTTTTCATTTTGATTTCATATAAATGATTTTCATATGCAAATAATACAAAATAATTTGTTTTTATTAATCATAAAAAAAGATGATATTTCCTCCTCATTAAATTCTAATAAAAAAAGAGTGACTGGGTTATAACTCGTAGAGTTATAATCCAGTCACTTCAAAAACAGATAAACGATGGAAACAGATGGAAGGCTTTCTTATTTCTTGATTCCCGAAATTGAAAACTTCTGTTCCAACCTCCTAAAAACTTGATCATTCGATCTTCTATCCTAATTTTTTCCAATCGCTTGTATTCACCATTCAGCGTTCTTCCTTTTCTTCATCAGATTCAGAATCTGCTCCAGAAGAGTTATTCGCTTTGGGAGTAGCTGCTCCAGCCAAATTACCTAAACTAATATCAAGTCCAACAGTATATTCCAAAGGAACATACTGATTATATGCGCTCACCCCTACAACTGTTCCTTTAGGTTCAGCAGAATCTACATATCTCACAGTATATCGAATATTCGCTCCTTTAGATTGAAATTCTTCATAGAAATATTTTTGTAGATCTCCTTCGACCGTATTGTTCCTCAAATCTTTCAAGTAAGGCTGCCCTGCTGAGTAATACACATCCACCTTTAAATCATCTTTACTAGTCAACGTTGTTCCAGCTTCAACACTTTGGGAAATCAGTTGACCATAAGGAACATTCGCGGTAAAAATCGTTTTCGCCTTGACAGTCAAGCCTTCTACAGCAGAACCAGCTTCTTCCTGTGTATATTCAGAAAAATTCGGTACCACATATCCTTTACCTAAAGAAACTGTGACAGTCATGCTGTCTTTTTTAGCTATCTTCTGATCTTTGGCAATACTTTGTGAGATAATACTTTCCGCTGGTATTTCTGCTGAACTAGCCTCCTCGTATGTCACCTTGATTTCATTGGTCTTCGCCCAGCTCTCAACTTCTGCTTTCGGCTTTTTGGTGAAATCAGGAACAGAAATATTCTTTTCAAACGTTTCTTTGCCTTTTGAATAATACATATTTGCTTTATCTTTACGTTTATAGTTTTCCTTCTTGACTTCTTTATTGACGATTTCAAAACGAATCGATTTGCCTTTTTCCAACGTCTCATTGTATTCGTCGATCAGAGAAATATTATCTGCATGGTTCTTTTTGATCCATTGTTCTGCTTCTGATTTTTTCATCGTCATAAAATCAGGTAATGTCAATTTTTCTTCCGGATCTGCACCTAAACTAGCTGTGACTTTTAGCTCAGAGCCTTTTTTGATCTTGCTGCCTTTTTTTGATTTTTGTGTAATCACTTTATTCGTCTCGACATTCTTATCGTATTTCTGTTCAACATCGATCTTTACCTTATTTTCAGTTGCCCATGTTCGTGCTTCAGCTAAGTCTTTCCCAGAAAAATCTGGTACTTTAACATGCGTCATTTGATAATAAGTGAAATAGACAACGCCTAACAAAATGATTGCACCGATTCCAATCAGTATAAACTTTTTTTTGCGTTTTTGATGATACGTTGGATCGATCTGCGTTTCAGAATCCACTTGGCTTCTGCTCATGGTTGGAATGATCTCATCGGCCGCTTGAAAATCATTGGCTGGCTCCACAAATGTTTCTGTGGGCTTATCTACCACGTTACGCGGCAGCGATTCTTGCTTTTGTATTCGTTCTTCTTGTTTTGTCTGTTGCTTCTTCTCTTTAGTTTCCTTATAGCTGTCTTTATTGAAATTTGATAAAAAATCACTCATTCAACATCAACTCACCTTGCTTTAGAAAATAAGTTTTATCTGATTGATTCGCAATTTCATTCGAGTGGGTAACAACGATCACACATTTATTATGTGTTTCAGCTAGATCTTTGAAAATATCGACAATTTCCTGCTCCATTCCCTCATCCAAATTCCCGGTAGGTTCATCTGCAAGAATAATATCGACATTTGTCGCTAAAGCTCTGGCAATCGCCACACGTTGCTGCTCTCCACCTGACAGCTGTCCCACTAAACGATCCGCTTTACTTTTATTGATCCCAATATAATCCAATAAATTATACGCGACCTCACGATCATCCTTCGGCATATCATTATCTGTGATCGACATAGCAACTAAGACATTTTCTAAAGCAGTCAGATACGGCACTAAATTGTAGCTTTGAAAGATGATACTAATGTCATCTCTGCGGTATTTTTCCAAACCGATTTCCTTGATATTTTGCCCTTTATACAGTACTTCACCCGATTTAGGTTCATCTAATGCACTGATCAAAGAAAGAAAGGTCGTCTTTCCCGACCCTGATTGCCCTAAGATGGTGTAAAATTGTCCCTGATCAAAATTGATCGATGTATCCTGTAAAATCATCCGGCGTTTGTCCCCGTCCTGATAAAAATAGCTCACGTTTTTTGCTTGTAAAATTGTCATTCTGATTTCCTCCTACATCATGATTTTCTTTGGATTCAGCCTTAAAACATACGTCAAAGGCAAAACAGCAGAGAATAAAACTGTACTTAATCCGGCAATCAAAAATGTTATGATGTAGCTAAAAGAAAATCTCACTTCATAAGCTCCTGTCACTTCTTCACTTGTTAAATTCGGCATATTAGTCGTTCCGCCCATCATCATCATACCATTCGTACTTGCGCTTTCAGTTTGTGAAAAAGCATCACTGGCAACTAAGGATTCTGAAACCATTTTTCCAAGAAAATTCCCTGTTACTAAGGACAAACACATTGCAACTAGACTGATCAGCAATAATTCGATCAAAATCTGCTGCATCACCTTCATTCTGCTTTCTCCTAAAGAAAGATAAATACCAAGCTCATGTTTACGATCACGTAAAAATAGAATGACCACTAAAGAAATGATCAATAACGTCGCACCGATCGCTAAAACAACCACGTAACCGGAAATTTTCGACATCTTTTTGACCGTACCGCCAACTTGATCATATTGATCTGTTGAGGCATTCAATTTGTAGCCCTCAGGAATACTCGCTTTAGCTTCTTCTTTAAAGGCTTCCACATCTTCCGGAGATTTTAAGTTATACGTAGGTGTGATTTGAACAGTATCTTCAAATGTCGCCTCTGAGCCATCTGTATTTTTATAACGATCCGGCAATAACTCTTTCCCTTTATCAAATTCAACTTTACTGATTGCTTTTACAGCATCATTTGGCATATATACTGTATTGAATTGTTCTGTTTCTAAAAATTGTTCATTGACTCCTTGCTTTTCTTTGTCATCTGACTTTTTCTTTTCCACACTGGCAGGTTCAAAAATACCAATGATCTCAACGGGATGGTCTTGACTCCCAACTTCTTCTGTTGAGCCGTCAGCTTTATAATCGACTATTGAGCTATCTAAAACTACTTTATCACCAACATTGAACCCATTTTCTTCTGCGACTTTCTTTGAAATAATTGCAACGTCTTTTCCATTGTTGATTTCATCTTGCTTAAAGGTTCTACCTTCAATCAATTTCACATTCTTATCTTTAAAATCCAATGGCTCTAATAAATTCGTCCCTTTAAGATTCAGCATATTCGACATATTACTGACTACACCAGAATTTTCCTGTTCATAGGTTTTGATTTTTTTTACGAACAACGTCGTTTTCACATTGTAATCAAAATCCTTGACGTATGTTGATTTTCCTAATTGTTTAATGGTTTCTTCTTTTAATGTACCTGGAGAAAACGACTGTCCTTCTTCCATCATTTTGTCAAAGTCCAATTCAACTGTGACCATCGCACCTAGATCATTTTTGATTTTCTTTTCTACATTTGCCGAAGATTGCTGGATCGCAATAGATCCCGCAATGACATTTCCTAAAATGAAAATAACAGCAAATAGAATAATCGATTTTCCTTTTCTTCTTGTTACACTACATAATGCCCGATTCCAATAATTCATACATTTTTCCTTCCCATCGTACAATCTCTCTATTGATCTGGGAAGAAAGGGGTCCTTTTACATCCCGTCAATTTCCGTATTGTCCTTGATAAATGATAGCTTCCCACCATTCAGCCCCCATAATTCATCTACATAAGCTGCAATTTTTTGCGATTGCGAACCAATGATGATGCACTTGTTTTCATTTTTTGCATATACACATAAATAAGCCATGATCGCCTCTAGAGAAAGCTCACTTAGCGTCTTTTCCGGAGCATCTAATAGAATGATTTCGGGATCATTCAACGTAGCTTTTGCTAAAGATACTCTTTGCTGATCTGCGGCAGACAGTTTTTTGATTTTTTTACTTGCTTGTTTTTCATTTATTCCTACTTCTTTTAGCCGTTTAAGAAACTGTTCTGTATCATTTACTTGCCTCCAGGACAGCAGCTTGAACATCGTTAGTGCACTCGCATCAGAAAGTAGATTATATTGCTGAAAAACTGTGCCGACTTCTTTTCTACGGTAACGATCTCGGTCTATTTTTTGAAAATTCTGATTTTTAAACAGAATATCACCGCTAGAAATTTTGCCGAATCCTGCTAAAAGAGCTAGTAGAGCTGTCTTTTCAGCATTATTTTCCCCTAAAATCCCATAAACTTTTCCTGCTGAAAAATCCACTGTGATCCCTTTTAACATTGTCACTTTACTTTTTTTATGTGTATAAACTATATTTTTAAGAGAGAGAATCGTCACTCGTCTAAATTCCTTTCTAACAAAAACTCTATTGGGTCAAATTTAACGATCTTATAGCTGTCGATCAAACTAATACTTACGATGAATAGACTGGTGATCACTAAAAGCAGTAGGAGAGCGCTCCCATTGATCTCAATTGGAACTGAGTTGATAGATGTCAAAGATTCATTGATCATCGCATTTGAAATCTGTTCAAAATCTCCAATCATATTTTTTTGACTATTCAGCTGCCAATCTGCAATCGTTTGAACTGCAAAGACAACTGATCCAAAACTTACCACAATACTCACCGCTGCCACGAAAAGCAATTCAACAAACCTACTCATTATCAATTCTCTATTTGCAATACCAGCATTTTTTAATAAATAGATTTCTATTTGTGACTGTTTGAACCGACTAGCTGAAAATAATGTAAGTCCCACTACTCCAAAAATCAAACTACCTAAAAATAGACTCCCCGACAAAATCTTCATGCTGTTTACTGGACTTAGCAACAACTTTTTATTCGTATCGTTGGTCATGACATAGTAATTTTTCAGACTATCCATACTTTTCATTTTTTTCAAGAATGTTTGACTGCTTTTTACATCTTTAAACTTATAAGAAGCTGTGATATAGCCTAATTGTTCGAAGTTTTTCATCCCTTCAACGGTATCCCAGTTGGTAAAAATATCATTTTCTTGAAATATCCCCCATCCAGAAGTCGTTGTTGTCCCAGCTCTCTTTTTTGATCGGTAGGTTCCCGCGATAGTCAACCGCTTCTTTTCTTTCTGACCATCAACTGTCGTCGATATCTGAATCGTATCGCCAACCTGTAGATCATTTAATTCAGCCAAGTCATGACTGATCAAGCATTCATTCAAGCCAAGATTCGCTGTTCCAGTGATGACTTCCTGATTACGCTGAAAAAGTTCCTGTACAAGTCCTTCTTTATCCAAGCCCTGCATGATACCCATGATTTCCTGTGTCATTTGATTTGCAGCACTATCAAAAGTTTCCATCTGGAGTTGCCCTTTTTCATCAAGAGGTTTTAAGTGTTCGAATGAGACTTGTATATTCCCTACTACCTTTGTTTGATCGATAGAATCTGATTGACCTAATTTAAGATATTCCTCTTTTGTTAGTTTTTCTTCATGCGCTGCATTTAAATCTGTCGGCAAAATCGTTACGATTGGTGTAAAATGCTGTGCGTATCCTTCTGCAAATTTCTTGGTTGAAGTAAAAATGAGTCCCGCTGATAAAGCTATAAAAATTAAAAACAGCAATAAACTTCCAATCAACATGTGCTGCCAGCAATGTCTTTTTACATTTAAAAGCGCATGTTTTAAGACGAGCATCTTCCTGCTCCACTCCTTTCTTGAACCTACTATAACAAATCGATTGTTAACTGAATGTTAACTTTGAGAAATTTGCGGAAATGACAGATAAAAAGTTGAGCCCTCATCTTTTTTACTATCCACATAAACAAATCCCTGACATAACTTACATACATGCGAAACAACTGATAAGCCGATTCCATAGCCATCCTGTTTTAAAGCATTGATTCGAAAACGATGAGTAAAAATCGTATGTTGTCGCTCGAGTTCGATTCCTTTGCCTCGATCTTTGATTTTGACTATGACGCTCCCTTTTTTACAACTAACAACAACATCAATTGGTTTGCCTTCTCCATATTTGATAGCATTATCTACTAAATTTGAAACAGCTCTGTAGATCCAGCGGTTTTTCCCTAAGATAAATGTTGATTCAGCTTCTTCAAACGTAAATGATAGTGTAGGATAACTTTTTTGATAAGCATCACAGACCTCTGCGCAAATCAGCGATACATCTACCTGTTCACTGGAAGACTCTTCCACATTGTTGGACAAGGTCAACACATCGTCGATACTGTCCGTCAGACGATCTAAAATAGACAGATTTCCAGATTCATTTGCCTCCAACTCCAAATTCGCTCTTAAAATCGCGATCGCATTTTTTTGTTCATGCGTTAAATAGCTGCTCAGCCGTTTGTAATCATCCAAATTCCCATCAAGTTTGTCTTTCAATTGTTTAAAAGCGTGAGCAACAGCTTTATCTTCAACATTTTTTTCATTAAATTTTTCTAAAAACTGTAGATCATGAATGATCCGGACCATTTGTTTTGTATAGATCCGCCGTAAAACCACCCATAAGCTTATCGTTAAAAGCAGTAATGCACATGAAACGAGTAAAATAATCAAAGGTAAATACTTCAAAAACGAATTCATGTATATTTCATCCAATGTTTCTGTACTCACCATCTCTTCGGCTGCAAATTCGATGCTCTCAGCTGGTTGAAAATCTGTCAGTTGATTTGTTTTTACAACATAAACTGCCGAACCGATCGACTCCCCAATGTTAAGTGACTGCCAGTTGGTTTTAAGCGCAAAAAAGCCGCCGCTGATAATTAAAATAATAAAAAAAGCAAAGGTAATGATCGTTAAACCGATTTTGAATGTTACTCGCATAATTGATATCCTTTCGCACGAATTGTTTTAAGCAAGTCTTTTCCTGAAGCTTGGGCAAGCTGCTTTTTTAGTCTAGCCATATGGACCCTCAAGACAGAAGAAAAAGGGTTAAAATTTTCATCATAAACGTGTTCAGCAATCTCCTCTGTTGAAACAACAGCCGGATGCTTTTGTGCAATGCATAAAAGAATATCGAATTCTTTCGGTTTTAAAGCAATTTCGTGCATCCCATAACTTGCACACCGTTTAACAGGATCTATCATCAATTCATTGATCTTGATTTGCGGTGTTGCCCGTCCATGGAATCTTCGGACAACTGCCCGAATCCGCGCAGTCAATTCAAGCAACTCAAAGGGTTTTACTAAATAGTCATCTGCACCAAAATCAAGACCTTTCGCTCGTTCCTCTATTTCATCCCTTGCAGTAATAATAATGATTGGACTATCGATGGCCTTTTCTCTCAAAAAATGTAAGATTGCCAATCCATCTTTATCTGGTAAATTTAAATCTAACAAAATAGCATCATATGTATTTACATAAGCTTTTTCTTCTCCTTCTAGACCAGTAAAAGCCAGATCTACTAAAAATTTTTCTCGCTCTAATCCTTTTTGTACAGAGAAAGCTAACTCACGATTATCCTCAATGACCAAGACACGCATTCAATCACCCTTTCCAACTTTTCTTTTACATGCTGATAGATACCTCATACGATACTATAATCCGGAACGCTTTGTCTATGTTCCTTTTTTGAAGTTTTTGTAAAATAACAAAAACACAAGTAGAAGCACTCGATTTTCTCAAGCGTTTTTACTTGTGTTTTTTATCAACTCTATTCTAGATTTCGTTTAAAATACTTGCAACTTTCGTAGTGATCAAATCGATCGCTACATGATTTTCTCCGCCTTCCGGCACAATGACATCTGCATAGCGTTTCGTCGGTTCAATAAATTGATGATACATTGGTTTGACGACGGTCAAGTATTGTTCAATAACGGAGTCCAGTGTTCTGCCCCGTTCTTCCATATCACGCTTGATCCTGCGAATGATTCGAATATCATCGTCTGTATCCACGTACAATTTGATATCCATCAGCTCTCTCAAACGTTGGTCTTCCAAAATCAGAATCCCTTCTAAAATAATCACTTCTTTTGGTTCCTGAATCAAAACATCCGAGCTTCTTGTATGCGCAACATAATCATACACAGGTTTTTCAATGGTTTGATAAGCGATCAATTGTTTTAAATGTTCAATCAGTAAATCTGTATCAAACGCAAAAGGATGATCATAATTAGTCGTCAGTCTTTCTTCAAAACTTAAATGGCTCTGATCTTTATAATAAGAATCCTGCTCCAACATCATAATCGAATGATTCGGGAAATGATTAAAAATTGCTCGACTCACGCTGGTTTTTCCACTACCAGATCCACCAGTTACACCAATCACGATTGGTTGATTATTTTTCATTCAGCGAAACCTCTCTCTTAACGTAATAGTCATAATAACCTTTATCTATTATAATAGAAACAAGAGAGATTACCACAATTTTATGTACATTTTTTGATAAAATCATTTTAATTGAAAACAAATCAGCTTCTAAAAAGGAGGAAACCATGCTTATAAGAAAAGTGGAAACATTTACCCCTACTCACTTAGAATTACTTCTATCTGCTGATCCAAATAAAGAATTAGTCGAAGAATACATCAAACGCAGCTTTTGTTTTGAATCATTAGACGATGGTCACGTTACCGGCATTGTCGTTTTGCTTCCCACAAGACCAGAAACATTGGAGATCGTAAACATTGCTGTTTTAGAACAATTTCAAGGGCAAGGGATCGGTGAACAGTTGATTTCCTTTGCCCTTACTCAAGCAAAAGAGCATTCGTATAAAACAGTTGAGATCGGTACTGGCAGTACAAGTTTTGGTCAATTGTATCTTTATCAAAAATGCGGCTTTCGCATGACTGGTATCGACCGAGATTTTTTTATACGGCATTATGATGAGGAAATTTTAGAAAATAAACTAGTTTTAAAAGACATGGTACGTTTGAGCATCGATGTTTAAATAAAGAAATGCGATAGCAGTTGTTTAGATCGGAACAATACGAAAAGTGTAGAACAAGACCTAAATTTAGGTCTTGTTCTACACTTTTGTTTACTGTACATTCATTTTAATCCGCTAAAATCGTGAAGATATCATCCAGCTTACTGATCTCATATGTTGGTTGGATCACGCCATCTGTTGCTTGGTTCTCTGGATTGAGCCAAAGCGTTTGGATATCTGCTTTGTTTCCTCCTTGAATATCAGAGGCCAGAGAATCTCCAATGATCATTGTCTTTTCTCGATCAAAGTTTGGAATTCGATCAAATACATAATCAAAATATTCTTTCATCGGCTTTTGATACCCTACTTCTTCTGACACAAAAATATCATCGAAAAAAGGAGTCATCTGTGAATCTTTTAGTCGTTGATATTGGGTTTTAGCAACACCATTTGTTACGATATATAATTCATAATCTGGTCTTAAGCGAGAAATGATCTCTTTACTATTTCCTAATAAATCATGCCCTTGACTCAAATGATAGCGATATTTTTCACCCATCTGTTTCCCATCGACTTTTTTCCCATATTGCTCAAACAGTAGACTAAAACGAGTATCTATCACTGTTTTTTTATCCGTTTTACCTTGTTCAAATTCTCGCCAAAGTCGATGATTGATTTTTTTATAGGTTGTTTCGATTTCTTCTGTCAAAGGAATTTCTTCTTCTTGAAATAGAGCATGTAGTGCTTTTTTCTCTGTCAACTTAAAATCTAATAGCGTATCATCAACATCAAATAGTAGTGTTTTAAATTTCATTTTCTAGACTCTTTTCTTTTTTTATGAATAGTGAAATAAGGAAGTAGGCGCGTAAGCTCCTGTTGGTTCAACGGGCGATATTGTCCTAATGCTAATGTATCATCAAGGACTAACGGTCCCATTGTAATACGTTTTAAATACGTCACTTTTTTCCCGACAGACAAAAACATCTTCTTGACCTGATGAAATTTTCCCTCTGTGATATCCAGATAGGCTCGACTTTCATTTATTGTAGAAGTCAATATTATTAACTCAGCAGCTTTACATATTTCTCCGTCAGAAAATACGATTCCTTTTTCAAAGGCAATCTGATCAGCTTTCGTCAATGGCTCATTTACGATGACTTCATAGCGTTTCAATACTTTTTTATGAGGCAGCAGCAACTGATACCCTAATTGACCATTATCTGTAATAAGCAACAGCCCTTCTGTATCACGATCTAGTCTACCTACTGGATATAATCCGTTTCTTTGATCATTTGGCTTGATCAAATCGATCACGGTTTGATGCTTAGCATCCTTTACGGCTGTGACGATTCCCTGAGGTTTATTCAGCATATAATAAACGTGGGTCTGATTTTCTATCTTACGACCGCCCACAACGACTTCCTGCAATGAAGCATCTACATTCAGACTCTCATCTAGGATCGTTCGTCCATCTACACAAACCTGCTTACTTTTGATCAAGGCTTTGACTTTTCTTTTGGAGCCTATTTTTTCCTGCTCTAATAGCTTATCTAAACGCATTTATTTTCCTCATTTCCCTTAATAGTTTAGTATACACAAGCTCGTTTGAAAAGGATAATGTTTTTTCGCTTCCCTTGACTTAACTTTAGATTAGGGTTATGGTTGATATAGAAAGTGAATAAGGTTTCTCAAAAACAGCGTAATGACCTGGGAGAGAATAAGGTATCATATGGAATTTTCCCTGGATGATTGTGCACAATTATTCGGGATTTTTTGTTTTTGCGGTACGTTTTGTAGAAGCTGCTTGTTCGTTTCATAGATGAACAGAAAACCTTAGCTACGTTTTAAGCTTTACATGTTTACACCTGTGTCAGCAAGACATTTATATTCCATCATGTTGCGTTTTGCAGATAACCAACTATGAATTCACTTGGTTTATCTAGCTTTGCGAGTCCATCTCGTTCAGCTTTTAAATTTAAGGAGGAATTTAGGTTATGTCAGTATCATTAGAAGTTAAAGAAAGAGCTGTCCGTCCACGTTCACTAAGAAATCAACTACGTCACTCTGGTCAAGTTCCTGCCGTCGTTTATGGATATGAGATCGAAAGTACTCCTATTTCCGTTGAAGAAAAGGAATTGACCAAAATTTTGCGTGATAATGGTGTCAATGCCGTGATCACAATGACTGTCGGGGGCAAAAAAATCAATACATTGATGTATAAAGCCCAATTAGATACCTTTACAGGCCAAATGAAACACGTTGAATTTTTGGCTGTAAATATGAAAGAAGCTACAGAAGTTGAAGCTGAAATAGTTTTAGTCGGCGAATCTGCCGGCGTTAAATCAGGCGGTGTTTTAGCACAAAACCTGTATAACGTTCTTGTTTCAGCAACTCCAGATAAATTACCAGAACGTGTTGAAGTCGACATCACAGACTTAGCGATCGGTGACGCAATTACCGTTGCTGATCTACCTAAGAATAATGATTACGACATCATCACGGAAGCAGAAGAACAAATAGCAGCTGTGGTAGAAGCTCAAGCAGCTGAAGAAGAAGCTCCAGAAGAAGCAGCAGAACCTACTGTGATCGGTGAAAAAGAAGAATAATCAATAGAACAGAGTTGCTGAACTCTGATGAGTAACATCTGATTCTATCATCTATTTGAGTTTAGAGAGCGGGACAAAACTGAGTTTTGGTTTTTGTTCCGCCCTTTTTTGCGATTTTTCTGAAGTATCTGGCTTTCGGGTACCGTTTATTAAGAATTAAATGATGGAACAAAACTGTTTTCGTCAATTTCGAGCATGATAGTTGCTTTTTTTAGCAAACTTTCCGGAAGCTTGTTTTTCTGAAATAAGGTATACTGTTTGTATTAGATCGTTAAAGGAGGTCAAATAGATGGTTGAAACTTTTGATAAACAACGCAGACGTTATGCTTCTTTAGGGGTGGTCGAGCGTTTACCTGGTGCTTTGATCGATAGTATTTGGTTGATCATCGATATCGATTTGAAAGGTCTCGTGCCGCTAACCAACATGTTGTACTTTGATTTGATCGATAATGATGGGAAAGTGACGATTCATTTTTCACAGGAAATCAGTGATGTCCAAATGGCCATTGACTTACCTTTTCCTTACTCCGATGAATATCCCTCACAAGTCTTCGCTTTTGATGATGGGAATAAAGAAACGATCCTACTGCCTGCGGAAATGCTTGAATAAACACCTAAAAAAAGGCGACCAGATAAGCAACTACTGCTCACCTGGTCGTCTCTTTTTTTACGCCATTCGTTTTACAATAAATGAATAAATCGCAATACAGATGACGGCACCAATCAATGCTGAGATGATTGGGAATCCGCCAATAACGGGGCCGAAGCTACCTAATAATTTCGTTCCTACCCAGCTTCCGATAAAACCGACGATGATGTTTCCAATGACACCGCCTGGGACATCTCTACCTAAAATCGCTCCGGCGATCGCACCTAGTACACCACCGACGATCAATGACCAAATAAAGCTTAACATTTAGCTTCTCCTCCTTCGTTCACTTTATGCTAACGTACGTGAATTCGTTTCACTTTGATTATTTTCTTCTGCTGGTTCTTTTTTCTTGCCTTCAAATTTTTCCTTGTACTGTTCTTTCGTCATGACATCATCAACATTCATATTGAATTCGATCACATCTAAACCAGTCATGTTTTTTACTTCATCTGCTACTTTTTTAGTTGCAGTATCAAAGACTTCGGCGATATTTTTACCATATTCACCAATAACATCTAAATCGATCGCTACTTGTTTTGTTCCAACCTCAGCATTGATTCCTTTCGTCGGGTTGTTGCCGTTTGTAAATCTGTCAGTTAAGTTTGAAATGGCATTTCCGCTCAAGCCCAAAATTCCAGGAATTTCTGAAACAGCAATACCAGCGATTTTTTTCACAACCTGATCGTCGAATGTCAATTTTGTTTTGATGCCATTCTCATTGATTACTTCTGTGGTGCTTTCATTTGCTTTGTTATCCATTTTGTACTCAACCTTTCTTTATCATCTATTTTTACCTCTCAAAAAAAGCTTGGATCGTTGCTAAAATTGAGGAGATAGAGCGTTTTTCATCTTGCATCGTTCCAATCAATAAGCCGATTCCTGTAAAAAAGAATAGCACGAGCGTTTTCCAAAAACCGATCGTCATGAATAAAACAGCGATCACCAAGAAAAGACCTGTAAAAAACAATTGATTACGATAGGGTGCTAGTGCAAGCAATTTTTTCATGATCTTCTCTCCTTTAGATTACACGTGTACCTTTTTTATTGTCGACAACTGTAGAATCATTCTTTTGTTTTTTAAAGACGATCTTTGTTTTGTTGACTTCGATGTTTGCCATTTGCTTAAAAGACAGTATCAGTTTTTCTCGAATTTGTTTACTCTTGCTCAAAAATGCTTCCTGTTCAAGATCAGATAGAATCACATCAATATTTGCCATTTCCGCTTTGGACAACTTAACTTTCACTTGGACCGTATCAGTTTTAACGATCTCTTTTACTGAAGAACGGGCGATCGCTTCCAACGTTTGCACTGGTAAATCGATTTGCCCCATCGTTTTAGGAATGTGTATGACCTTTTTAGTTACTGGTTTGAATACGATCAGTAAAAAAATCAGTCCTGTTAAAACCAATAGAACAAATAATAGTCCCTGATAAAAATACACAAGCCAATCAGACTGGAGCAATAAATTTTGGAAGAAGGTGCTCACAACGCCTAGATCGACAATCTGGGAATATAGACCAACGATTCCAAATATACCTGCTATCAATAATAGTGAGATGATTCCTTTCAGTAGCCGCATCGCTTTTCCCTCCGTCGTTGTGTTTACTTTTGCAAAAGTTTTTTCCTAATTCCTTATGTTTTATGGTAAACGCATCTTTCAACAATTACAAAAGATACGCACAAATCCTTTTTCAGCACTCTTTTCACAGGCTATAAAAAAGCGAAAATGAGTCCATGACAAAACTATTCTCTAGCTTTGTCATGGACTCATCCCAACTTTTCATTTATTCAACGTACGCTAAACGATAGGAAACGGTTCTTCCAAAAGGAAATACTTGAAGATCTTTCAATTTATCTGCTTTCAGATAACCAATCGCACCTTGATATAGCGGTAACACAGCTGCATCTTTTTCAATCAAGGTTTCTTCTAACTCTTTTAATTTATCCCAACGTTTTTCTGGTTCATTCGCTAAAGTGATTCTAGCATCATTTAAGCCTTTATCATACTCTGGATTATCATAACCAGCTGTATTTAGTCCACTCTTCGAATCATAAAATTCTAAAAAGTTGATTGGATCTGCATAATCTGGTGTCCATGTACCAAAAACTAAATCGAAATTGCTCGCTGTTTGTAAGTCTAAACGATTTTGCAAAGGAACTGATTTCAATGTGATTTTTAGTCCTGGTAGATTTTGCTGCAGTTGTCCTTGAACATACTCGATCGTTTTCTTTGCAAGTGCGGAATCTGCGGAAAGTAATTCCAATTCGATTTGATCTTTGCCTAGTTCTTTTTTAGCAGTTTCCCAGCTTTTTTGTGCAGCTTTGACATCATAAGCTAAAAAGTCCCCATTTTCTTTACGGAAATCTTCTCCCGTTTCAGGATCTTTCGCAAAATCTTTTGGTACAAAACCATTGATAGCAGTCGATCCATCGCCTAAAATATCCTTAGCAAATGTTTCCTTATCGATCGCTTGCAAAATTGCTTTTCGGGCATTGACATTGCCCGTTACTTCTCGTTTATGGTTTGGACTTAAATAGCCGACCATCGCCTTTGGAACAAAGTTGGCTTGCGGTGAGTCTTTGTATTGTAAAGCATAAGTGTCTGCTAAAACAGTATAGTCTAAATCACCTGCGTCAAACAGATTTGTCCCTGTACCGATTTCTTTGACGACTTGAACGTTGATCGTATCAAGTTTGACATTTTCTTGATCCCAGTAATCTTTGTTTTTGGTTAATTTCCAGGTTTCTGTGTTGCCATCCCAGCCTGAAATTACGAACGGACCATTTCCGACAAAGTTATCTGCTGATGTACCATAAGCATCGCCTTTTTCTTTGACAAATTTTTCATTTTTAGGCATAAAAGGTGTTCCAACCAATACTTGAGACAAATAAGGGATCGGGTACTCTAATGTCATCTCCAAGGTCTGATCATCGACTGCTTTTACACCAAGCTCATCAACAGATGCCTGACCTTCACGGATTTTTCGACCATTTTTGAAGATATCCATCTGATTACTGCTGCTTGAACCAAAGCTTGGATCTACAACGTTTTTAAAAGCAGAGACAAAATCTCCAGCAACAACTGGATCTCCATTACTCCATTTTGTTTCTTTGAGTTTAAATGTATAAACCAACCCATCATCGCTCACTTTAGGCTCACTTGCAGCTACAGCAAGTTCTGGATCATCATTTTTATCCATTCTATAAAGCCCTTCAACTACTTGTCCGATCATATCAGAACTATACACATCTGTATAGTGCGCACTATCCAAAGTAGATAGTTCGCCACCGGATGCTACTTGGATCACTTGTTCTGTATTACCTGCTTCTTTTTTTCCAGATGAGTCTGTTGCTCCATTATTCCCACCACAGGCTGTCAGCATCAAGGCAGCCAACAACACAACGACGCCTAACTTTTTCTTCATTATTCAAATCCTCCTCTATTTTATAATTTTTTTACTACATATCGAAAAACAGCCATTTCTTGTTCTAAATGATCATAAGCAAAATCTGGATGCCACTGTACACCCAAAAAAGCAAAGCTCGGATCTTTACTTTCAATACCTTCAACAATACCGTCTTCACTAAGTGCTGTAACTTTCAACGGATCAGCTATTTTTTTTACCGCTTGAAAATGAAAGGAATTGACTGTTGTTTCTTCACCATAGATTTTACGTAAAATACTGCGTTCTTTCGTTTGGATGCGATGGGTCGGTATTTGCCTTGCCACCGGTACCTGCATGTGAGCGATCTTCTTATCTGATACGTGACTGATATCCTGATACAAACTTCCACCTAACGCGACATTCATCAGCTGCAGGCCGCGGCAAACTGCAAAAATCGGCTTTTTTTGTCTAAGTGCTTCTTCGATCAAGGCTAGTTCAAATTGATCTCTTTCATCAGAAAGTCCTGCCTCTTTTACCTGAACGCTCTCTCCATAAAGCTTAGGTGATACATTTTGTCCACCAGCTAGGATCAGTTTATCTATTTGGCTAATATACTCTTTCGCTAAATCAGGAGCACCAACTGGTAACAAAAGCGGCAGTCCACCAGCATTTTGTACCGCTTTCACATATCCCTGAGGTGTATAGCTGATCGGCAAGTGATACAATGTCGCTCCTGCATCAGTCATTTCATTTGCCGCAATTCCTATGATCGCTCGTTTCACCCTGCCTCACCTCTCTATCATTTCCATTAATAATTGTACATAAGTGTATCAGATACATATAGGAAAGGATAGTAGGAATTGCACAGGGGCGATAGTTTTTAACTATCACGATTCACTTACTTTTTGATAGAAAGTGTCTACTATAGTGTACCTCACTTTACGCTTTTCGTTAATTTTTATGCCTAGTTCATTCATTTTCAGAATTTTCTAAACAATATGTTATTGACAATCTTGTCGGCTGGTGGTAAAGTTATAAAAAACAAAGAACAGAAGAGTACCTTTATTAGTTCATTCAAGAGAGTCTTTGGCTGGTGGAAAAAGACAGGAAGATAAAGCGAACCACATCTGGGAGTTAACTTTTTGAACAACAAGTAGGAAAGTTCGGGTATGCTCGTTACAGCATTGAAGTCAATGACTTCTTGAGGTTATCGTTGTGAGACGATAATAAAAAAAGGTGGAACCACGATTTTACGTCCTTTGGCATTGATGCCAAAGGACTTTTTATTTTTTTAAGTAAACGGCCAATAAACAAGAACACAATGAATAAAACCAAAACATAGGATCAGAACAAGTACTCCTCGATCATTTCCTGACAGAGATTTCTTCATTTGCTGAAAGAAGAAACTGGAAACCGTTGACGAACACATCTGATTTGTCAGTTTCTGAAGTCAGTAAGAAGCTGCGGTATTCTCCGTTATCAGAAAAGAGTTTTTAAACAGCATAAAACTCTATTTATTTTTTTAAGTAAACGGCCAATAAACAAGAACACAATGAATAAAACCAAAACATAGGATCAGAACAAGTACTCCTCGATCATTTCCTGACAGAGATTTCTTCATTTGCTGAAAGAAGAAACTGGAAACCGTTGACGAACACATCTGATTTGTCAGTTTCTGAAGTCAGTAAGAAGCTGCGGTATTCTCCGTTATCAGAAAAGAGTTTTTAAACAGCATAAAACTCTATGAGGTCAATATTGTGAGATATTGATAAATTGAGGTGGAACCACGTATTTTCGTCCTCTTGGTACTTTTTACCAAGAGGATTTTTTTGTTTTACTTATTATATAGTCAAAAAATGGAGGAGTTATTATGGAGTATATTTTAGAAATCATGCCAGCTTTATTGGATGGCGCAGTAATGACATTGAAGGTTTTCATTTTCACTTTACTAGGGTCGATCCCTTTAGGTATCCTAGTTGCTTTTGCCTTACAAACGAACTTTAAGCCACTGCAATGGTTGATCAATATTTATATTTGGTTGATGCGGGGAACTCCTTTGCTGTTGCAATTGATTTTCGTTTTTTATGGGCTTCCTTTGATCGGAATCGTTTTTGAACGATATGACGCAGCCTTATTTGCCTTTATTTTGAATTATGCTGCTTACTTTGCTGAAATATTTCGTGGAGGAATCCAGTCGATTCCAGAAGGACAATATGAAGCAGCCAAGGTCCTTCGTTTAACTAAATTTCAGACCGTTACCAAAATCATTTTGCCTCAGGTAGTTAAAGTCGTCTTACCTTCTATTGGTAATGAAGTCATCAATTTAGTCAAGGATACTTCATTGATCTACGTTCTTGGTTTAGGTGATCTACTGCGGGCCGGAAAAATCGCGATGAGCCGCGATGTCAGCTTACTGCCTTTGGTTCTAGTTGGAATCATCTATCTTTTGTTGACAGCTGTTTTAACATTAGCTTCGAAAAAATTGGAAAAACATTATCAGTATTATAAATAGAGTAGGCTGTTCTTATTATTTATCAAGGCTTAGTGGTTTGTTCTGCTTTTGCTGAGAATCACAGCGAAAATAGTTGAGCTGATGACGAACAGTACAAGACTCTCAAAGAAAGTGTTGATCATTTGTATTATCCAGCTGCACAGGCAAGCTCTTCGGAAAAAAGATAAATAATGTGTGAGGCAAAAAGCACCACAAACAGTATTTCCTATTTTTCTGTCAGAGCTGGACAAGCCTGTTCCGCTTTTACTGAGAAACACAGTGAATAAAATGAACTGATGTTGAACAGTACAAGACTTTCAAAGAAAGTGTTGATCATTTGTCATATCCAGCTGCACAAATCAATCCTTGGGAAAATAGATAAATTGCCAGTGAGACAAAAAGCGTCTCAAAGTCAATTTCCTAATTTTCTACAGGATTATGCGATTTGTTCCGCTTTTAATGCTATCCAGCTACATGAGTCAGTCTCTCGAGAAAAAGATAAAACCTGAATGAGGCAAAGAGCGCCTCAGTCATGTTTTCCTTTTTTCTAGTCGAGACTAAGCGGACTCATTCCGCTTTTAAATCAAGGAGGAATTTCTATGCTACTTATTAAAAATTTAACGAAAAGTTTTGATGGTCGTAAGATCATCGATCAATTGAATTTAGAAATCAAAGATGGTGAGATTTTAACGATCGTCGGTCCTTCCGGCGGCGGGAAAACAACGTTGTTACGCTGTTTAGCCGGCTTGGAATCAATTGATTCTGGTGAATTGGTCATGGATGGTACAGCTTTTGATCCTGTTGCGATGGATAATGCAGATCAAGTTGTCGGCATCGTTTTTCAGGATTTCCAATTATTTCCTCATCTTTCTGTCTTAGAGAATATCACTTTGGCACCAATACTTTCATTAAAACAAACGAAAGAAGCAAGTAGCGCAGAAGCTATGGAACTATTGACAAAATTTGGCTTAAGCGGCAAAGAAGACTTGTACCCTTATCAATTATCGGGCGGTCAAAAACAGCGCGTTGCGCTTGCCCGAGCGTTAGCAATGAAGCCAAAAATATTGGGCTACGATGAACCAACAAGTGCACTTGATCCTGAGTTACGACAACAAGTAGAAGAGGTCATCTTAACGCTAAAAGAGCAAGGAATGACACAAATCGTTGTTACCCACGATATGACATTTGCTGAAAATATTGCAGATAATCTACTGAAAGTCACACCTGTTCAGTAGAAAGGAGAACTACTATGAAGAAAAAAAGACTGTTTACTATAATGACCATTGCTATACTTTTTATTCTGATGATTTCTGGCTGTGGCAGAAAAAAAACTGATGTTGATCAGTGGTCTCGTATCAATCATGAAAAAAGAGTGATCGTCGGATTGGATGATTCTTTTGTTCCAATGGGATTTCAAAATAAAGCTGGAAAAATCATTGGTTTTGATGTTGATTTAGCTAGAGCTGTATTTGATCAATACGGTATTGAAGTTGATTTCCAACCGATCGACTGGTCCATGAAGGAAAACGAACTACAGAATCAAACAATCGATCTGATTTGGAATGGCTATTCTAAAAGTGCCGAACGGGAAGAAAAAGTCCTGTTCAGTGATGAATATATGAAAAATGAACAAGTCGTTGTTTCATTGAAGAAGAATCAAATCAATAGCTTTGCTGACATGGAAGGAAAAATCTTAGGTGCTCAAAATGGCTCTTCTGGTTATCATAGCTTTGAAGAACAGCCAAAAATCTTAAAAGATAAGGTCAAAGATCAAACGGCAATTTTATATGATGGCTTCAATGAAGCGTTTATGGATTTGAAATCTGGACGGATCGATGGACTTCTGATCGACCGAGTATACGCTAACTATTATCTTTCTCACGAGGATAACTTAGCTGATTATTCAATTATCAGTGGTGATTATGAAAGTGAGGCTTTTGCAGTTGGTTTGAGAAAATCAGATCAGATACTTGCTAAAAAAATCAATACCGCCTTTGAAGAGCTAAAAAAATCAGGCGAACTTGCAAAAATTTCTACAAAATGGTTTGGAGAAGACGTCACCAAATAAAAGAGCGAGACAAAAGCAGCCCTTCTTATTTCTCAGAGCAGCTTTTGTCTCGCCGTTTATCTGGACTCTTCTTTTCAAGAATTCCTTACACAAGAACATACAAACGCTTTTTGATCTGTTCTTGTTTCACACTTCATTGGTTTTTATACGCTTGTTTCTCCATTCCAAACAGACATACCTTCTGACACTGAAATAACATTATATCCATAATTTTCAAGAAATGAACAAGCATGCTCTGAACGGACACCATGCTGACAAATAACATAATGTGGTTGTTCTCGATTGATTTCAGCCATTGTTTCTGGTAATGTTGACAGCGGAAAATTTTTGGCGATCCCGATATGATCTTCTGTAAATTCTTCTTCCTCACGGACATCGATAATTGATATCGGCTGATTTGTTGTAAGTTGGATCAATTCCTTTAATTCTTTATTAGATATTCTCTTCATTAGATTCCTCCTGCAGTTTTTTCATATACCAAACATCCATAATACTATGAACAGAACCACCTAATGGTTTGTCTAGTTTCTGGAACCCAAATGAACGATATAATCCATTCGCCTTATCCATTTTTATCATGGTTTCTAGATAACAGTGATCATAATATTCTTTTGCATAACTCAATGCTGTTTTCATCAATGCTTTCGCGATCCCCTGCCCTTGAGCTTCTGGTATCAAATAAAGCTTTTGAAGCTCACAGATCCTCGCATCAATGTTAAAAGGAGCGATACCACAGCCGCCCAATATTTTTCCATCTTTTTCGGCTACCCAATAAGCAGCATGCGGCTGACGCGCATAATAGTGACTTAAATGGCTTAGTTCACGATCAAAGTATGCCGTTCCCTCAATAGCTAGGTCAAAAGATTCAAGTGTTTCTTTTATGATTTGTTCGATTGCTTTGTCGTCTTTTTCTAGAATTTCTCTGATGATCATGAATTTCACCTCATTAGCAGTATACCATTGTTCTTATCCACAACAAGTTATTCCTATTTTTTCTATGAATTTGATTAGAAATGTTCAATACAACATACTAAGATTAGAGGGTAAAGTCCTCCGTCGATGACTTTACCCTCTATTTTCCCTTTTTAGATTTATGGTACAAAATAATTTTCTTCTTAAACATTGAACTTCCACAAAAGTCACTGACTTATATAAAAAACAACTTTCCATTAAATCAATCCTTTCTGCTTTAATGAGAAGTTGTTTTCTTATTCAGATGTATTCGTGATTTCTGCTTCATATAGTTGATAAAGTGCTTCTTGTCGACTTTTCAATAGCTCTTTTGCTTCTCTCACTGTAAGAGCATTTGGATCTGTTTCAGAACTTACCTCAACCAAAATATCGTTGTCGACCATTTCTCCTGAAAGTATTGATCCATCTTTTAATGCAACGATTTTATCAGTATCTTTATTGTCAAAAAATAATTCTTCGATTCCTGCTTCACTGGGATACCCAAAGCGCTGATATAATTCCTCATCACTCATTTCATACATTGAAATGGTTAGAAGTCCTGGCGCCTTTTTATATTCTGCTCGGGGTTTAGTTTTTTCCTGTTCTGTAGATTCTGCTTGCTGTTTGACATCCTCTTTCGGAACTTCTTTTTTACCAGCTGATTTTAGATATATAGTCGCACCAACACAGCCGATCAACACTAAAACAATTAGCACTATTTTACCCTTTTTCAATTTTTCCTCTCCTTTTCGATGCATCTTCCTCTCTCCTAATTATAAAACTATATGTCTTCTATGACAACCTACCTTATCCTTTCAAACTTGTTTCACCGCTTCATAGTAGCCTAGTTTATAAAAATCATACCATTGCTCAATTTCTGCTTCTGGCATTGCTTGAAGTGCGAGCAAGACCTCTTGAGCAAATTCTAAATGACCTGTTCCATTTGCTGTGATGATATTTTTATCTCTTACCGCTTGAACTTCAAGATAATGATTTTCACCTGTATATTTTCGTCCAGTATATGCTTTTAAATCCGGTAATTGATTACTTGTATGCTTCACTTTATTTAATATTCCTAATGTTCCAGCATAAACTGTAGCATCACAAATAGCAGCGATGATTGTTTCTTTTTGCTCTGCCTTTTTCACTAGATTAGCTACTTCCTCCGCTGCACTCGTTCGCCAAGATTTGCCGCCAATTAAAATGAGTGCTTCAAAATTGATTTTCTCCGCTTCAGCAAGCGTGTAATCTGGCGTAGTGGTAAAACCACCCATCGAACGGACTGGCCGTTTTGCAGTAGAAACCGTTTTGACCGTAAAGTTTTCCAATTGGTTGAGTACCGCTGCTAAAGATGCTGCTTCCCAATCTGCATATTCCTCTAGTAGTACGAATAAAATCTCTTTCATGTTCTATTCCTCCTTTACAAGCTAAGTTTATCCTACCTTAAAAGAATGACAGCAGTTTGTCAGCATTTATAAAAACATTCATCCGATAAAACATATCCTAAGAAATTGTTCATTCAAAATCTAAATACATTTGCTTATAAAAAAATATTGCAATCCTCACAACTGCAATACCTTCTGAAAATTATCTCTTCTCACACTCACAAAATAATATGATCCTTCAAAATCTCCAAATCCGTGATCAAAATCTTCCGATCCTGTATCTTGATCGCTCCTAATTCTCTTAACTGCTGCATCATGCGATTCACACTGCTAGCGGATGTAATTCCACAAAAATGAGCGATTTCTTCATTTGTAACCACAAAATCGATCAACAAGCCTTCAGCTGTTTCCACACCAAACGTATCATACAACTCATAAATCTGTGTACAGACTGCACCAAATTTTCCATTCATCAGCATCTGCTGCATTTTTTTCATCGAATACATCAAACGCACACGATAATAATCTTTCACGTACATCTGCAGGTCTTTACTTTTATTGATATCCTTCCAAAACTGTACCCGATCGATTTGGTACAACTCCGCCTGCTCTGATTCTACACGTATATTGAACGGCGCATCGATAAACTGTGAATATTCATCTCGTAACAGCGAAACGATTTCCAAGCTATTAATGTATCTTAAATTAAACTCACGGCCGTCCGGTGAGATGACACTGGTTTTGATAATACCGCTTTTCAGCACGTAAGCATAGCGATCTTGCAATCCTTCGTATGTGAGGTAATTTTTCCGTTTTTTCACAACGATTCGAAATGCGTGATCATCTAAATATTCTTGTAACACATGACTGTCCATGAGTGTTGCGCTCCCTATCCATTTTATTGTCATACTTATTTAAAAGGATATCACATCAAAAAACAATAACAAATGTTAATGATTTTTGTTGTATTTTTTTGTATTTAACCTTTTTAAACTACAAACCCGCATTTTTTTCTTTTATTTTTTTTGTATAGTATCACCTACAAAGGAATTTCAGAAAATCAATTGTAATTTCATTTTTATTTATTGAAGAAAGAAGGAATAACGAAAAATGTCGGAACAGGTAAAGGAAAAATTATTTAACAAAGGATTTATCAGTATCACCTTGATCAATTTCATCGTTTATTTAGTTTACTATTTATTGATGGTGATCATTGCAGTTATCGCACAAGATACTTTGCATGCTACATTGGGACAAGCAGGTCTCGCATCCGGGATTTATATTATTGGAACGTTGATCGCTCGACTATTTATGGGGAAAACTTTAGAATTGATCGGTAGAAAAGCAGTATTACGCTATGGCGCTTTATTTTATCTTCTAACGACCATCGCTTACTTATATATTCCAAATATAGGGATCCTTTATCTGGTTCGCCTACTCAATGGTTTTGGCTATGGCGCTGTTTCTACAGCGACGAACGCGATCGTTACGGCTTATATTCCTAAATCCAGACATGGAGAAGGCATCAATTATTACGGTTTAAGCACAAGTTTAGCCGCTGCTATCGGGCCATTTATCGGGATGGTTTTGCTAAATACGATGAACTTCTATTCCATCATTCTATTTTCAATCATTCTGATTTTACTGACTACGATCGCCTGTTTTATTTTCCCAGTAAAAAATATTCAGTTGACGCCAGAGCATCGGGCAAGTTTATCACGTTGGAACTTAGATAGTTTTATTGAAAAAAAGGTACTGTTTATTTCATCTATTGCTTTTCTGATGGGCTTATCCTACTCCAGTGTCCTTTCTTTTCTTTCCTCTTATGCAAAAGCGATCGATCTTGTGAGTGCCAGTTCTTTCTTTTTCGTTGTCTATGCCTTAGTGATTACTGCCACCCGCCCCTTATCCGGACGAATCTTTGATGCTCGTGGAGAAAATGCTGTAATGTATCCTAGCTTTATTTTCTTAACAGCAGGTCTACTCTTTTTGAGTATTACTACCAGCAGCTGGATGCTTTTTGTTGCTGGAGGATTGATCGGTCTAGGTTACGGGACATTCATGTCTAATGGTCAAGCGATTTGTTTAAAAGCCAGCCCAAATAGCCATCGAATCGGCATTGCTTTATCAACTTATTTTATTGGCTTGGATCTAGGGTTGGGTGTTGGTCCTTATATTTTGGGAGAATTACGAAGCTTTTTAACATTTCAGGAAATGTATTTTGCAGCAGCGATGATTCCAGTTGCCTGTACGATCCTTTACGCACTTTTTTATCGCTCAAAGGCAGTTGACTACACGATGAACCCGATTGAAAAACTAGAAGAACAATAATATTTTGGAGGAATGATCATGAGTACTGATGAACGCATGCTTGAGGTTTTAGAACAAACACTAATAAAAATCAATGAGTTAAACACTCGATTGAGTCACATTGAACACGATTTAACATCTATGGACAATTATCAAACGAACATGAGCTATTATGCAAAAGAAATCGAATTAGCGGCAGAAAACAATAACATCATGGGATAAAAAATAGGTTGTAGCATCGCTCAAAGAGTGATATTACAACCTATTTTCTTCTAAAATGCCGGTGTCAATGTCTCACTATATTTAGTTTCTAACAACTCTTTGACTTCGTCACTTGTCATTGCCTTTTTCAACGCTTTGATTTTATCTGATTCTTGATTATCTGTACGTGCAACTAAACTGATCGCAAAACGCTCGTCGACTTTTTCCTCTAACAAAATCGCATCTTTTGGTGTTAAACCGACCTTAGCAATATATGTTGGGTAATTATAAACCATGGCGATATCTTTTTCATTATAGGCTTCTGCTAAATTCAATAAATCAACTGAAACCCATTCAAACTTTTTAGGATTTTCTACGACATCTTTGATCGTTCCATTGAACCCAACACCATCCTTCAATTTGATCAAACCGGCATCATCCAAAATTGCTAATGCGCGACCTTCGTTGGACACATCACTTGGTAAAGCAACTTTAGCTCCTTCCGGCAAATCAGCAACATCTTGATATTCTTTAGAGTAAAAACCAACTTTCGCATTATAGATTTTTTGAACAACTACTAGATTTCCGTCTTTTTCTTCATTAAATTTCTGCATAAATGGTTCATGCTGGGCAAAATTGGCATCGATTTCTTTGGCATTCAATAGCTCATTATATTGAATATTGTCATTTACTTGCACCAATTCTACCTTATAACCATCTTCAATATTTTTCCCTGCTAATTCAACCACTTCAACAGTAGAAGGGATGTGTGATGCTACTTTGATGATTTTATCTTCTTTTTCTGTATCCGCTTTTTCCTTCTGTCCACTACATCCAACCATTGCTATTCCTGCAACAACTAACAAACTGAACCATAACTTTTTCTTCATGATTTTCTCCTAACACTTATTTTTTATTTATTCTTTTCGCGACCCAACTGCCGCTAATTTGAATCAAGCTAACAAATACGATCATTATAACGATCGCTGTATACATCACAGCGTATTCATAACGCTGATACCCATATCTCAAAGCGAAATCACCAATTCCGCCGCCGCCGATCACACCCATCACTGTAGAATAGGAAACCATGCTGATCACAACTGAGGTCAAAGCCAAAACTAAACCTGAGCGCGCTTCTACGTATAAAAAACGGAAAATCAACTGAAATCTGGTACTACCTAATGCCTGAGCTAGCTCTAAAATATCCCTAGGCACGTCCAGCAGCACTTGTTCCACTAATCTTGCATAAATCGCTACCGCTACAAAACTTAAAGGAAAAGCTGCCGCATAAGTTCCAAAAGCTGTTCCTAACACGAAGCGCGTCACAGGAATCAACGCTACAACAAATAATAAAAATGGAAATGAACGAACAATATTGATATAACCATTTAAGAATGTCCCAACAACTCGATTCGAGCTCGTTGGCTGTTGTTTCACTAAATAAACAGACGTCCCTAATGGCAAACCTACAATAATTGCTGCGGCAATGGAAATCACAAGCATGACTCCGCTCTCTGATAATGCTTTTGACAATTCAGGAAGATAGTAGCTGATTTTCTCTAAATATTCTGTCATCATATCAAACTCTCCCGAATACGTTCATAATAGTTTTCAAAGGTTAGCTGCTGCTCTTTTTTTGGCAGAGTGATTATCTCCTGCATTTGCCCTTTATCCAATATAGCCACTCGGTCACATAGATACTTGATCAAATTTAATTCATGACTGACAACGACCATCGTTGTCCCGAATGTTTGATTGATTTCTCTTAGCAGTTCCATAATGTCAGAAGCATTTTGACCATCTAAAGCAGAAGTCGGTTCATCACAAAGCAGAATCTCCGGATCAGTGATCAGCGCACGCGCGATACCAACACGTTGCTTTTCACCACCACTTAGTTGTTTCGGATAATGGTTTATTTTATCTTCCAAACCAACAAATTCAAGAACTTTCTGAATTTTATGTGCGTCATACGTCTTATTTAATCGTAAAGGCAAGCTCACATTTTCCTTGACCGTTTGATTGTAGAGTAAATTGAACTGCTGAAAAATCATTCCAACTTTCTTACGGCTTTTTCGTTTTCCCGCTTCACTCAGTATCACGATATCTTGACCAGCGATCTTTATTTCCCCTTGATCAGGTAGTTCTAATGTGTTGATCATCCGCAGTAACGTTGATTTCCCCGAACCGCTTTCGCCAATTACACCGAATATTTCATGATCATTGATCTTTAGAGTAATATCTTTTAAAGCAGGTATCACCATATTTTTATGATGATAATTTTTTGATACACGTTCAAATGTTATCATTTTACTTCCTCCGGTTTAATCTACCAAGAGCTGGATAAATTCCGCTTTCGTTATATTATTAAAATACTCATTGATTGAAATCGGCTTTAGTCTTTGCTCGATTGCGCCACTCTTATATTCGCAACCAACCAACAGCACTTCTATATCCTTAGTATCCTTTTGGCTAAAATAATCACCATAAATTGTGATAGCTGCTATACGTCCTTTTTCTACAGAGATATTAGCTTCTATAAGGCCGCCCTTGAATTTTTCTTCTCGCTTGATCGTAAATTTAGGTTCCTCTCCAAAAATCCATTCGTCATTTGCATAAATCTCTGCAACAAGCTGATCAATTGCAGCTTCATCTTCTTGTGTCAATAAATACTCATGCTCTTTGATTGCATCCAAGGTATCTACTTTGAATAGACGCACCAGTAATTGATCACGAAACTCTTCTGTAGTAAGTGTTTGATATTCCTTAGATAAAAATGGTTTGAGATTCGTCACACGGCTTCTTACAGATTTTGTCCCTTTTGATGCAAGCTTCTTTTCAGATACAGTCAATACACGACTAACTTCATCAAGATTTACATCAAACATCAGCGTTCCATGAGAATACATCTTTTTATTTTTTGTGTACATCGCGTTCCCAGAAAACTTCTTACCATCGATCAACAAGTCATTGCGTCCACTGATTTCAGCTCCAACAGCTCCCATTTCGTGTAAAGCAGCAATCAAGGGCTCTGTAAACCGTTTAAATTCACCAAATGCTTCATGATCTGCATTTACAACAAAGCTAAAACTAAGATTACCTAAATCGTCATACACAGCACCACCACCAGATAGTCTACGTGTGATCGTAATATTATTTGCTTCAGCGTATGATAAATCAACTTCTGCTCGAACATTTTGATTACGGCCGACAATCACACATGGTTTTTGAATATAAAATAAAATCACTGCTTCGTCAAAGTCTTCTTGGTTCAATATGTATTGCTCTGTCGCTAGATTTCGACGAATATCATGTGAAGACATAACTACATAATACATTTTCTTCCCCTTTTCTATTTAAGTGCTTTCAAAAATAGTCTATCACTCTCAATCATAAAATTACATATTTTTGCTTATGAAACCCATATTTTATAGTGAGAAACCATATTTTATATAACAGAAAAATGAGTTTGAAACAGTTTATAACACACAAAAAAACATATTTTATACCTATTAAACTATAAAATGACACAACAACCAGAAATGAATCTAATTGCTGTGTCATTTATTGTCTTAACTATTGTATTTAAGCAAGGGCTTTAAAAGGTAGATTTTGGATTATTAAGGTCTATTTTTTCTCTACTAAACGGATTTGGACAGCTTCCATTCGTAGTGATTTTCCTGTTGTTCCAGCTATTGTTCCATTTGAAACATATTTTTGCCAGCCGATATCTTTCACATGAGCACGATACTCAACATTATATTTCTCAGCTAATTCGCCTGTTAATTTGATTTGGATAGCTTCCATTTGTAATGACTTTCCTGTTGTTCCAGCTATTGCTCCGTTTGAAACATATTTTTGCCAGCCGATATTACGAACATGAGCACGGTATTCGATGCCACCTTCAAGCTTCTTCGCACCCTCAGGCATATCAACGTCTGCCAAGTTGATTTTTACTGCCTCAAGCGCAAGCTTTCTACCAGTTGTCCCAATGATTTCATTCATATCAACTGTCTTTTGCCAACCAATCTTGCTTACATGACCAGTCCCTTTGATAGTTGGTGCTACTTTTTGTGCATCTTCTAATTGCTTTTGTAGCTTAGCTTTTGTTTCCGCATCACGGATTCTTTCAATCGTTTTTGCCGCTGCTTCAAATTCCTTTGCTTTGATTTGAAGTGTAACAATATCGATCAAATCTTTGTCATGTGCAAGATTGTCTGCTTTGACTAGTTCAGCTACAGCTTTTTCTACTGCTGATTTTGTTGTCAGTTTAGAAACCTTTTCTTTAGCTGCAATCTTCTCTTCTGCACTTAAGTTTTCTAAAGCATCGATTTGCTTGTTTGCTTCAGCTTTCGCTGTTGCTAAGGCAATACTTTCGTCTAATTTTGCTTGATATTCTTTACGAATGCTGTCTGTTCTTAATTTGTTGATCTCTTTTTGTGCTTCCACAAAAGAACCAGACGCAATCAATTTGGTGATATTATTAACTGTTGCTTTATCAGCTACTCTATTATTTTCAGCTTTAGCTTCGTTGTAAACAGCAACCATATCTGCTTTTTTCTCAAGCGCATCTACACGGTTTTTATATGCTAACTTCTGAGCAGCAGACAATTCATCTAATAAATCGATCTGAGCTTTAATAGTTGCTTTAGCTGATGCCTCGTTAGCATTTTCTACTGCACGATCAGCAATCAATTGCTTCACTTTTATTGTAAGATCAGCTACTTCAGCTTTTGTTTTACAGTCAATTGCTTCGGAGATCAAGGATTTTTTATCTTCAGCTGTTAGTTCTGCTGAGTTATTGATTTGATCCACTAGCTCTTTTTTTGCATTTTCAAATTCTGTTTTTTCTGTTTCCAGATTAGTATTTTCAGTATTTGCTCTATTCAATACCTCAGCAACAGCAGCTGCATCTTTAGCATTTGTTACTTCTGCTTTGTAGCCATTTTTCATTTCTTGTGTTAAATAAGTCAACGCATCAATTTCTGCTTTTGCATCTGATTTTGTTTTTTCAAGAATTTTAGCCTCTTCGTTAGCATCTGCGTTCTCTTGGTCCATTGTTTTCGCTAAATCTAATACATTTGTCACTGCATCTTTATTTGTTGCTTTAGCAATATCTTTAAGTGCAGCATCTCTTTGTGCTACTGTTAAGTTTTCCAATTTATTGATTGCCTCTTTAGCTATCGTTTTAGCTTCTTCTAATTCAACCTCTGCATTAGCAACGCCTGCTTTATAATCGTCGTAAATGGCTTTATTCAATAATGCTGTGATCGCTGCTGAATCTGTCGCTGCATCAATAGCTGTTTTGGCGCTAGCTTTAGCTGCGTCAGACAGATAACCTAACGTATTTACTTTTACTTTTGCAGCCTCTTTTTCTGCAGTCAATGCTTTAGCCGCGTCTGCTTCTTTAGCTGTTTTCACTAACTCAGCAATTTCTGCTTTGTCATCTGTTGCTTCTACAGCATCTGTCTTCGCCTTCTTCTCAACTTTTGTTAAGTTAGTAAGTGCATTGATTTCTTTGATAGCTTGATCTTTGATGGCTTTTAATTCAGCTGCATTCTTTTCTACAGCTTTACGTTCTTCGGCTTGTGCTGAGGTAACGATAGCAGCAACTTCTTCCGATGTTTGAGCTAATTCTACATCTTTTAGATAGTTCGCTTTTAAAGTTGCATCGATCGTCATTAGTCCTCCAATCAATGAAGTCGCTGCACTTTTAGCTTCTGCAAGCTCTTTTCCTTTGATTGAAGCTGCAGCAACAAATGATAGCCAGTCTGCTTTTACTACTGCAACAGCCTCAAGTGTTTTGGCAGAATCGATTCTGCTATTAAATGCACTTACATCTGCATCAGTAATTTGCTGATTTGTTTTTTTCTCATTGGCAATTTCAGCTTTAAGTTCAGATTTTGCTGCATTTAATTTTGCTGATTGATCATTCGCTGTAGCATCTGCTATTGCTTTTTCGATCTCGCTAGTTAGAGCATTTAATTTTGCTAATGCTGCATCACCCGATTCTGCTGCTGCAGCATCGATTTTCGCATCAAGTTCTGTTTGTTTTGACGGATTCAACAAGGCTAATTTCGCTGTTTCTACTTTTAATTCTGTAACCTTAGTTGTCACTGCAGTTGCTAATCTTGCTTCATTTTCAGCTTTTGCGCCAGTTACGATCCCATCGATCGCACCCTTATCTTCAGCCTTATCAATCTCTGTATAAAAATTTTGTTTTTCAATTTCTTGTAATTGGCTCAAGCTGCTGATCACATTCTTTTGCTCTGCTTTATATTTTGGAAGATCTGCAAGTGCAGCATTCAGCTCGACATTTTCTTTTACTAAAATATCAGCTGCTTCTTTATTTTTAGCTAGCTGTTTATCAAATGCTTCTTTAAAGGTACTATATGTTGTCGAATCAGCAATTGCATTGAAAGTACTTTTTAATGAGTCAAGTGCTAATGCTGTACTAATAGCATTTTTAGCAGCTTCTTTTTGAACTGTTGATAACGAGGTTAAACCATCGATTTTACTAACATACAGAGCATCTACGACTTTTACAGCTTCTGCAATATCTTCTCTATATGCCTTTAATAACTCTTCTTCAACTTTTTCTTTTGTATCTGATTTCTGCACATCTGCCACATATGTTGCTTTTGCTTCTGGTGTCAATGAAACTAATGCATTGATATTTGTCGTTGCTTGTTCAATCAGCTCTAAAAGCTCATTATCTACAGCTCTTGCTTGCGCTGCTATAGCATCTGTTTGTTCTGCATCAGACACAGCCAAAACTGCAACTGGACTCAATGCATTAAGTAACAATCCTAATACGACTGGTGCTACTACCCATTGTTTTTTTCTCTTGTACATCTTGTAGATTTTTTTTGTGTTGCTTTCAGGACTTAAATCGTCTTTTCTGAAATTTTTGTTGCTCTTCATTAACCAATACCTCCAAAATATTTTTTTAAATACCAAAATCAATTAGTATCCATTCAAAGTAAAATAATGGACACGACCAAAAAAATCCATATAATAAAGTACAGAACATAAATAGATCAGGACGTATCCAGTTCGTTTTTCATTTCTTCTTTTTTGTAGGAACAAGAAAGAAGTTTTTTTAGCTTGTCCTTCAAGTTCTAAAAACTTTATGACGGCTAAGCTGACGGGTATTAAATAACGTATAACATAAAAAAATGCTGAGCACACATCTAAATTAAAGATGTTCTCAACATTTATTATCTATTAAATTGCTGCTATTTTTTCCATTGCTTTACGCTCATCTTGCATAAATGAACTCGTATAAACATCTAAGGTCATTTTTGTAGAGGTATGCCCAAGTATTGAACTTATCGTAGCGATATTTACACCCAACTCTAAACAACGGGTAGCAAAAGTATGACGCAGAGAGTGGAAAGGCAATGGAGTGATTTTAAGCTCTTCTTGTAACTTTTTGAAGCGATAAGTAATCGTCCTTGGTTCAGTACATGAATCTTTTATGCCAACAACATATGGACTATGTGATGTCTTTTTTACTTCTGTCAAATATTCTTTTAGTTGATTTGATAACGGTAAGACTCTTTCTGATTGAAAGGTTTTGGGTGTTCCTTCAATTAGAGCCGTTTTTCCTAAGCCAACTTGCAATCGTTGCAACGTTCGTTGAATATGAATGGTCTTTTCAGAGAAATCAATATCAGTCCATCTCAATGCACTAATTTCGCCAATACGCATCCCTGTTTCTAGAGCAATAAGAATAGGTAAATATTTTTCTTCTTTGATAGTTGCTGCTTTAATCATTTTCTGTTGTTGCTTTGAAAAAGCTTTGACTCTCTGCTTTTCTAATTTGGGTAACTCAATCATGAGTGTTGGATTTTTACTTATTAATTCCTGTTTCAATGCTTGAGATAGAGCATTTTTTAATACTCTGTGAACTGCATGCACAGAACTCGAAGAAAGCTGTTTATTTAATTGTAATAACCATTGATCAATATCAGTGGGTAATAATTCTTTTAAGAGAATCGTTCCTATATGAGGCAATATGTGTAATTGTACTTTGCTTTTATAGCCATTGTAAGTACTCAGCTTAACCCTAGGTTTTACAATAGTTTCTAGCCAAAGTTTTAACCAATCACCTAATGTACCATCGTACGCGATCTGTAAGTCATCGGATTTCAACGTTTGAGCTTTTACAAGCATTAACTTTTTTTTAACATCTACGTATTTTCTAGAATAAATATATCCATAGCGGATTTTCCCGTCGACCTTTCTTTCTTTAATATATCTTCCTTCCCAGCGTCCGTCTTTTCGTTTATATATATTTTCCCCTCTTTTAGCCATTATAAAATCCCTCTTTCATTTTCCAATTTGTGACGGCGTATTTGACGGCTTTGAAAAAAACATTAGCTAAACCTTGATTTAGCAGTATTCATAAAGCTATCTATACCCATTCCCAATTTTTCAGGGGAGAATTTTTCATTCATAAATCGTCAAAATACAAAATAGATGCATTTTTTCATTATTCTATACGAGTTGCAGAATAACATTATGAACGTTCTTTAATAACATAAAAGATCAAGACTATTTTTATAAAACCAATTGCAGCAATACCTATTGACAGTATCCATACTTAAATAGTACAATACTAGGTGTTGAATGAATAAATATGTTTATAAAACCAACATTTTTTATTCATCAAAATTTAATTCTCATTTCTTGTTCCTACAAAGAACAAGAAATTTTTTATATTAAAATTCTACCTACGTTAAACCATTTCTTCTTTTATGCATTTTTCATTTCTTAGCAGATTAGTAAATTACTCCCCCTAATTAAATTTATTCCATCTTTCCATACCATACTCACAATATACCTTGTTTATTCAATTGATGTTTTACTATCACTCTCCCTATTTTATAAATACGCAATTTTATTACTTTCCTATTTTTTGTGTATCATTTTTATGGTATCGCATTCTAAACCACTTTTCTATTTTATTTTTCACAAAAAAACACTTCCACTGATCTACTCAGTAAAAGTGTCTTTCTTCATCCTCTATCTTAAAATTTCGGTTTAGCTGCAATCATTTCTTGATACCATGTAAATGATTTTTTCTTCATTCTTGCCAAACTACCTGTTTGGTCATCATTTTTATCCACATAGATAAATCCATAACGTTTTTTCATTTCTCCAGTAGTCGCACTAACCAAATCGATCGGTCCCCACATCAAATAGCCAAAACAGTCAACATAGTCTTCTACGATTGCTTTTTCCATTTGCTCTAAATGCTTTTGGACATATTCGATTCGATAATCATCTTGGATCGTTCCATCTGCTTCAAGCTGATCAACTGCTCCCAAGCCATTTTCAGTAATGATGATCGGTAAACTGTAACGGCGATAAATGTAATTCAATAAGTAACGCAATCCAGTAGGATCAATCGCCCAGCCCCATTTGCTTTGCTCTAAATAAGGATTTTGAGTACCACCGAACAGAGTCTCTTCATTTTCATCATCACCTTCGTAATGCGCAACACTTGAAGAATAATAATTCAGTCCGATAAAATCAAGCTTTCCTTCCGCAAAGGCTACTGCATCTTCTTCTGAAATAACCAATTCGATTCCTTGTGTTTGGTATTCCTTTAATTTATATTCCGGAAATCTCCCCATGCACATTGCATCGATCTGATAAAATTCTCGATCTGTTTCCTTAAATGAATTCATCACATTTTGCGGATCACAGTTCAATGGATACGCAGGCGTCAAACCAAAAACACACCCTATCTGATTTTCAGGATCAACTATACGAGCAAGTTTAACCGCTTTAACACTTGCTAAGGTCATATTATAACTGATCCTTGCCAGTGTTTGTTTTTTATTGTCCATCTCTGTATACTTCAAGCCAGCAATGATATAGGTAAAAATGTCAGAAGCCTCCGTCTGCGGATCGATATGATTCATCTCGTTGAAGGTCACCCAGTAACGCACTTTGCCTTTCAATGCTTCAAACATCGTTTGGCAATAGTTCAAATAGAAATCGACTACTTTAGGATTGACCCATGAGCCATATTCTCTCACTAAATGAACAGGCATCTCAAAATGATACAACGTCACAATCGGCTCAATACCATGCTTTAATAATTCATCGACAACATTTTGATAAAACTGAATCCCTAATAGATTTGGTTCTTGTTCATTCCCTTTTGGATAAATCCTTGACCAATCGATCGAAATACGTAATGCCTTGAAGCCCATTTCCGCAAATAGCGCAATGTCTTCTTTATATCGATGATAAAAATCGATTCCTTCATGCGATGGGTATCGTTTACCTGGTTCTATTGTTTGACAGATTTCACGCGGCTCCTCATACGTTCCTTGAGTCACTAGGTCCATGATGCCGATTCCTTTGCCATCTTGATCCCACGCACCTTCGCATTGATGAGCGGCAATACTGCCGCCCCATAAAAACTCAGCTCTTCTCATTTCATAAACTCCTTATCTTCATTTCATCACTTTTATCTGGCTTCTATAGAACTACTGTCAAACAAGCAGCATCTTCTAATTCATTGTCCTCTGCTGCCGGAATCACATCTAAATAGTCTACTGTATTTGTGATGACTACAATCACAGTTGGATCATAACCTGCTTCTTTGATACCAGCAAAATCAACTGTCGCTATTTGTTGGCCTGCCTTTACTTTATCACCTTGCTTCACGATCGTATCAAAAAATTGTCCGTCAAGTTCCACCGTATCGATCCCAATATGGATCAATACTTCGATCCCTTGCTCTGTTTTCAATCCGATCGCATGCTTTGTTGGGAAAACAACTGAAATTTCGCCATCACTTGGTGCTACGATTTGATCATTCGCGGGAATGATCCCTAATCCTTTACCTAAAGCTCCCGTAGAAAATGCTTGGTCATTGACCTCAGCTAAAGGAACGATTTTCCCCTCAACTACACTACCCAATGGCACTTTCTTTAAGCTGGTTCCATTCTCTACAACATCGGTCATCTCTGAAACTTTCTCTGCTTCTTTGTCTTCTTGCGGAATTCCTAAAACAAACGCAGCGATCGCAGCACCCACAAAACCGATCACGACACTAATGATCATAAAAACTAGGTTTGATATATCTTGATTATCCGCATATGAAGGCAGACCCATCAAGCCCCAAACGATCGAATATGTTTTTACTTTCATCAATCCAGCAAACAGACCACCTAAACCACCACCGATCATCACAGCGATGAAAGGTCTTCTGAACTTGATGAAGGCCCCGTAAATTGCCGGTTCTGTAACACCCATAAGAGCACTAAAACTAACTGTACCGAATAATTGTTTTTGTTTGGCATCTTTGGCTCTTAAGAAATAGCCTAACATAGCACCAGAAACAGCAATATCAGAAATCGTAGCTGCTGCTAAGAAAATTGGATCATAGCCCATTTTATTTACAAAATTCAATGCAAGCGGCATCATGAAATTGCCTGCGCCCAGCATGATCAAAAATGGTTGTAACGCAGCGTACAACATCACAACGATCCAACTGCCGAAAGTATTGTGCAATACTTCAAAGAACCAGCCGATACCATCACCGATCCAAATCCCGATCGGCCCAAAAATCAACAGCGTTACAGGTAAACAGATCACCATGATCAATAACGGATTTAAAAAATATTGTAAAAATTTAGGTACATATTTATTTAAAAGAACCGTCAATTGTCCCATAAACCAAACCGCTAAAATAATCGGGATGAACGAGTTCGCATAGACCATTTGCGGTAACTTGATTCCAAAAATACTCAACCCTGCCACATCATTGATCGAACTTGAAACAAGTACTGCAGCTAGTGCCACAGCTAAGTACGGACTTGCTTTTAAACGTTTTGCACAAGACATAGCGATAAAAATCGGTAAAAAGAAAAATACTGAAGAACGGATCGAATCTAACAATTGATAGGTCGGGCTATCTGCTGAAATCAATCCCGTGATTGAAAACAATGATAGAAAACCGGCTAATAGGCCCGATGCAATGATCGGCTCGATCACAGGAGTCATCGTTTCTGATAAAAGATCCATGATAGCTTTTAAAGGATTTTTCTTAGCATCGCTACCTTTTTCGTCATCTGTAACAGGAGATAAGCCCAGCATACTGATCAGTTCAGCGTGTACTTCGTTGACATGAGTCCCGATGATTATTTGATAAGCGACATTGTTCGATACAACATCGATGACACCATCTAAGGCTTTTAGCTCCTCTGTTTGTGCTTTTGAACGGTCTTTCAATGTAAATCTTAGCCGAGTCATACAATGTACGACTGCTTGAATATTGTCTTTGCCACCTACAAGTCTGATAATGTCTTCATTAAATGTTTGATAGTTCATTTTATTCTTTCCTCTCTCTTTGACTCCGATGCGTTACGCGATGGATATGCAGCATGAGATAGGTTTCTTCATCGATCGTCAGATCACAGGCATATTTTTGTTGAACATAGACTCTGATTTTTTGCACACATTCAAACGATTCTTTATATAATGATTTGATTTGTTCATTTAAAATCGTGTCACTTTCTTCATGATTGCTTTTCGTAAGAAGCCGTTGAATAAAGTATTGCAAATGAGTCATTAGTCTCATATAGTTCAGCGAGCCTTCATCTAATTTGATCTGAAAATGATATTGAATGATCGATAGAATATCTCTTAAACTTTCCATCGAACGAATCGTTTCGTCCAAATTATTCTTATCCTCCTGCAGATTAACGAAATGAAGAGCGATCGATACGGCTTCATCTTCTGGAAATGCCACTTGAAATTGTTCATTGATCAAATCAAGAGCATACATTCCGATCTCAAAATGCTGCGGATAAAATTTCTTTACTTCCCAAGTCAATGGGCTGCGAATAAATTGTCCTTTTGCTGCACGCTTCAATGCAAATTCAATGTGATCCAGTAAGGTCAAACTTAGATAGTCATTTGATTTTTCATTTAATTTTTCTTCGCCATAAGCAATGATTTGATTCACTAAGGTAATATGACTAGCGTCCGAATGAGCTAATAAATAGCTGAAATGCTCAAGCATATCATTAGAATCCAATACGTAGGTTTTTTCAATTTCGTTTTCATGAATGACTTGTCCGACTTTTTTTCGAAACGCTAATCCTTTAGCATAAACAATGACCTCATTATCTCCTCTGCTTACGATCGCAACATTGTTGTTTAGAATTTGACTTACTTTCACTTTCTTACTCCTTTCCAGAAAAAAAACTCAAATTACCCGGGAAAGGACATTCCTAGGTAATTTGAGTTCTGCCTGCATTATTCAGTAACATACTCTATAAAATGACTGCCTCGTCATTATCAGTTTTTTTTCTTGCTTCTAGTATAATGCATCTTCATAGAATTTGCAACGCTTTCATGGAATCAATTCGAGTCTAGTTTAACTAAGCTAAATCTGCACCATTTGTTTCGATGACTTTTTTATACCAATAAAATGAATCTTTTCTTGAACGTGCAAGTGACCCGTTTCCTTCATCATCTAAATCAACATAGATAAAACCATATCGTTTAGACATTTCACTCGTGCTGGCACTGACTAAATCGATACAGCCCCATGGTGTGTAGCCCATCAAATCAACGCCTTCATCGATCGCTTGTTCCATCTGTTCGATATGACTTCTTAAATAATCGATACGATAGCTATCATGGATACTGCCATCTGCTTCAACGACATCTTTAGCACCCAACCCATTTTCTACAATGAATAATGGTACTTGATAGCGATCATAAAGCTTATGCAATGTCACACGCAGACCAACTGGATCGATCTGCCACCCCCAATCGCTAGCTTTTAAATAAGGATTTTTCTTAGAGCCTAGTAAGTTTCCACCCGTTGTATCTCCATCCTTTTCGTGAGAAGCAATGCTGCTCATATAATAGCTAAAGGACATAAAATCAACGGTTCCTTCTCTAAGGATTTCATCATCTTTTGCTTCTTTTTCGATCGTGATATTATGATCACGGAAAAATTTATTCATATAACTTGGATAATAACCGCGAATTTGAACATCAGAATAAAATAGATTATTGTGGTCGCTATCGATACTTTCCATGACATCCAAAGGATTACATGTTTCAGGATAAGCTTCCATTCTTGCTAACATACACCCGATTTTTGCATCTGGTATGGTTTCATGACAGGCTTTGACTGCTAGAGCACTCGCAATAAATTGATGATGTGCTGCTTGATATTGAGCCTGTAATAAGTTTTCATGTCCGTCAGCTAAGATTCCGCCACTTAGATAACCCGTCATTCCGATAATGTTGATTTCATTAAATGTCAACCAGTATTTTACTTTGTCTTTATAACGATTAAATAAAACACGGGCATAGCGTTCAAAATCAGCAATCGTTTCACGACTCTCCCAGCCATTTTGCTTGAAGGCTAAACCTAAAGGAAATTCATAGTGAGAAATCGTAACAAGCGGCTCGATCCCATAACGCAAGCATTCATCAAAAACCGCGTCATAAAATGCTAAGCCCGCTTCATTCGGTTCTGCCTCATCGCCATTCGGAAAAATCCGCGGCCATGAAATCGATAAACGAAAGGTCTTAAATCCCATTTCAGCAAATAATGCGATATCTTCTTTGTATTTATGATAAAAGTCGATCCCATGTCTTTTAGGATAAATTCCTTCTTTGTCATTCATCGCAAACTCAACATCCGCTTTAGTTGTTGGTTTCAGCAACTCCGACATACTAATGCCATTTTCTTTTACATAACGGGCAGTGTCTGCCGTTGACCATCCTTTACCATCTTCTAAAAATGCACCTTCAAATTGATTGGCTGCTGTCGCACCGCCCCATAAAAAATTCTGTGGAAATCCGCTCATTCATTCCCATCCTCTCGGTCATTGATTTAGTGTATAATAGTTGTAACAAACTTATCTTAGCATGAGAACAGACATTATTATTTTTTTGTTGCACTGGCTATTTTCATTATTTCGATTCATTTTCATGATCGTGAAAATGAGTTATAGAAAAGGAGTTTTCGTTGATGCTCGATCTACTTGATTTCCTGCATTTTTTAAATACAAATAAACGTGATACAACCTATGCCCGAATCATCATCTATCTACTGAACCATTCAAAAGAAATCCAAACATTGACGATCACTGAAATCGCTGAACGTTGCTTCGTTTCACCGGCAACACTGACACGGTTTTGCCGCCATTTTGGTATTACCAATTTTGCTGTATTACGTGACTCATTAGCCTCATTGAGCATGATGAAAAAGCATAACGGACTAAGAATGAAAGAACAAGAGTTGATCGATCTAAAAAATGATCCTAAAGAGTATCTGATTTCTTATGGAAAAGAAATCAATACAGCAATAAATGACGTTCTTCAAACAATAGATATCGAGGAAGTCGATCACATTTTAGATGATATTCAACAGGCCGAAGAAGTTGTGCTGATCGGCTATAGCTCAACGCTAGAGTTAGCCAAAGAATTACAAACTTCGTTTTTACTTAGTCAGAAGCTGGTCTTTGTAGGCGAAACAGAAGAAACACAACAGTCACTTGTCGCGGACTTAAAAGAAACTTCTGTAGTGATCGTGATTTCTTCTTACGGCTCTTTGCTAAATAAAAGCAGTGATCTTATGAGAAGAATCAGTGACAGTCCAGCAAAATCGATTCTCTTAACACAACATACACAAAATACATTGACCTATTTATTTGATTTATCTGTCAATGTGACCACAACAAACTATGTTCGGATCGGAAACTACCCTTTGATGTTTTATTTGGATTATCTGGTTCGGCGGTATGCTAGCTTATATCAGTGAAAGACAGTGAATAAAGTGAACTGATCTTGAACAGCACAAGACTTTCGTAAGAAAGTGTTGATCATTTATGTTATCAAGCTACACAGGCTAGCTCTTCGGAAAAAGATAAAAATAGAGTGAGACAAAAAGCGTCTCAATCGATTTTTCCTATTTTTCTGTCAGAGCTTGACGAGCCTGTTCCGCTTTTGCTGAGAAACACAGTGAATGAAATGAACTGATGTTGAACAGTACAAGACTTTCGTAAGAAAGTGTTGATCATTTATGTTATCTAGCTGCACAAATCAATCCTTAGGAAAATAGACAAATTACCAGTGAGACAGAACGCGTCTCAATGGCAATTTCCTAATTTTCTACAGGATTGAACGATTTGTTCCGCTTTTAAATTAAGGAGGATCTATGGCTTTATTTGATTTTTTTAAACGTGAAACACCGAAAGAAACAATTGATTTAGACAAAGAAGCGACAAGAATCGCTGCAATTTATGAAACATATCCAGAATTTCCAGTAATGTCTGCAGATCGGGATGTGGATATTTGGTTACAGGCAATTGCAAATGGTTCCGTAACGATCGTTCCTAAAGAACATATGACCCGTAATGAAGATGGGTTGTTGCCTGGCGAGGTCTTATTACTGGATTGGGTCAATGAGAAGGATTCTACGTTTACCGATTTTCCAGATTTTTTTGAAATGGAATTTGGGATCGATCCTGTAGAGGCAACCAATCAATTACTATTTTCGGACTATCTAGATATTTTGAATGAGCCTTCTGTGCTTGAATTTTGGTCACTAACTCAACTAAATGATGTGCTGGAGGAAAATAGCTTAACAAGCTGTTCAGACAAAAAGCAAGCTATCATCAAAATAAAAAAAGAGTTTTCTAAAGATTATATTACAAATATGATCGATCCGGGAATCTATGTACTGATGGAAAAAGGACAAAAAATTGTAGAAAAATACGCCGATTTTATCCATGAGTATCTAGATACCCCACCTAAGTAAACAACCATAAAAAAGCATGCTAAAACTAGCAATCGGTTTTAGCATGCTTTTTATTTTATCCAATCAATTCCCAAGGTCCCCATTCTTCTGTTCCTGGAACGTTTCCTTGTGTCCACCATTTTGCTTTGTAGGTCTTTCCTTGATACGTCACGATTTCTCCACCATTGTAGGCTTTTGATGCATCCCAGGCATTTGATACTGGAGGAGTCGTACTTTCTTTGGTTTTCACACTAACTGCATTACTATCTGCTGAAAGGTTTCCAGCAGCATCGTAAGCCTTCACTGTATATGAATAAGTTGTATTTGCTTTTAATGTTGTATCAGTATACGTTGTACCAGAAACTGTTCCGACTAATACACCATCACGATAAATTTTATATCCTGCCAATTTCACATTATCTGTTGACGCTGTCCATGTCAATGTTGCGGCTGTCTCTGTGATCGTTCCAGCTGTAAGATTTCCCGGAACAGTTGGCGGTGTCGTATCTGATGGATCTGGGATCACTGTACCGCCGCCATAGATTGTTTGACGACTTAATTCAGCACCATTTTTAGCAATTCGTTGAGATAATTCAATACTGCTGATGCGATTTACATCAGTTGCTGCTGCACTTGATTTTAATCGGAATGTGTAGCTGGCACCTTGCGGTATTTGCTGCGCATCATAAACAGAAGATAGATCAACGACTACAAAACCATTAGTAGTTGTCACTGTACCAGCTTTATAGTCGCCAGCAGTCAACGTTTCTGCTGCATTGACTGGAATATACAGTTTAGGTAATTTTACTGTTTCAAATGCCGCTTCCACAGCAGTTAACACATCTCCTGTTTCTCCTGCGCTTTCATTGTTTTTGATCGTTATTTCGTAACCAACACCATTTTCACTATATGGAGCAATCGTTGCTTTCACATTCAAATCAGCATAGACTGTTTTGTTTGCAGGTAACGCTGTTGCGCCAAATAATCCTGCCTTGATTGCTTTTGTCAGCTCATCACGTTTTGTTGTATCAGTTGTTTTATCTTGTGATTGCATCCATGAAATCACACCGCCCAGCTGGTTATTTTTAACATATTCAGCTTTATAGCCAATAGAACGAGTATTATCGTAAGTATAAAACTCTCCTGTTGTTTGGCTATACATATAAGGCGCTTTAGCGACATCATCCCAGTATTCTTTCAGGTCTGGAGATTTGACTTTCAAATCAGCAATATTTCGATATGGCCAAACACCACCAGCACGTCCACCGTCACCAGATTTTAATGGATTTTTGTTATTTGCCCCATAAGTCGGTGATAAATCGGCATCTTTATTATTTTTTTCTGCTGCTTGGAACAATCCAGGATGCTGTGTATCAGTTCCTGCTGCCACTTTATTCCAGCCGCGTGTATAAAAGGCTGCTCCGATGACGATTTTGCTTGAAGGAGCACCATTTGCCTGAAGATATTTTACTGTTTGGTCTACAGAAAAACCACTAGCATAATTAGGATCAGCCGGATTGCCGTATAAAGCAGTATGATGGGCACTATTTGGCGTCCAAGCACCATTCATATCATACGTCATTACATTTGCAAAATCGACTACATTGAATAATTGCGCTACATCAACCCCATTTTTTAGCGTACTTTGAGCAGCTGGTAAAGCAACGGATAATTCATAGGTTTTTCCTAAGTCTTTTCCTTGTTTATCGATCGCTGTACGAATTTCTTGTAGTAATGTGATGAAGTTTTGCTTGTCTGCCGGTTTCGCATGAGGTGTTCCCTCATCGTTTGTGTTATCTACTTTATCTGGTTCACGAACTGAAGCAGGATATTCCCAGTCCAAATCAACAAAGTCCATATTCGTATATTTGATAAATTTGGCAATATTATTTACAAAATTTGCACGAATCGTTGGATTTGCTGCTACATCAGAAAAGTCTCCTGATTTAGACCAACCGCCAATCGATACACCGATTTTTAAATTCGGATTTTTTGCACGAACATCTTGTATAGCATTCAAAATTCCCGAGCTTGCACTATTCCACTGCACGCCATCTTGTCCAACTGGCGCTCCAACAGCAGCATCTTTATCGGTAAATTTCAAATTCCCATTTCCATCAAAATCTAAAAACGCAAAGTTCAAATGAGTCAATTGATCTGCTGGAATGTCTTTAGGATAAAAATTCTCTTCGCCTCCCCAAATCGACCAATCACCATAATACATGACATTACGATATTTTGGAGATTCTGCCGCCTGTACGACCTTTGTTGAAGCAATTCCTGATAAAGATAATACCAAACTAGAAGCAATAAGAACAAGCAATGATAAAACGTTTACATTTTTTCTAAACACCTTTTTCAAACTTTCCACCTCTTTTAATGTTTTTCATACCTGGTAATACTCTTTATGAAGTTCTCATCCCTGCGTCCATCCCGTAGCCAGCTATCCATCTCCTTTACTATTCAGTCACTAAAAGAATAAATCAATTTGCAAATAAATGCGAATAATATACTTTCAAATCATATATTTTTATAATCTATATATTATCCAGTGGATCAAATATGTAAATTCAGTGCTAAATCTTTTAATCCAGCAATGTTTAACTCATATCTTTTTCCTTGTTTTTTTATCAAACCTAATTGTTGAAACTCATTGAAGGTATAGATTAAATGACGATAGCTGACCCCTAAAAATTCAGCCGTCTCTGTATGTTTTTCCTGATAAATCCCTGCCATTTCTGTTTGCAGCATGTACGCTGCCAAACGATGCTTCAATTCATAGTTTTGATTATTCGAAAAATGTTCCACCCGTAATAAAACCTTTTTCCCCAAGTATTTAGCGATCGTTTTCAGAAAGTGATTATCAGCCAACAGCTCTTGTTTGACTCTACGATACGGTAACGCTAAACAAATACAGCGATCGATCGTTTGAACATCTTTGACTTGATCCTCCACTTCTAACAAAGACAACTCTCCAATAAAATCACCTGTTGTCAAAAATTGAAGTAATGAACGTTTCCCATTTTCGTGGATCTTGTAGATTTTTGCTCGCCCTTCGATCATAAAAAAAAGATGCTCAACAGGTTTATCAAAACGAACGATATAGTCATTCTTCTCATAGACAAAAAGACTCGCTGCTTTTAAGCTTTGCTCTGGAAATTTTTCGAAGATGGTTTGAGAAGTTTCTTTGGTCAATTTTTTTAAGTCATGTAACGGATATATTTTCATAAGTCCTCCTAAAAATGTGAGATATCTCCTATTATTATGAAGCATTATCGATTAAATTACTATTATAAAGTTCAATAATTATTGGAGGCGTGTCATGAAAAAAATTATAGCATCTATTTTATTTTATGCACTTAGCGGTGTTGGGATCAGCTTGACTTTAAAAGCAGATATTGGAGTCAGCAGTTTCAATTCACTTAATGTAGCTGTATCTTCTATCAGCGATATCAAAGTTGGAACGGTCACATTTTTATTCAACAGTCTATTTTTACTAGCGTATATTTTATTAGCTAAAAAGAAGGAACCCTTGAAATATGCTTTAATGTTTGTTTCCATTTTATGTTTGGGAAATATCATCAATTTCTTTTCTTACACTGTTTTCGGAGGACTGCAGCTTGACAATTATTTCTTGAAGCTATTAGTCTTTGTCCTTGGAACTGTGATTGCTGGTTCCGCTACAGGAATGGTCATTTCTTTAAATATTCTGCCATTTCCGATCGAAAGTGTCTGTATTCGTCTATCTGAGATGTCAGGTGCCCCATTCTCTAGATTTAGATATGGCGTCGATATTATATCCGTCTCCATCTCTCTAGCGATCTCTCTATTTTATCATTTACCGATTTTTGTTAGAGAAGGAACGATCATTAGCCTGTTCTTATTATCTGGGGTCATCTCATTCACCAAAAAAGCTTATGAAATGAACTTTACTAAACAGGAAGCCTAAAAAACAGTGGTGATAGAAGTGGAACTTAGAAAAAAGTCCGCCTCTATCACCACTATTTCATTTTGATAAAAGGTAATGCACCATCTGTGAATATTTCATCACCACCGCCATTTCTTCCATGATAGCTTGTGGTGAAATGTTCAACAAGTTCAATCGAAACAGGTTGTTTCGATTCTTCAAACGTCTCCAAGACAAAATCACGTTCCTTATCGACATCTGAGTTTATTTTATGAGTGACCTGTCCAGTAAAAAAAGAAAAGCCCACTTTTTTATCATACGTTGCAGCACCTAACCAATCCGCTTGTCTACCTCCAGGTAAATACCAGTTTTCTGGTGTTTGCCAAAAACGTACATGATGCCTTCTACGCGGATTATTTTCGATTTGCTTTTCAAATGCAATATCCTGCCGTTTACCAAATAAAAATAAAGAACTAACAGGTGCGCTTGGGTAAGACTTTGCTAACACACTTGCAATAATCATTTTTATGCTCGATCGTAATGATAATTTTTCGGCAATAGTCCAGCCGCTGTTCATAAATAATTGCTCTAATTCCGCTTTACTTCCAATAAAAGCAAGATTGATCGGATCCCCTAATAACCCATCACTCGTCTGCGAACGACCGATAAAGTAATCTGGTAAGTAACGTCCTGTCATCAACTTATTGATAAAAGGCAAAATCAAATAGGAACTGAATAACCATAAAAGAATATACGCAAAAATATGGATCTTTTTTGTTAAAATTTCAGAAAACAATACTTGATAGATCAAACTACCGCTAATCACAATAAAAATGAAACGAATCAATCTAAATGCACTATTGAAAAGAGTTTGTTTTTTCATAAGTCCTCTCCTTTCCCGATTTCAACTTTTTATTCCTTTTCTTCTTCTGGATCATAAGGAACATACTCACTATAATTATCCAATTCTCCTTCAAATATGTCATTCACAAAATTACTGTAAGAACCCATCCCCATTGTACCTAGATCTGAGCTGGTTTCAGTCATATTGGTCATGATCTTTTCTTGATATTCTTCCGCTGTGATCACAGCACCTGTCTTTACATTTTTATAAAATTTTGGCATTTTACTACATCCTCTCATTCATAATCAAATGGCTTTTATCGGAAAAGGAGGAACTCAATCTAATTAAATTATACTGATAACTATAAAAAAAGTCGCTTATGAACTTCTCTGTACAAAAAAAGGGTAAAACAAAAGTATCTTTATACCTTCGTTTTACACCTTAAATCTTGATATATAGTTGGAATAGAAGTAAGCTTTGTTATTCTCGATGAATGAACTAATTCTGTTCCCTTTCTCTATACTTTACCTTTGATCCGCTTAATACCAGCCGTTAGCCATCCAGAAAGCCTGTGCTGCTTCCCATGAACCATAACGTCCAGCAACATAGCTGTCAGCAACTCGTTCTTGGTTTGCTTCGGAATAATCACCATTTAAATATGAAGCATCTAATTGATATCTACCGATATATCTACCGTTTGTCGCAGCATACGAACCACTTGATTCTTTTTGTGCGATCCATTCTTTCGCAGATGAAGTCGTTGCTGGTGCTGTCGCTGCTTCTTGAGCTGGTGCTGCTGGCTCAGCTTGCACAGCTGCTTCTTGTACTGGTGCTGCTTCTGCTTGAACTGGTATTGCATCTTTGCCAGCTTCTTCAGCTGTACGGATCACCAATTCTTCTCCTTCAAAAATCATATTTATGTTTGTAATTTTATTATCTTTTGCAATCAAATCAATTAAGCTATTGTCACCACTGAATTGTTGAGAGATCGTAGATAATGTATCTCCTGTTTTTACTTTATATAAGCTATCAGCGTGTGCGTCAGTCGTTCCCATAAAAAAGCCAAATCCTGCAGTCAAAGTTGTTGCTAATAAAATCGTTTTAAGTGATTTCATGTTGTTTCTCCTTTGTGAAAAATATTTTGTCGTTTGTTTATCGACTTTGCATACTTTAACATCTAAAAATATTTCATAGGTGAAAAAGCAATGACAATTCGTTACGAGTATTGGCTTTGCGTAACAGTTTGTAAAAAAAACGGAGAAAAACACCTGTTCGTACTGGGTTTTTGATTCAGTTTTATAATGAAAATGATCATGATTTTTTCTGAAATTTTATCGTTTTTCTTTTCAAATTATTGGCTTATATTACAAAAATTTGGAAATATTACAAAATTTCCTCTTGAATTCCAGCTCTTTTTTGATGCTTTTTTCATTTTTTAATCGGGAGACGTGTTTATTTATCACTCAAAAAGACCTCGACAAAACTAAAAATAGTTTTGTCGAGGTCTCTAATTCTTAATAATCGTTATTTAAAAGTTTGGTTATTTATGCTTCGAATTCTTTTTGTTCAATGACAGATTCTAATAAACGGTTCTCAGTTTGGATAATATCAAAAAAAGCACTGATTTTTTCTAGTTGTTCATAATCAATTTGATATAATTTTACTCTTGGTTTAAAAAATAAAAATCCAGGTCTGATTTTTACTCGTTCGTTGATCAAGTGGCATTGCTCCATCATAGATTGTAAATCCATTTCAGAGACACTATTTTTGATCTTCTCGATTCGAGCACGCTCATAGATCCATTGGTCTTTCGTCACTGTCATTTTTTCGGTGATCGTTACTAATTGACGATTCAAACGCCAAGACTGCTCAATAAATTTCGCCTTTTTATAAAGGTCGTCGTATTGAATCAAATCGATACGAACCGGTTTATACCAGTCTTCTTCATCGATCGATGACTTTTGATGCTTTTTAAATCGTTTTAATCCACTAACGAGTAAACTGTTTTCTATGGCGAGCAGCTCGTACTCCAATTTTTCTTTTGCTACCCGCACGCGTTCCTTTGACGCTTTTTCTCGTTTCAGACTTTCTTTTAGATATAAAACTTCACTTTCATCTGAACGAACAGGAACCGACGAATCCGTTTCTTCCACAGAAGCTATATCAAAAAATGTTTCGCTGTCTTCAATACTTTCAAGTATTGGTTCTTCCTCAGATGATGAACGCTCCTCTTTTTCCTTTGTTGACTCAGTTATCGTCACCTCTACTGGAAAACTCAAGGGCTCTCCCGAAGTAGGTTCGCCTTCTTCTTCTTGAAAAATAGAAAGAAACTTTGCCTCTAAAATACTGCTGACAGACTGACTTTTGGTAAAGCCCATCTGCTCTAAACTAGCTGATACACTGAATGATACAGGATCTTCCTCTTGCGTTTCTAAAGATACCGGAATAAATTCACAATAATATGTACTAAATGCACCCTCAACTTCTTCTACGAGTTTTGTCCAAACAAACTGTGGGAATAGTTCTTCCAGCTCTTCTAATAAAACATCCCAATTCAATTCTGCTTGAAAAAATTGGATCTCCACATGCTTTTTAAGTGGCAGAGAAAGAACTTTTCGAGAAATTTCGTCGTTTTCTCGAAAAGTAAATAATTCTCCTGTGCGGTCTTCATAAAACGCTTCACATGCATCAACTATTTCTTCCGTACTATCTTTTTGATAGAGAACGGTCCCAGTAGTGAATGGGATTGCCTGTTGATGGAAAAAAACATCAAAAAAATCATTCATTGAGCCATTCTCCTTTCTTAATTTTTACGATTGAAGATCATAGATAGGGGTCAAAATAAGTTGTTGTCCTTCCGTCAAGAAGTATTGATCTAGGTCATTCCACTCTTTTAATGACCAGACAGAAACACCTGTTTTTTTAGAGATGCTTGCTAATGTGTCTCCTTTTTTCACTTCATAGGTTTCTTTCGTCTTCTTACGTGTTGCACTTACTTGATAATCTTTCGCATCTTTTTTCGCTGAAGTATCTGTTGTTTCTTTTGTTGCATTTTTTTCTTTTTTAGCAGTTTCTTTTGTTGTTGTCTCTTTAGTAGTCGTTGTTTTCGTTGATTTGGCTACTTGTTTCTCTGATGATTGTGTCGTCTCTTTACCTGCAAAAGCAGTAGATAACTTTTGTACCATATCTAATGAACGGTCTACAGCATCCTCTTTGACTACAACAGTTGTTTTTTCTTCTTGTTTTGGAATGCTTAACTTTTGGCCGATAAACAACATACGTCGATCCAATTGATTTTTATCAAGGATCGCTAAGGTAGAAATATTGTAAAGTTCACTGATTGACTTCAGAGACTCTCCTTTTTCTACGATATGCGTTATGTACTCGATATTTTGATCAGCTTTATCATTTTGTTTTTCCAATTTATCAAAAGAAGTATTTAATGAAATCTTCTTCGCTTTTTTCGTTTTCTTGTTCTCTTTTAATGTGTCGTATTGGGTCAGATTATACGCATCGATCAAACCATTTAGTTTTGCATTATAGCTTGTATCTGTTGCATAACGACCTGTCAGAAATTTCGTTGCGTCTTTATACGATTTCGTATTCGTTTTCCAAGTACCACTATAAAAAGAGTTATTAAAATCAGTGCCGCCTCTGATCAGCTTCACGTAGTCTTCTAATGATTCTTTGTACGATGGGTACTTTCTGAAGTCTGAACGAATCGTAAACATACTACCAGAACCGTCATCTTCACTTGTCAGAAAGTTTGCACTTTGCCCTTTATAACTACCTTTGATCCCAAATAAGTTATAATTCGGAGCTGAAGCCAATGCACTGTTCCCAGATGCACTTTCCAAAATGGCCTGTGCGATCATGACTGAGGCATACACATTGTTTTCACCAGCAATCTGACGAGCATCCTCACCGATCACTTCGACAAAACTCTTAGTTGTCAAATTAGGACTAATATGGAATACCTGATCTGATCCAGCTGGACTTGCACCTGACGTTGTACTGCCTATTGAAACATTATTCGTTGGCGGCGTAGTAATTGGCTGCTGCGGTCCTTGGATCGGCTGCTGCGGCTGCACAGGTGTTGGTGCTGGTGTACTTGGTTTCGGAGCCGGTTTTGGTTTACTTGGCTGCGGTTTTGGTTTTGGCTTTGGTTTCGACGGAGTTGTAGTTGAGCTTGTTGTACCTGTGCTTGAACTAGTACTTGAAGTCGAACCTGTACTTGATGTTGAGCTATCGCTACTCGAAGTTGAATCACTTGTCGATGAATCTGTTGTACTTGTAGAGTCTGTTGTACTTGTAGAGTCTGTTGTCTCTTGTGTTGAACTCGACTCATCTGTTGTAGACGAGTCTGTTGTACTTTCTTCTACAGTTTCGTCCGTTGACTCACTGCTGCTTTCTTGCGTAGAAGAACTTGTTGCGATTCCTTCTACTGTACTTTCTGTTGGTTCATATTCACTCGTTGAAGATAAAATTGCTACGTCTTCTTGTTCTTCCGATCCTGCAGTTACATGATCTTCTGATTCTTTAGCAACAATTGGTTGAACATCATTAACAGAAAGGACAGCAGTTGAAGTAAGCAACCCAACACTTAATACGCGCATTTTTTTACTGTTTAGATTTCTTTTTTTCATTTTGTGTCCTCTCTTTTCTTATTGGTATGGATCTTCTTTTACTAAATTGATGATTTGATTGAAGGCTTGCTCAGATTCTTCCTTCACATCTTTAATACGTTTGTAGTAGTTTTGGTATTCTTGCTCTGCACGTTCCAAACGTTTTAAAACTCCAGCTTTTCGCTTAGTTTCTTCATTGATCATTTGTGCTCTTTGATTTGCCTGATTAATAATTTCTTTGGCTTGTTTTTTCGCTTCAAGTAACACTTCGCCAATGTCTTCTTTCGATAGTTGGTTATCAACATCGATCGTTTTTTGAGCTAATTGACGTTTCGTCGCTTCCAGTTCCTGACGAACTTTCGCTAGCTCTTCATAGGTAGCTGAATCAGTTGGTGTATCAGAAGCCATGATCACGATCCGATCTTCTGAAAGCTTATCGATTTCTTCTTGTTTCGCTAATAATTCTTGCTCATACTGACGAACTTTATTTGCAAAACGCTCTGCCTTTTTACGATTTAGGTCATTCTCATCAATTTGGCGGTTGCTTTCACGTAACAAGCTGTTGTATTTACTTTTTACTTGCTCCAATTCAGCCATACGCGCATCGTAATCTTTCGGCACAGCTTGAACCATTGATAATTCATTTTCTAATGACTCATTTACTTGCTGAGCAGATTCAACTTCACTTTGTAATTGCGTATTTTCTCTCTTACTCTTACGCAACTCAGCTTTCAATTCACGAAGTTCATTTTGAAGCTGCAGATTTTCTTCTTGAAGCTCTTCCAACTCTTCATCGTCGATCACTTCATTAACAGGTGGTCTTTTTTTCGTTGGCTTAGCTTTTCTAGGCGCTGATGCCACTGGTGCTGCTTTTTTCTTTTTTAAAGAGAATAATGAACGTGGTTCATCTTCGTCATCATCATAATCTTCATCGTCATCGTAGTCGTCATAATCTTCGTCGTCATCGTAGTCGTCATCGTAGTCGTCATCATCATAATCTTCATCATCATAATCTTCATCATCATAATCTTCATCATCATAATCTTCATCATCATCGTAGTCGTCGTCATCATCATCGTCATAATCTTCGTCGTCATCGTAGTCATCATCATCGTAATCTTCGTCATCATCGTAGTCATCATCATCATAATCTTCGTCATCGTAATCTTCGTCGTCATATTCATCGTAATCTTCATATTTTTTTCTTTTTTTACCTTTACCAAAAATCTTTAGCATATGCTCACTTCCTCCTAAAAATTGGGACTATTCTTTTGATTATTTTTATTTTCTAAAGTCAAACGTCTAAGTAAATTATGTGGTTGTCTATATATGTAATATAACGACAGTACGGTAGTTTTCAATTTTATAAAAATAACCAAATTCACTTTTGATTCAAATCATATGTGCGCTCTTCACTTATTCTCCTCATAGCTCTACTAACTAAACATAATAATTGAATATTTCATTTCTATTCTCCTCTTATAAATAATTAGGCTATTCGCTATTTTACCCATAAAAATTCTACCTACCTTTCTCTATTTTATCAGATAACTCCCAAACAAACAAACCGAATTGAGGCTTTATTCTTATTTTTCCATTACTATTTTTCACAAATAATACCATTGAAAAAAACGAAATATAATAACAGGCTAAATTGTTGTTTTTTTATCATTTTCACATTCAATTAAATACTCACAAAAAAAATAAATCAAATTATCAGGGATTATCAAAAAAGACAATCATTTTGTCTATTTGCAATTGTCTGAACAACTCTCAGCACATCAAAAATGTTTTATTTATCAACGTTTTCACTCTTAAACAAAAGGATGATCAAAAAAAGGAATGGTCTCTCAGATAATAAAGAAACCATTCCTTTTGAGCGCTACTTTTTTTAACACATCTCATGCATATAAAAAAGGAACATTTTTATTTGTTATTAATTTGAAATCCGACAGAAATATGAGGAATCGTAAAACAATATTTCTACTTTGTTTTTTCACAAAAAAATCATATTTACAGACTACTTTTCAGTATAATCCTTCACAAAAACTCGAATCGCACTTAAGGTTCCATTGCTGTCAAAATCCATTCCGATATTTCTAGCCACAGTGTTATCTTCTTTTGCTTGTTTCAATGAATTTTCGACTTTCAATTTTTTACCAGCTATTTCTTCTGCCGGTTTGTCTATATTCTTATTGAAGGTATCGATTTTTTCTTTAAGATCCTCTAACTTGGTCAATGCTGCCAATTTTTCAAGAGCTTCTTTAGGTTCATTAAGATAAACCTTGCCTTCGCCAGGATAATTGAAAATCATGATATCTTGCGAACTCAACCATACCAATTTTTTTTCAGGATCAAACTCATAAATTATTTCAACAGTTGCATATGAATAGTATTTTCCATCTTGCTTATTCTTGTATGAGTACGTACCATGCATTGTCAACGTATTCCCTTTAGCTACTACAGAATAAACTGGTTTTTCTTTACTATTTTCTGTCGTTTGTAAGGTTTCTTCTAGGATCGGCAGTGCTGATGTGTATAATTCTGGAAGTGTTACTGCAAACTTTTCTTCCATTCGTTCTTGTGCTTCTTTTTCGCTTATATCAAGATACTCGAATTTTCCAAAACCTTTTTCCTGTGTTTTTTGCCAAACAACTGCTCGATCTGCTTTATTCAACGTAGTTGTTTCTTTTTTACTACATCCAACGATCAAGAAGACACAGGCTAAAATCAGGAATGTTATTTTCTTATTCACTTTCCTTTTTTCCTCCTATTTTAAATATTCAGTTATTTTAATAAATCGAGATCTAAAATAACTGGGTCTTGGTTAGGGAAATCCTCTGCATTGAACGTCAGAATCACGTCTCCAGTTGTTTGTTTTAACTTATAGACTAGTACAGTTTCTACAGATTCTTCTTTCTCTAACTGATCTTTTTGATGCTGTTCTAATAACCCCAACGCTGAATTTCTTTCGTTTTCAGGCAATATGGTCTCTGTTAGCAGTTGTTTTTTTTGTTTTACTGCAACAACCTCTTTTAATGAATCGGCAGAGATCTTTTCTTCAGCTAAGTTTGTCATTTCATAGCGAATAACTAATAGTGTTTCTTCATTTTGATCCGCTACTTTTCTAAAGCCTTTGATTTCAAATGCTACTTTATCATTTTTAACCGTTACACTGTCACTCTCTGAGATTGGCTCGGAACTTTCTTCCTTCTCTTGCTCTTCAAGCGTTTCATCTATTTTTATTTCTTTCAATGATCGTGTTGACTGATCGATAATTTTTGAACGCGCTTCATAATTACTGTCATCTGCTGAATAATATACTAACTGAACAAAACCATTTTTAGTTTCAACATAATAGATGTGCGCCCAGACATCTTTTTCCTTGAATCTTGTGAATACAGTGTATTTGTACGCTGGATGATCATTTAGCTTAAATTCTTTCATATAGACATCTTCAGGATCATCATAGCCATAGGTCTTAGCCACCTGTTTACGAGTCTTAGCTCCAAAGTCCTTCAAATCTAATACATCTTTTCTTGTTGTACTGATAAACATCACAGAATTGCTCTTTTTATCCTTGGCGGCAAACACTGCATTTTGACCATATTTATCTTGAGGTTCTGATTCTTTTTCCCATGATGATGGTAATTGAAGTGAATAAGTAATTCCCCGATCAGAAAATGTTTGTTTTTCCTCTGATAATTTAGTTGTACAGCCTGTGAAGACAAGCAGTAACCCAAGAAGCATCATGATTTTTCGTTTCATATTTTTATTCTCCTTTCGCTGCTTGTCTTTTCAACCAGAATAAATATAGTAAAAATGCAACTATACTAAACGCAAACAAGCTAATACCGACAGTAAAGCCTTGAGGTAAAAAGACAAATTCCACGGTGTGTTTCCCTTTTGAAACCGGTAATGTCAAAAACGCTTCTTTGAATGTTGGGATCTCAACTTTTTTTCCATCAATATATGCTCTCCAACCTTTATCATATGGAATAGTTGTCCAAATCACTTGGTCTTCTTTTAAATCGACACTCGCACTTGCTTTACGTCCACTAACATCAAAATCTACCCCATTCTTTTTGATTTTATCTAGCGAGGTTTCAAAACGGTCAACATTTAGCAGCGCAACATCAGGTTGATAGAGACTGATTTGGGCTTGGGAGGAATCGAAGCTAGCTTTAACTTTTATAGTCTCTGCCTCTTGATAGTATCCAAGATTATAGTATTGTCCAGATTCAATAATACTGTTTTTCCTTGAAGTACCATTCACTTCAAGAGTAATATCTGTTTTAGCCATCATGCTTTGGTCTGCCGCTACTAAGCTTAAATAAGCTTGTGTTTTAGCAGGTATTTCAACCGTCCAAGTGATGGATGAAAGCTGAGCAATATTTTCTTTGCCATAAGTCAAACTATCATCATTTGATTCCAAAGTAAGATTTTCTAGCTTGTCCTCTTTAACATTCCCAAAACTAAATAAATCCTCTTCCATACCTGAAAGATGTTTGATCAGTTCAGTCTGATTGTTTACAGCATTTGGTTCATAAATCTCTTTGTCTGTAAGTACTCCTAATGGAAGCGTATTTTTATTCTCATATAAATTGTATTTTCCTTTAGTAGCAATTTTTTCAAACCCATATTTATTAATATCTTCTTGTTTAGAAAGATTGTATTTGATCCCTAAGAGCGAATCCATGATCAAAGTATTATTTACATAGGCAATGTTCAAGTTACTTCCTGTGGAACGAAACCCAAGATTATTAAGATAACTGGATGAATGGCGATTTCTAATTGAAGAAAACATCGTGACACCGCTATATCCATAATTAAAGCTGTCATTTCGCGAAATAGAATCCATATTTTCCATTCGGTAAAAATCATCATTTTCACGCTTCGTCTTTTCCACTAATGTTTCGATGTCTTCATAATGACCATCATAAACGCTTCGTCCAGCATATCCCCAATCTTCTTTGATGCCCTCAAGCATAACTTTGGTATTGAAACCTGCTTCTGCCACCATGACTACTGCAAGAATAATAGGCAATACTTTTTTTAGTTTATTTCCCTTGTAGATAAGTAATAAAATCAAGTAGGAAACGAGCAAGAGAATCGTAATAATAAACGAGATTGGCTGAATATAATCATATCGTTGCCTATTCGCAAAAAAATAAGTCGCTAGAAACACTGCTAATAGTAAAAGAATGATATTGATGATTTTTTCTACATCAGACTTCTCGATCTGTTCAATACTGTATCCAGCAAGCAGAATAACTAAAAAAGAAAAAAGGAAACTAAATCTGTATAAAAACATGTTAGGCGCGTGAAATCCATGCCAAAATAGGTTTAAATTTGAAATGTAAACACTAGCAATCAAGAGAACAAACAAGCTTCCGTATAAAAGCTTATTGCGTAATGGAATTTTCTTATCAACAAAATAGTACAAACAAAAAATCAGAGGCAATAAACCAATATAAACGAAAGGAGCACTGCCAAACTTGCTCGTATCATAAATACCCGCCATTGATTTAGTCACTAAATCCCAAGCTCCAGTATCTGGTTGCCAAAAGCGACTAAAATCACTCAAGCTCTCTCCATTATTTTTCAAATCCAATACTGTTGGTAAGATCGTGACCATCGAAGCTCCTCCGGCTAAAAACGAAGGGACCAAATAATTGATGATACTTTTTCTATATCGTTTAAAATCGGTCATTAAACGAACACAATAATACATGAAGCTAAAAACACCGATCATAAAGGCCATATAAAAATTAGAAAGAAACAGTAACAAGTAACTAATGAATAACAGAACCGGTTTTCCTTTATCCATGATTCTATTGATGCCTAAGATGATCAGTGGTAAGTAGACAAATGCATCCAGCCACATGATCACTTCTGAATATGCTGTTGCGTAAGCCATCAATGCGTAAGCCGTACTAAACGATACGTGTAGCCATTTAGAAAATTTGAAGGTTTGAGTCGAAAAAAACCAAAAAGCAGCACCCATTGCGCCAAACTTGATCAAAGTAATAAAATACAATGCTTCCGGCATTGCCTGATTATCAAAAAAGAAAACAAGCGGCGTAAAAATCCCATTTAGATAATAGGCCGAAAAAGCCCAATAGTTTAACCCTAGAGAGCCATACCATGTATAAAATATATTTTGTTTTCCATGTAAAACATTATTAAAACTCGCATGGAAGTTCGAATACTGACTAAAACTATCACTCGCCATGACTGTACGTTCACTGCCAGGATAAATACCAATCAGAAAATAGCTTAAAGTCATCAAGGCGATTGGAATTATAATACTTAGCAAAAGGTATATGCCGTTTTCCCGTATCCATCTCGTTACTTTGTTCTTCATATTTACCTCACTTAAATTGTTTATTTTATCGAACATACCCAAATTTATTCAATGGATAATATCTAAATGAAACGACACCTTCGATCTGATCACTCTCTATCAGCCCCATCATTCGGCTGTCTGTCGAATGATTACGATTATCTCCAAGTAAAAAATACTTATTTTTAGGGATTTTTGTTAAACCAGATAATTGCTTCATTACTTCAACTGAGACGTTGATTTTGATCGTACCATCTGGTAAATCTATCGCTCTTTTGTCAGTGTTACTGTCTGGCGATTTTACTCCCTCTTTCATTTGATGGTTAATAAACAGTTTGTTTTCTTCCAGCCAGATTGCATCTCCCGGCATACCGACAACCCTTTTTACATAAGAGTCCTTCGGCTTTTCTTTTGGTGAAAAAGTTACGATATCTAATCGAGAAGGTTTTTCGGTTTTCCTCACAAAGATTCGGTCGTTATTCGCAAAAGTAGGAGCCATAGATACTCCGTCTACTCTGTGTGTCCTTACAAAAACAAAAAAGAGAACACAGCCAAGGACTACACAAACCATAAGTATCCTCTTCACGATTGTGAATGTACGCATTAGCTTTTGATATTTTTCAACTATTTGTTGTGTTTCATTCGATTTTTTTTTGAGCATGGGTAGGTTATCTATATTTTTTTTGGTCATCTTTTGGCTCTTTCCTTTATTATTTCTTGAAACTGCTATCTACATCGATCAAAAATGGGCGGCTGCATTTAATGGGAAAACTCTTAGCTCAACAACTCCAATAATATTTTTCTCATCGATCAGTCCATAATCACGGCTGTCAGAAGAAAATTGACGGTTATCTCCCATCACGAAATACTTTCCTTCTGGAATGCGCTCTTCATTTGTCACTTGCTTTAAGCTAAAATCTTGAGTCAGTAAAAAACCAGACTGCTTTGCTTCAGCTGCAGATTTTTCGAGAAAACGTTCTGGCGTTAGTTTATTATTGATAAATAGTTGATCATTCTTATAATATAGTTCTTCTCCGGGCATTCCGATAATTCTTCTAATCGTTTTTTCTTTCGTTTGTGGATGTTTGAAATAGACCATCTTGAAACGTTTTAATTCGCTCATTTTGCTGACTAAGACACGGTCATTATTAGTCAGTGTCGTAGTCATTGCATAGCCTTCCATTTTAGGCGTGCGAATAGTGAAGTAAATAATCGTAGAAAATAATGCAGCACTGATAGCAATAGTCAGAGCAAGTTGTTTTAACAATAGCTTTAGTTGCTTTTTTTTACCTTGTTTTTGATTATTTTTCTTTTTTCTCTGTTGCTGTTTTTTTGGCAAAGATTTTACTACTTTTTTTGCTTTTCCTCTATGTTGCTGCTTCTTTTTCGTTGCAATAGTATTATTGCTTTTTTTTCGTTTATTACGCTTTGTTGCGTTCTTCTCTTCTCTGTTTCTTTTTATGTATTCTTCTTTTTTCTTCACTTTAGATTGAGAGGAAGAGAGCTTTTTTCTCGGCTGTTTCGTAGCCTTTTTTGGACTAGTCATACTCTCACCCCTCAACAATTATTTTTTCTGCTGTAAAGCTGATTCATTTACTTTGAAGTGTTTGAAAACCTTTTGTTCACTCTCGGTCACTTTTGCTATGTCTTTTAAATAAGTTTCTCTGATCGTAGCGTTTGCCAATGCATCCTGATTTTGATTACTGATGTTCACTGCCAACTGACGTGTTAATGATAAATGGCGATTGAGTAACTTTTGTCCTTCAACTGACATTCCTTGAGAAGCCGGTTTGACACTGGCACTCGCCAATTGAGCACTTAGATCACGCAAGTTTTTAACTGTTTTTTCCGGGCTTGCTCCATTCCCAACAGCAATAATTTGTTTTTTCATTTCATCTACTAAATAGTAGGTTTTCGCTACAGCTTCAGCATCTTCAGCTGTTAAATTTGTTAATTGATAATATCTGGAATATCCTGCACCACCAGCTGTCATAAGAAACAGAACAAAACAAGTGATCGCCCAAACCAACTGACGCTTCTTTTTTTGTTCTAATTGTTTACGTATGCGCTGAAGTTTTTTCCGCTTCTTTTTATTTTTAACTCGGCGTACTTTTATTCTTTTCCACTGTTTATTGGTAGAAATTCTAAAGAAAAACAACGCCACACCAAAAATGAAAAAGAGGATAGCGCTGGATAATAGGCCGATAAATGACATATCCAATATGCTCATAGGTTTCTATCCCCTTTCGTTACTTTATCTTGCAGTTGTTTTCTTTCTATTTCCTTTTTTCTTCTTATTTTTCATTTTCTTTGTTTGAATAGAACGAACAATAATAAAGATAATTACAACAACAGCAATGATTCCACCCACGATCATCGCAATCAATTTCCAATCGATCCCGCGTTCTTGTGTTAATGAAACATCCTGTCCATTAAATTTATCTGCTTCTTCATCGGTAATAGTAAAGTCTTCTGTCCATTCCCATTTTTTGTCATCCGCTGTTACTAAAATGTGTGCTTTATAATCGCCTGCTTCCATACGATCTCCATTCATTTCAACGGGAAAATCGATCAAGTTATTAGGCCCCATGCGCATACCTGCTTTTTTAGTGTCGTACAAAACTTCTTCTGACCCTTTTTTCATGACTTGCACATCAACAGTCATGTTTTCAAGGTAGGCAGGTTGAACATTAGAAAAATTAACAAATACAGCATTTCGATAATTTGCTAGACCAGCATATACTTTATTCAATTCAAGATTTGGTTCAACAACGTTATCATTTTCGCTTAAAAGCATTCCTACTAAGTAAGCATATTCATTTGTGATCCCTGTTTTTTTCTTTGCTTCCTTATCTTCTTTTACCTGTTGTTTCAATTGAATACCACCTGAAATGAAACCATTAAAATCAGATGCCGGCATCGTTATATCCAACTTTAATGGAACCATTGTTTTTGGTGGAATAACAACTTCTTTAGGTCCTTTAACGATATCGACAAAATCATATTTCAAAGACTTATCTTTTTCGATCGCTGATGGACCGTATTCGATAACACCATTTCCGTTGGTCTTTGCACCATTTAGTGAGACACCGATCGTGATTTCCTCATCAGAGCCGTTTGCCAATTCAATTTCCACAGTCTGCTTTTGTCCAGCACTCATTCGTAAGTCGAAGTAACCGACACTAGTGCGCTGATTCTCAGGTTTCACAACTTTATAGGTAAAACCTAAGCCAAGATCTGCTGCTTGTTGATCAGCGGTCTTATTGTTTTCATCGGCAAAAACATTAACAGAGAATCCAAGACCGAAAACTATGTATGTGAGTAGTGCTAAGTAAGTGATTAGTTTCTTTTTCATGAATGTTGTAAATCCCTTCCTCTTGATGTTAAAACAAGTCACCGGCTTTACGCCGGTGAGCCTGTTTCTACATATTTAATCACAGTTGTTCAAACTGCTTTTTATAATGTGTCTGATAATGTCCAAGTTACTGTAGCATTATATGCTGCAGTACGAACGTCAACAGATGCTGGGATGTCGATTACTACAGAGTTTCCGTCTGTACCTTTTTCATCGTCACCAAATGTTACTTCATAACGACCTTTACCGCCATTAGGATCAGTGTTTGTGTAAACTGGTAATGAACCGCTTGTTTCAGAGATTGTTTGTACGCCAGTTCCATCACCAAATACTTTTTTATCGTTAGCTGGTTGTAAGTCTGGGTTAAGAGTAGCTGCTACATCGATATTTTTGTATGTTAATGTTGCTCCAGCTAAAGTTACATCTGTTCCATCAACAGTTGCAGTAAATTGTTTAGTTAATGCTGCTGATAATTTGTATGTGTGATCAACAGTAGAACGAACATCTTTGATCGCTACATAGTTTTCTACGTTATACTCATCAGCATTTCCTTTGTTCGCTACGTGAGGTGCAGCTTCATATTGTTGCGCGCCTACTACTGCAGCGTGAGCTTTGAAGTCCAATGGAGTTACAGCAATGATCCCAAATTCGTCAACGTGAGTTGGATCGATGTCAGTACCAGTATCGACTGGACGAGTACCAGTTGGGTCAGTCATTGTTGTATCTTCAGAAGTATTTTTTGTGAACTCGATGTCAGCAGTTCCGTTTCTAGTTCCTTCTAAGGCTTGTGTTGCACTTGGAGCAGCTACTGCTACGCCTACTACTGCTAATAAAGCAGCTCCGCATAATTTGTGTGTTAATTTCATGTGTGTTTCCTCCTAGGTTTTGTTTGTGTTACATCTATGGTAACTCGGCTATAATCCAAGTTAACACCGTTGAATAGGGTACCGGATCACGTTTAGTCGCTCCCGGTATGCTTAATGTGACTGCACTGTTTTCATACACTTGCTGATTACCAAATGCTGCATCCAGTACAGGTTCGTCCTTTAATAAACGTGGACTTAACGTTGACGCAATGCTGTTTTTATTATCAGCGGATGCGCCGAATGAAATGCTCCAAGTTCCAAAACCGGTGCCTTGTTTAGCCTCTGCTAAATTATAGGTTTCTCCGATATTGCTTAGTCGAATGATCTCTTTAGAGACGATCGGTGCTTCGCTTTGATCACGCGTCGAGTTGACCCATGATTTATCGAAAGAAATCACCGCACCGTTAAGTTCCGGATTTTTTGCTGTTTCATTTCTAAATTGTGATTCTTGACGTACCTGCAATGTCCAGCCTTGTTGACCGCCTCTATAATCAGAAACTTGAACAAAGTTTCCTCTAGGTTTCGTGCCGTCTTTAAACAACTGTGCATTCACCGGGTATGTCATATCTTTGTTTGTGATTGCATACTTTCCAAAATTCAATTGTGGAACAAAGTCGATTCGTAGACGACCTTCTGTACTTGGGCTAGGCCCAGGATCGACGATCGTTCCGGGATTTTCCGGATCATGAATCCCTTCTTCATCTGGAATTTCAGTTAATTCAATCGCTGCGTTTCCTTCTGTATTATCTTCTACCGCATATGAGCAATCTGGTAGTAATCCAGCTGTGAGTCCGATCGAAAGAAGTAGCAAGGTTGAATAGATTCTGTTCTTTTTCATTCCTTAACTCCCTTCTTTCTGTTCATCGTTGTCTTTTTTCCGCTTCCAGAAAAAGACAATTGCTGCAATAATGACTAAAGCTGCACCACTGATCGATAAACTTTTCTTTACTAACTCGCCAGTTGAAGGATACTTGCCGACTGGTTTTGTGATCTTAGGTGTTGAATCAGAAGTTTTCGGTTCGGTCGTCGGCTCTGTTGTTGGTTTAGTTTCTTCATAGAACCCGATTTCTCCGTTCGTCTGAATCCCACCGCCATTGCCTTCCCCTTCAGCTTGTGCACTGATTGGATGAATTGTAAAAAGTGATACACATGCAATGGAGAACAAGACCAAAGATTTTAAATTTTTCATCAATTGTTATTCCTCCATTTTTATGGTGTATCTTCCAATGAGAATTGAATCGTCGCTTGATATTTACCAAGTTTGTTGACTGCACCAGGTGCTAATTCAATCTTAAACCCATTGTCTTTTTTCACCCATTCTTCTTCACTGATATTGTATTCACCAACATTTGCGTTTGTATGAACGAAAATTGGTTTTGCCAAGCCAGTGATGACTTCATCTGATTCACCGTTCACATAATGAAGCGCGTCAGGGAAAATAGCGTCACCATTTGACAAGGGTGAAAGCAGCGTTGCTGTCATTGTCCATTTTTGTAAATTTCCGCGATTATCAGAAACCACTAATTGATCTCCTACGACATCTGGATTAACGGCAACTGTATTTCCATTAAGACTTTCAGTTTTAATCCCAAAGTCTAATGCTGTTGGTGCTGAGACAAAAGATAAGATACCAAAAGGTGGCCCTCCTGGTGTACCAACAGTATTTGAAGTGACATTGATTGGCACATGACTTGCATCCGGCTTAATAGGTCCTACTTCAAATGGATCTTCTTGTGGAGAATACCCTACTGCAGTTGCTGTATTTTGAATATCTTCATCTACAGCATTTTGTCCAACATTCACTTGGAATGTCACTCTAACTTCTTTCGGAACGATCGTCGGGTCAGATTCTGATTTTGGACCTGGTTTACTCAAGTCTCCTACTTTTATTGTCAATGTACGTGTCGTTTCATTGTAGTTGTACTTATCGGTACCAACTTCAACATTATCGATCGTTACTTTGTGTTTAGCAGGATCAAATTCTAAGCCTTCAGCCAAGACATCAGATATTTCGACGTTAGTCCAATCATAAGAATCCACTTTAGTATTTGAAACAAGCAATGAATACGTCAAAGTATCACCAACAGAAGTTGTACTTCCACCACTAGATTCCACCCCTTTGACCAATTTAGGTGCATCAGGGATAACATCAGCTACTGTATCCAAGGTTGCTGGATCAAAACGCTCATCTGTCGTTCCTTTGACAGCATCATGATATCCTGTATAACTATCATAAGTTGTCGCAACTTCATTCAAGTTGCCAGCAACGCCATCCGGCTCCACTGTATAGGTACGCGGAAGTACAAAAGATGGCAATGGTGTAATTTCTGTTGTGTCTTTTAGATAAACTTCCACTTGGGCCGTTTTATCGATATAGCTTGGTAAATCAATTGTCCAGTTACCGCCGGCTACAGTAGTTGTCACTGCATTTCCAGCTGAATCTTTCAACCATTCACCATTGACTTTTACAAAAACCTTCGCTCCATCTTCATCGCTGGTTCCTTTGATTTGTTTCGCTGCATTGTTGACAGCAGATGAAACAACTGCTTGAGTTGGCGGTGTAACATCAATAACTGTTAAAACAGTTGTTTGAATATCTTCTGGTAAACTTTCGTGCATTTTCCCAGATGCACTATTGGCACCTTGTCTTCTAGCTGCCGTTACTTCGATTGTTTGTCCTGTTTTCAAGAACTTCCCATCCGGCAACTCAATTTCAAACATCCCATTTCTTTCTGTTTCTCCCCAGATTTTTAATCCAGGAGCTCCCACAGTATCACCTGTCAATGTTTCATAAGCGACAGTACCATCAGCATTTTTCACCTTAACATCTACATCTACTTCGTCTGTCCAAGCATCACGGATGCCTTCAACCCCTTCTGGAACTGAAACATGTCCGTAAATCTTCTTGTCAGCATTGGTCGGTTGTCTTAACTCATCTACGATTGGTCTGGCATTATTACCACTCATCCGCGAATAGTTGTTTGGGGCACCAAATAAAGATTTAAAGTCAGGATCACTTGCTGTTGATATAGTTGCCAAGTTGGATCCAGTCAAAGTGAAATCAATCAATGTCCAGTCATAGATCGGATCATCGACATATACACTTTTCCCTTTTTCCCACACACTGACATCAGTGTTGTTTGCTATAAAGGTTCCTCCTGAACCGCTCAGACTGAAAATGTTTGCTCCCCCTGAACGAGTATTTGCAAAGTCATAATAGATTGGATTATCAATCACAACACTTGCGTTGGATCCCATGTTAAAAACACCGTAAGCAGCACCGCTCGTATTTCCTCGAGCGATAAATTCCGTTCCTGGCCCAGCATCGATTTTCGATGTATTTGCACCACCATACACAGCTGGTCCAAAATCAGCGATCATGTTCACCTGACTATCCGCATCACGGATCGTAAATGTATTATTTGCACCAGGTAAATTCAATGCTTCATTTGCTGTATTCGAAGCAGATCCTGAACCTTTATTGTAAAGATTCAATTTAGATTTGCCTGACACATTTGTAATGAAGCCATCACCATTTAAGCGTAATGCAGGTGCATCACCATCTAAATGTTGAATATCGATCACTGAGTTATTAGAGATTTGGAATTCATTATCCGGATTTGTTGTTGAAAAACGTACAGTAGCAGCATCTCCAGTCGTTCTATCAGTTATAGCCACTAATTTAGAATTATTTGTAACGATAAACTTGTTCCCACCGTATCGTAAACGAACAGCAGAACTTCCTGTAGAATGAGCTTTTAATGTGGCATTATCCAAATTAATAGACCCGCCACCACGGTTACCGTCATTAACTGCAATCGCCCAAACCGTCAATGTATTAGCTGACTGATTTGTATTGATGTCACTTACAGCACCATTACTTGAAAAAACATGCAGGATCGTAACTGTATTATTTTTTGCATACATAGTATTATTGCCAGCCAGTGTCAATGTACTATTGGTTGCATCAATCACACCTGATTCGTTATTTTCAGGAGTATTCACATTATTGAATGTGATATCCCATATGGCACTATTTGATGATGAGTAGAAAATTGCGGTCGCACCAGCTTTTTTCACTGTTAAGTCGTTGACGACAAGTTTATTAGTAGAAGTTGCACCTAAAGTTAGGTACCCAGCATTGTTCCCAAAATCGATCGTATGCCCGTTCCCATTAATTGTTACATCTCTAGCCAGTGTACCTAGTCCAGAAGCAGTGGTTGTAGCTGTCCGAGCAAAATCTGCACCTACATCAATGACATCAACATCAGGATTTTCTAAAGCTGCCTTGAACTGATCCCAAGTTGTGACAACCGTTGCTGCCATAGGGCTGATCATCTCACTTGCTCTAGCAATAGGAACTGGTTCTTTTTCTACTTCTTGATAAGTCAATTCAACACTAGACTCTGAAAGAATCTGCTCACCATTTAGCACTTTAAGCATATCGGAAATCTTTTTGTTGTTTTCTGTCACTTTTAAAGCAATTGGGATCACGAGTGTTCCTTCTTTGTCTTTAAATGTGATAGACACTTGATTTAGACCACTGTCTTTGATTTCCACTCTTTTTTCCAGTTCCCCGGAATTAAGATTTTCAAGAATATCTTCTGCATACAAGACTGGTTCTTTTGTATCACTCAACTTAAGAGTTACTGTACCCTGTTGAGGATCCGTTACTTTTAGGTCAAATGTTACTTGGTTTTCTGTTTCTGTTTTCTTTTCCAAAACATAAGAACCTGAAAGTTCTTCTGACGCCTTTATTTTTGTTTGCTTGTTTGAGACAAAGAAACCTAAAAAACTAAAAACTACCAACATTGAAGCAATCAAGTAAAACTGTTTCCGTATTTTCATTATTTTCCTCCTTTCCTCAAAAATCATTGTGCTAAAAAACGCACGAATATATTTCAATTTTCTGACCAAAAGCTACATTAAGCGTCTAGTCAAAAAAGAGAAAACTGATTTAATTGGGAAACTTACTCACATAGATAACATGTATCCTCTTGAGCGAACTGTTCGAATATACTTTGGCTTAAATGGATCGTCCCCAAGTTTTTTTCTAAGGTGAAAGACCAAATTAGAAATGCGATATTTGCGATCTCCTTTTTCGTCTCCCCAAATTGCCTGATACATCTCTTCATAAGAAACGGCATCTCCTTTACGCCGAACCAAAATCTCCATCGCTTGAAATTCCAATTTTGTCAGACTAACTTCCCCTTTGGCTTCAACATTGACAGCAAAGTTATTAGGGATCAGTTCAATCGGAGCCAATTCTTCTTGATCTGTCTGTATCACGTCAGTTTTAGCCGGCTCACTCTTCTTAACTCTTCGCTCCAAAGTCGTCCCAACATAGATTCCAAATTCATCTGGATCAATCTGATCATCGAAAATACCATCCGACCCTAATTGTAGATAGACAATCCGATTGATCTTTGTTGATGCTTCAGAAAGCACCCAAATAAATCTGTCAGTCATGCTTCTAATCTTAATGATCAACTCACACGTTTCACCAATTTCTTCTAAAGAAGATTCCTTGATAATAATTGCATCCATTGTACTGATCGTTTGATCTAACTCACTAGGTTCAAAATGATGTAGCTCATATTGCTTATCTTTTAATACTCCTATGTATCGCGAATTCTCAATCTTTTCATGATTGATTACTGCTATGTTAAACATTTTCTTCCTCCTTATTTTCTTATAGTTACATTCAACTAATTCAATTAGAATTTGCCTGAGTTCAACTGCTTGATGTTACTGATTCTCTGCTTAAAATAAGTAAGCACTAAAATAGTGATTCTTTATTTTTTATTGTAAAATTTGTATCAGAGCATTTTTTTATTTTTTTATTATTTAAGTTGATTTTTTCATTCTCGTTCTATATAGGAACGGGAAACTTCCAAATAAACCCTCATAAAATAGGATGTTACCCAATCTTTGACGGCTTACTTGACGGCGAATTTGTAATTTAGAGATTAGATACAGGTGATCGATTCCACTGCTAAACGCTCTTCATTTAGATTGGAATTCGTGTAGATATCTAATGTCATTTTTGTAGAAGCATGTCCCATTAGTGAACTGATAACTGCAATATTGACTCCTTTTTCTAAACAGCGTGTTGCGAAGGAATGACGAAGTGCATGGAACGAACATCTTGGGAGATTTAAAGCCTTTAGTAACCGATTAAACTGATAACGAATCGTTCGAGGTTCTATGAATTTTGCACCTCTAGAGACAACATAGATACTCTTACTTGTTTTTTTTGCTCTCATCAATCGTTTTACTAGGGCTGTCGATAAAGGTATTATCCGTTCTGATGTATCTGATTTTGGTTTTTCTTCTATAATATGGGTTCTAAACTCACCATTGGAAAGAGTGCTTACTCTTTGTAATGTTCTTTGTACGGAAATCGTTTGATTTTCAAAATCTACATCGCTCCATTTTAATCCGGAAATTTCACCAATCCTCATTCCAGTTTCTAAAGAAAGTAATACTGGTAACCCGTCTGGAGATTTTTTTGCCGCTTTTACTAATCGCTTGTGTTCTGAACGATTGATCGTAATGATCTTCGTTTTTTTTATTTTAGGTAACTGAATGTTTTCATATAATGATCTACGAACAAAATTCAATTTTTCCGCATATTTCAAAGCTGTTTTTAGCACTCTGAATACAGCATGAAGTGAGCTAGTTGATATTTTCTCTTTTGTTTGATCAATAAAATTCTCGATTTTTGTTGATGTCAATTCGGACAAAAATATTTCACCTATAGCAGGTCTGATATGACAGTCTATTTTGCTTTTGTAGCTGTCTAAAGTACTTGGTTTGACTTGTACAGCTGCTACTGATTCTAACCAATAATCCAGCCAATTATTTACTGTCCCGTAAAAACGTTCAGTTGTATTAAAATCTGAGAAAGTTGTTGCTTTTTTTATAACTAACTTCTTTCTCACTTCTTTATAGCTGGTCGAATAGACGTACCCATAATAAATAGAGCCATTTGCACGTCTTCCTTTTATATACCTCCCCTCCCAACGTCCATCTTTTCGTTTATAAATATTTTCTCCCTTTTTAGCCATAGGTGATCTTCCTCTCTTTAAAAATTGACGGCTACTGTGACGGCTAAAAATAAACAATTTTTTCTCAATTTTTTTAAATATAATCAAAAAAATTGATAAGTTTTCCTTTTATAAATGAGTTATAATGATTTTGCTACCAAGTTTTTATCTTTTTTGATATATTTCGCATTAAAAACTCTAGATTGTTTTTTTTAATAAAAGAAATTCTTCTAAAAAAAATATTATTTTGATTTTAGCCAATAACATTTCCCGTTCCTATATAGAACGAGAAGTGTTTTTCATTTTCCTCAACTCAACCATCTTATATGATTCTCAACATATTTTGCGATAAAAAAAAGGAGATATCATCTCCTTAAAAAAGTAAATTTAGATAAATAAAAAACAAAAACAACATATATATTGAATTTATCACACCCGTTATCCAATAATCAAATAGTTTTTCAGAGGCTTTCACCCTTTTTAGCATTCTCTAAAGATAGATGTAAGTAATCTGATATCATCTGGATGTCTCTTCTAGTTAGTACAGGATGCACTAAAAAGTATTGTGCTTGATCTGTATATTTTTTAAATGTTGGAGAAGCGCTTGTGGAGATGATAACATCAAATTTCCCTCGGTGTTTTTTCAGTGTCTTTAACTTTGTATAAATTTTTATGTTAAAAAATTGGTCAAAGTTCTTTTTTATTTGACTGACTAATTTTTGTTCAAGCATTTCTGACAAATCTGTTTCGACATAAATAACATGTTCCTTTTCATATTGAATCACTGGTTGAAAAAATGAGAAGATCAAAATATATTTATCTGCAAGGTATTGCTTGTTCAAAAATAAGTCTAGCATTGTTTCTTGATACAAATTTCTTAATAGCTTCTTCACTTTGCTTTTTAAATTAGGAAAATAGTTATTTGTTTGACTGTACATAAGATACCCCGCACTAGTATAGACAATATTTGTGAATAAATCTGCATAAATATGGCAAGGGTAGGTATAGTCAAAAAACAATTGTCGCTTTTGTTCGGATAACTTTCCAAATACCTCTTCATATTTTTCTAATAACCGCTCAGAGGCCATATAAGCAGGTGTCTGATTCAAGTTCCTTTGATTGACTATCGTTCGTTCTTCTAAACTTCTATAAAGTTTACTTCTAGAAAGTATTTCTAATAAAAAAAAGATTGTTTCTTCTCTAGATAATCCGTACCTGTCTGAAAAGACCTGATAAATATTCGTTTTGCGATTGATCTCTTCACACAAGAAGAGATATGCTTTCCACTTTGGTTTGATGCCGATTGCATATCCTTGACGCGCCCGAGTAAAATTGATAGCAAATGAATAGCCAATTTCATACAATGTCAAAGATTTAATAGGAAGATTCACCGTCTTACAAATTTCCTGAAGTATTTGAAATAGTTTTTTTTGATCGATAGTATCAAAAGTCCATTCTGATCCTCTATAAAGATGCCATAAAATAGTATTCAATATGAATCTGATTTGTGCTTCTTCGCCTTGAAACTGATAGTGATTTTTACGACTTACAATTTTCACTTCATTTTTCTTTATCATTTGGTTCACATTGTGAATCCTTTTTCTAATTAATGATTCACTAACAAAATGATTCACAGATAGTTGCCCTAATGTGGGACCATCATTTGTCGCAATTGCAAGAATGATTTGGAATGTAACGGAACTTTCTATGAGATGTTGCCGAAATCTTACATATTCTTTTGGATCATCTATTTGTAAGTAGCTCCCTCTTCCTTTTAAGATCGTTAATTGAATTTGATCTGATCCAAAATCCATCAAATCTTGCAATAAACTACTTATAAGTGTGTGAACTCTCTTAGTAGGGACATTTAACTTTTCTCCTAACTCGTCGCCAATCAACCAAGTATCATTCTCTCTCATGATTGCTAGTAAGGTCAATTTCAACTCTGTATTTTCTTCCAACGAGATTATCAAATTCTGTTCCATTCACTCCGCCTCTTTTTACTATTTTTTTCTTTTATTATATAGACAGATTTCATTTTATTCTTCTATTATTGCTTTTTAAATGGTTGAATACAAAAAGTGATTGAATATAACTTCATGAGTCATATCCAATCACTTCTTTGATCGTATAGATCGATTATTTTTTAAGATTTTGTCGGGATCAATAAACGTAACCCATTCAGTATTACTAGTAATGTGCTCCCTTCATGGGCGATCACTCCGATCGTGATATCCATTTTTCCAAGTATATTCAACGTGATCAACAAAATGACAATGAACATAGAAAAGATGATATTCTGCCAAACGACACGATCTAAGCGTTTAGCTGTGGCATGAGCATAACTAAATTTTGTTAAGTCATTTTGCATCAATACAGCATCAGCAACATCGATTGCAATATCCGTTCCATCTCCCATTGCAACACCAATATCTGCTGTCACTAAAGCAGGAGCATCATTTACACCATCTCCAAGCATCGCAACACTACCGTAGCGTGCTTGTTGCTCTTGAACGATCGCTGCTTTATTTTCAGGTAAGACATTTCCCACAACTTCGTCGATCCCGATTTGGCGCCCAACTGCTTGTCCTGTCAGTTCTGCATCACCTGTAATCATTGTGGTATGGATTCCTTGTGATTTCAAATAGCTGATGACTGGTTTAGCATGTTCATTTGGGACATCCATCATCGCAATCAAACCGATGACTTCTTGATTTTTCGCAAAATAGACAACTGTTTTTCCTTCTTTTGCGTATTGTTCATTGTGTTTCGTGATTTGTTTGTTCGTATTTACAAAGATCTCGGGCTTTCCAAGCTGATAAGTTGCTCCGTCAAAGACAGTAATTAAGCCTTTTCCAAGTTCATTTTCAACTTGTAACTCTAATTTTTCAGCAGGAGTAAATTTAGCTAGTATTGCATTGGCTAAAGGATGATTGGCTGTTTTTTCCATGGCAATGATGATATCGATATAGTCTTGTTCATTTGTTTCAGTTAAAAAGTAAAAATCAGTCACAACAGGTTTTCCTTGTGTCAATGTTCCAGTTTTATCGAATGCGACAGATTTGATCGTTGCAAGGTTAGCTAGGTATGAACCGCCTTTAAATAAAACGCCTCTTTTAGCTAAGTTTGAGATTCCTGACAAAGTTGCAGGTACTGCACTTGCTGCCAAAGCACATGGAGAAGCAGAAATTAGAAAAACCATGCCGCGATAAAAGCTGTCATTCCATGACCAATTGAAAATAAATGGTCCAGCTGCAATAAAAAGTGGCACTAAAATCAATACGATCGTCACATAATACGGTTCCAACTGCTGGATCTTTGTTGCTGTTTTAGATAGGTTTGATTGAGATTGATTCACTAATTGAACGATTTTAGCAAAGACTGTGTCACTGCTGTCTTTTGTGACTTCCATCGTAAAAGTTCCATTACCATTGATCGTGCTGCCGAACACTTCATCTCCAACTGATTTTTCTCTAGGGATACTTTCACCATTGATCGATGATTCATCGATAGAGGTAGCTCCAGTTAAAATACGGCCATCTGTTGGGATTTGATCGCCATTTAAAACTTGAAGATTGTCACCGATTTTTAATTGAGAAACGTCCACTGTTTTGACACTGCCATCAGCTTGGATCAATCGGGCTTCTGTTGGATTCATTTTTAATAGATTAGTGATCTCTCTTTTACTACGTCCTTCAGCATATTCTTCAAGAAAATGGGCAGCCGCAAAAATCAAAATCAACAGTGCTGCTTCTTCATAACTTCCGATGATGATCGCACCAAAAGCTGCTAAAGTCATCAAGATGTGGACATTTGGTGCAAATTTTCTTTTTGCTTTAGACTGTTCTATCGTCTCAACGATTCCTTCCAAAATAATGTGGTATCCAGATAGGAATGTAGCACTGATAAAAAGAATATTTTGGATCAAAGAACCTTCATTTATAAAAAGAGCAACGATGAATAATGCCAAACCTGTAAAGAATAAAATAACGGGTGATTTTCCATGGCTATGATTATGTCCATGATCATGTGTGTGTCCTTGTTCTCCTGAGCATTTTTGTGTATGAGTTGTTTCCATTGTAACCAGCCTCCTTAATTGATTATTTTCTGAAAAAATTCACTTTAGTTTTCATATGAATAATCGTTCATATATCATATACATATAATACATGAACGATTGATCATATGTCAAGAGAAAAATAAAAAATATAGAAGAAAACATGTTTCATGCTTTCTTCTATATTTTTTCTAGTATATTATTCTGCTTTATTGACGCGGATATATTTAAAACTATAGGGTGATCCAAAGCTATGTTTTACAACACCACTGATCGTTTTCTTTTGTAACAAAGCTGTTTGCTGCTGATAAATTGGTGCAACGACGTAATCTTTTCCTAATAATACATGCTCCGCTTCTAATAAATCAGACCATCTCTTTTCCTCATCTGCAGCATCGGTCGCTACCGCGGCTTCAATCAATCGATCATATTCTGAACTCTTATAATTCACATGATTTAGACCGGACGTTGATGTAAACATATCTAAAAAAGTGATCGCATCTTTAAAATCTGGCATCCACTGGCCAAATGCGATATCATAATCACCAGATAAATAGCGCTCCTGCAAATTATTGCTTGGTAAAGTCGCAATTTCAAATTTGACTTCAGGTAAAACTTCAGCGACCTGACCTGCTAAATATTCTGCTGTTTTTTTCTCAATGTCAGTATCTTTGGCTAAATAAACTAGCGTAAATTCTGATTGGTTCAACTCTTTTTTAGCAAGATCAAGCGCCTCCCGTGCCGCTACTTTATCAAATGTCTGCTGTATGCCGCTTTCTTCACGGAAATCTTCACCTGTTGTAGGGTTTTGGACAAAATTTTGCGGAACAAATCCAGTTGCTGCGATCGAGCCGTCTCCTAAAACATTCTCAACAAATGTTTTACGATCGATCGCTAATGAGATGGCTTTTCTCAGCTGAGCATTGTTAAGCGGCTTGTCTTTTCCTTGATTAAAACGAAGGTAGCCCATTTTTGTATCATTTTGATTTTGGAAGTCAGGATCATTCTTATATTGCTTTGAAAACTCCCCATCTAAAACCACACGATCCAGTTCATCTGTTTGATATAAATTGACTGCTGTACTGGTTGACTTTACTACTGTTGTCTGGATTTCATCGACTTGAACATTCTTTTTATCCCAGTATTTCGGATTTTTGACGTACTGCCATGTATCAGAATTTTGCTCCCAGCCTTCTAAAGTAAATGGTCCATTATATAATGTCGTTTGACTAGATGTTCCATAATTACTCCCTTGTTTTTCAGCAAAGGCTTGATTGATCGGGAAAAATGTTTCAAAGGTCAATAACGAAGTAAAGTATGGTATCGGCTTGATCAGATGAATAACTAATGTATAGGCATCTGGCGCTTCTACGCCTAATTCTTCGGGTTTTACTTTCCCTTGATAAATGTCATCAGCATTTTTGATCGTTGAAACAAACAAACTGGCATAGGATGGTGCCGTTTCGGGTGTCACTGCACGTCTCCATGCATATAAAAAATCTTGTGATGTTACTGTCTCGCCATTTGACCATTTCGCATCTTTTCTTAATTTGATCGTATAGGTTTGTTTGTCTTCACTGATTTCTGGAAGCTTTTCAGCAACTGCTGGAATCACTTCATCTTTATCATTTAATTGATACAGCCCTTCCAATATCTGATTCTGTGCATTGAAGCTAGTGAAATCTTCTTCTTGTGTCGTATCAAGAGTCAAAAGCTCAGCTGGTTCAGTAAAACGAACGATTGCTTTCTCTTTTTCATTGTTTGCTGATTGATCGGTCGTTGAGCAGCCTGTCAAAAAAATTCCTGTGATGATCGAACTGATAATAAAAAACTTTTTCATTTGCTTCCTACTTTCTCTTTCTCAAAAAAGTTTATTTGATTAAATGAATTGAACTTTCTCTATAACTTCGATTGCTGGATCTAGAGACTGCATCACAGGACAGTTTTTCCCAATTAATTTTAACGCACGTTCAGCTTTTCCTTGTGCTTCTTCTGGTACTTGGATCATGAAGAGGATCGTTACTTGGCTCAATGGCTTAGCAGGTTTATCTTCCGTACGTTCATAGGAAATATCTACTGACTTGATCGTAAAATCTATGGTAGAGTTTGTTAAAATTTTTTCGTAGACATACGCACCGCATCCACCGATCGATGCAACCAACATTTCAACTGGTGAAAAACCAAGATCTTTTTTCATCAACCAGTTACCACTTTCATGTACTAGCTCAAACCCTTTTTCTCCTGATACTAATTGCATTTTTTCCCGCTCCCTTTCTTGTTCACTTACTTTTTACGCTTTATCTTACTATGATAGTACAAAAATGGAGAAACTGATAATAGTTAATCTCGAGGTATGATAAGGAAAGGCTATCATGACTTTTTTAATTTTCTATACTTAAAAGAGTGCAAATAAAGCTAAAAATCAGCTTTTTTACACTTTAAACCCGAATAAACGAGGACAAAAAAGCTGTCCATTAGGAAATAAACACTTTTATCTCAGCTTCTCATAATAGATTCATTTAGTATTCGTGTAATGGTTATCGTCTTGATTTTTATCTTGTATGATCGAATCAATATATTCTTTTAGAAATTTACTGTGCTTTTCGATGATTTGGTAGCCTGGTTCCTCTTTGATTTTTGCTGCTTCTTCATCTGTACAAAAATCATTACCCGAGAAAAAGCGGACATTCATACGCCCAATAAATTCTGCGGCCGTATCAAGTTCTTGATCATCGGTCAATCCGGCATTCAATAATTGACTATAACCCAATTTTTTACCATCTTTCATAAAAAGCGTTTCAAGATACGCTGAGTAATTCTGAACTTCCGGGATCTTATTTTTCGTTTCTTTTGCCCAAGCATCTACATCATTGCTGGCTTTTTGATAGTCTATATGATCTCCCTTTAGCTTCACAATACCATATCCTTGAGGGGTGATCGAAAATGAACTTGAGGCAATTTCTGTTAATTCATGATCATTGATTGTCTTTGTCATGATATCTTGTGCGTGAATATGACCTGAGAACACAACAGGAACTTGATAGTCAGCTAATACTTGCTTAAATTCGTCTGCATTGTTGATCACAAAGCCGTTGGACAGCAATTCATTATGAGCATAGATATTATGATGCATGAAAACGAACGTCTTTTTCTGTGCTTTTTTTGATTTTTCCAATTGTTCTTTAGTCCATGCCATTGTTGTTCCTTTGATCGTACCACCCGTTGCTGGTCTTGTTTGCGGTTCAGTGTCTTCTGGATAAATATTTGAATCTAGAAAAAGAAAATCATAATTTTGATTGACCGCAACAGAATAACTAAGTGACTGTTTATCATGATCTGTCGCATTTTGATAGCCAAAATCGGCAAAGATTTCTTTAAAATCAGCCGTTGTGATCGATTTTGTTCTTTCTTGCTTTTCTCCAACAAATTTTCTAGCCCAGCCATCATTGATATCATGATTTCCCGGAATCACATACACATCGATTCCTGCAGCTTTTAATTGTGTTAGAAAATCGGCTAATTTTTCTGCGCTGATTTTTTCACCATTTAAGGTAAGATCCCCTGTAATAATGATCATATCTGGCTTTTTCTGGATGGCAGTTGCTACAAATGCCTGCCAACTTTCCTTTTGATAATCCAGCTCTTTACCGGCAGCTGTTTGTTTGATTTTTTCAAAAGCTGAACCTGAATCTGTTAGGCTCTTATCTAAATAGTGTGGGTCACTCAACACCCAAAATTCGACTTCAGATTTGTTGTATAATGTCTCTTCTTGCTCTTTTTGTCCTGCATTTGAATAGATGACTGCTCCTACTATTACTAAAATGCATGCGATTAGAGCAACCATTGTCTTTTTCATTCACTGCTTCTCCATTCTTTCAACTATGTTCTGTTCCATTTTATCCTTTTTTATAAAAAAAAGCGCCTCTTGATCTCAGTTTGTTGAAATCAATTGAGCGCTAATACTCTATCTGTTGGTTCCGCTTAAAGTAAACTCTCTTCAAATGAATAAACTTTTTCTAATGCAGCTTCCAGTTTTTTAAACTGAACAAACCTGCCATCACGCAAGTATTCTTTGCCATCTACAAAAAAGAGCAACGCCGGTGCTGAAAAAACTAAATATTCAGCTGATATTTCCTTTACTTTATCCGCTTCTACTTCATGTAATTTAATTGCAGGATAGTTCTTTAACAGCTCACTCAGTTTAGGTCTAAGTGCGTGACATACCGAACAATTTTTTTGTGAAACGTATAAAAATGTGAGATGGTTTTCATTGATAAATGCGGTTACTTCTTGAATCGTTTGTAGTTTTTCCATTTTTGTTTCATCCTTTTTTTATTTGGCTACATCTTAACACCTTGGCTTCTCTTTATCGACTTTTCTGCCTTAGCCTACTTACATCACTTCGACCCAAGCTTTGTAATAATCCGTGTAAAAACCTTCTTCATCTTCTGCAGTCATGATATACCGTCCGATCACTCTGCCCGTTTGAAACCCTTGTTCGATCAATTTTTCTTTGATCGGGTAAAAATTATTGACTGTCGGCTCTTCAGAACGGATGGTCAATAAAAACTGTTTATAAGTCTCCGTTTGTTTGGATTCGCTCTGCCAAATTTTCGGTTCATCCATAAATTCACCGTCATCAGCAGCAAAACCATAAATAATGTCTGCTTCATGTTGAGGATCGATATAAACAACTAAGCTTGAAGGGTTTTCGATATATGTTTGTAATTCATTTGGATCTTTTAAATCAAATGCAATGATCCGCTTTACATCAAGTTCGCCATCACTTAATAATTCTTCCTTTAATTCAAACAATTGAACTAACTGATTTTTTCTACGTTTGATTCCTTGATACCTTTTCTCCAATTCAGCTAATTCAGAGGCTATTCGATGTTGCGTCTCATCCAAAATAGACCATAACTCCTCAGGCGATTTACGATAAAGGTTGGTCATTTTGCTAATAGGGATATCCAATCTGCGATAAAAATCAATATCACTGATCGTCAATAAGTCTTCCATATCAAACATCCGATACCCATTTTCTGTATTTCTGGAGGAGGTCAAAAGGTTCATATCGTCCCAATAACGGATCTTTGATTTAGGTATTTTCATGATTTCAGCGACTTGTCCAACTGTCAGTAATTTTTCCTTATCCATTGCTTCACCTTCTTTCTTTTAATTATAACTAAAAAGCATTGACATTCAAGTAACTTGAAGGTGTAGAATCGTTTAGGATTGATGAAAAGGAGGAAATTACAATGAACATCATTCAATTTTTTATGAAGAAAAATGTCAAATTGATTGCTGCGACCGTATTTTTCTTGTGTCTGCAAATCATCGGGACATTAGGTGTACCGTTATTAGTCGCTCGTTTGATCGATGTCGGTATCGCCAGCGGAAGTGAACAAACCATCAAATCGATCGGTATCCAAATGCTGGTCACGGCTATTTTTGGTGCATTGGCTGCTATTTTAGGGAGTTACCTTTCCGCTAAAGTTGCAGCAAAGTTCGGCTTTGAAATTCGGACGTTATTTTTTGATAAGGTTCAGGCTTTTTCAATAAAAGATGCAGACAAAGTGGGAACTGGCTCTTTACTGACAAGAATGACAAACGATATAGATAATATCCAGCAAATGATCGTATTGTTTTTACAATTGATCTTACCTGCACCGATCATTGCTGTCTTTTCTTTGTACATGACATTCACTTATTCAGAAACTTTAGCGCTTGTGCCGTTAGTCGCGATTTTGGTATTTGCTTTGATCGTCTACTTATTGATGAAAAAAGGAACGCCGCTTTCTTTAGCTATTCAGCCAAAGATGGACCAGGTGATCGTTACTTTACGGGAATTTTTTACAGGTATCAACATGATTCGAGCGTTCAATAATCAAGACCATGAAGAAGAACGGACAAATAAACGTTTTTCAGAATATGCAGAGGGCATGATTCGAGTCAACCGGATTTTTTCTTTTATCACGCCGATCGCCTTTTTATTAATGGGCGTCGTTTTTTCTTCGATCCTTTGGTTCGGCGGACATTTAGTCGCAGTTGGAACACTTCAAATCGGAACGGTCTCAGCTGTCGTCGAATATGCTTTATTAACACTTGCTTACTTGATGATCGCTGCCATGGTTTTAGTCATGATGCCTCGTTCTTTTGCATCTGTCAAAAGAATTGAAGAAATCTTGAACACCAAAGAAGAGATTCGTGATTCAAAGCAACCACAAACCATCGAAGAGAAAGAACACACAGGTACAGATCTAATCAAAGTGGAACATGTGACATTCAACTACGAGCAAGCAGATGAACCTGTTTTAGAAGATATCCATTTCACTATCCCTAGAGGAAAAACAACGGCGATCGTTGGTGGTACCGGCTCTGGGAAAAGTACTGTAGCTAAATTATTATTGAGGCTAAGTGATGTGACGCAGGGGAAAATTTTATTCGATGGGATCGATATTCGCTCATTAACTCAAGAAGAACTGCGCTCTAGAATCAGCTATGTTCCTCAAAAGGCTTTCTTATTCAGCGGAACGATCAAGAGTAATTTAGCGATGGGACACCCTGATGCAACCGTTCAGGAAATGGATCATGCGTCAAAAATAGCTCAACTTTACGATTACGTTTCAGGCCTAAAAGATGGCTATGATTCATTTGTTGCTCAAGGTGGGACGAACTTTTCTGGCGGACAACGGCAGCGTTTGTGCATTGCTCGGGCATTGATCAAACCTGCTGATATTTATATTTTTGACGACAGCTTTTCAGCATTGGACTACAAAACGGATGCTGCCTTAAGAAAAGCCTTAAAAGAAGAAATGTCAGATAAAACATTACTGATCGTAGCGCAACGCTTAAGTACGATCCAACAGGCAGATACGATCATCGTTTTAGATGAAGGAAAAATCGTTGGTCAAGGAACACATACAGAATTATTGAAAAACAATCAAACCTATCAAGAGTTCGCCCACTCACAGGGACTATAAAGGAAAGGAGTCCTTTTTATGGAAACTATGGAAAAAGTAAATAAACAAACATTTAAACGATTCTTTCAGTTGATCAGTAAAGAGCGCCCGATATTTTTTGGATTGATCATCTGCAGCTTGATCGGAAATGCTTTAGTGATCGCAATGCCTTTCATCATGGGGATCGCAATCGATGATTTACTCAAATTGATCGGCACATACGGAATCGGTCAAATCACCTTTGCTCAAGTAAAGGAAGCATTGCTGATACCCGTTTTGATCTTGATCGTCTTTTCGCTCTTCAGCAGTCTCACATCCTTTATCCAAGAACGTGTGATGGCTTCTTTAAGCGAAAAGATCACCTTGCGTGTGAGAAAAGAAGTCGCTAAGAAATTCAAAGCTTTACCGATGTCATTTTTTGATCAGCATCAGGTCGGTGATATTTTAAGCAGAACGACGACCAGCTTAAATCAGCTTTCACAAGTATTGCTGACTGGGATCAACCAGTTTTTCACCTCAATTTCAACCATTGTTTTTGCTGGAGTCATGCTGTTTTATATTGATGTAAAATTGACGTTGATCGTCGTTGCACTGATTGCGGGCAGTTCTTACTTGACCGGAAAAATTGCCAATAAAAACAAAGTTTTAGCGGAAAAAAGTCAAGCGGAACTAGGGAACCTAAATAATAAAACCGAGGAATTTTTATCAGGGAATTTAGTGACCAAAACATTCAACCAGCAAAATCAGGCTAAACAGGTCATTTTTGAGACAAATCAAAAGCACTATCAGGCGTTTTTAAATGCTCAATTTATGAATTTTGCGATTTATCCTGCGATTCGCTTGATCAATCAGCTGGCCTTCATCATCAGCGGGATTTTTGGAGCATTTTTAGTCTTACAAGGAACGATCACTATCGGTTTGCTTCAAGCTTACTTACAGTATATCAATCAAATATCCGAACCAATTTCAACCGCTTCTTATGTGATCAATTCGATCCAGGCAGCCTTAGCCGCAGTCGATCGAATCTTTGAGATTCTAGATGAAAAAGAAGAGGTTCCCGAAAATCCAGTGCCAAAAAGGATCGAGCAGCCTCTTGGTAAGATCACTTTTGAACAGGTAAAATTTGGTTATACGAAAGAAAAAATCTTGATGAACCAAGTTGATTTTGCTGTCAAGCCAAAACAAATGGTCGCGATCGTCGGTCCGACTGGGGCAGGCAAAACAACTTTAGTGAATTTACTGATGCGTTTTTATGAGTTGAATAGCGGCCGCATTACATTTGATGGTGTGGATATCACAGACCTTTCAAGAAGTAATTTACGTGGGATGTTCGGGATGGTCCTGCAAAATACTTGGCTATTTGAAGGAACGATCGCTGATAATATTGCCTATGGAAAAATGGATGCAACTCGAGAAGAAATCATCGAAGCTGCTAAAATTGCTCAATGTGATCATTTTATCCGTACTATGCCTAATGGATACGACTCAATTATTTCTAGTGAAAATGGCTCTTTGTCACAAGGACAGCAACAACTATTGACGATTGCCAGAATCATTTTAGCGAATCCGCCAGTAGTTATTTTAGATGAGGCAACCTCCAGTGTAGATACACGAACTGAAGCTCATATCCAAAAAGCGATGGACGAAGTAACGAACAATAGAACTAGTTTTGTGATCGCACATCGCTTGTCCACAATCGAAAATGCAGATTTGATCTTAGTAATGAAAGACGGCGACATCGTGGAGAAAGGAACACATTTGGAATTACTTGCACAACCTTCACTTTACGCTTCTTTATATAATAGCCAATTTCAAGAAACTTAGTACTCAAAAAAACTGGAATAAAAGTCTAGCTCTTATGCATTGGAGCTAGACTTTTTATTCCAGTCTTTTATTTTCTTAAAATCCTGCTTCTTCCAGAATCAAAAAAATATGAATACGATCAGTGAGTGCTGAACGACGAGTCAACGAAATGATATTACAAATACATTCTTCTTTTAAGCAATCTCCACAATTTCCTGTTTTGACACAAGGCGTCGTCTGTAATTCTAAGCGAAATGAATTTAGTGGTGCTGTTCTTTTTCTCACCATTTCAATGGTCGTTTCTAAACTGCCGTAGACCTTATTGACCCCTACAAAAGCAATCACCTTATCAGGCCCATAAGTCAATGCTGCCACCCGATTACCAATATTATCGATATTTACTAATACACCATCTTCACTGATTCCATTAACGCTTGTGAGATAATAGTCCGCTAAAAGAGACTGCTTCATCAATCGATGACGTTCTTCGAGATTCTCAGCTAAACCACGATCGATGATCAGCTGTTCTCTTTCGTAAAGGGCATCGATGATTCCAACTTCTCCTAAGGTTTGAGATCCTCCGAAAGCGACTGTTTTATCCCCTTCGATCAAGCTTAACGCTTGTTCTTTAGCCTCAGTTAAAGTACGACAAATCAACACATTGAAATTTCTACGAGTTAATTTTTTGCTAATGGATTTTGCTCGTGTCTCTTGATATGTTTCTTGGTAGTTCATCTTACTCTCCTTCCTTATGTTCAGTTTATCGCTTCAAGTATCCGATCGCCTTGTTTATTTCACTGATGACGCTATCATCTGTCTCTTTTTCAAGCAACTCCTGTAGAACGGTCAACCATTTTTCGGCTTCTTTAATCCCTAATTTTCCGATAGCCCAAGCAGCAGTCCCTCGAATAACCGGCCGAACATCTTCTTTTGCACATAATAAAATTTCAGGTAAAGCACTACGATCTCCCAAATTAGCTAAGGCGATCAATGCATTACGCTGTAGCGGTTTTTTCCCACGCCACGATCCAGAAAGATGTCCAAAGGTTTCTTTGAATTCTTTGTTTGATAGACTCAGCATAGGTTTTAACTTAGGATAAACAATGTCAACTTCTGGCTCCATCTCTTCATGAAAATGGAAGTTTTTCCCTCTATTATAAGGACAAACCAACTGACAAATATCACAGCCGTAAATGACATTGTGCATCTTCTTACGATATTCTTCAGGCATCATATCCTTCGTTTGGGTCTGATAGGATAAACATTTTTTAGCGTTCATGCTGCCATTTCCTAAAAGAGCTTGTGTCGGACAAGCTGTGACACAGCGCGTACAATCACCACAACCAAACGGGACCGGCTCATCGACTTCAAAATCAATATTCGTCACGATTTCGCCTAAATAAACAAAAGAACCAAATTCTTCTGTGATCAATAATCCATTTCGCCCAATAAAACCAAGTCCGGCTCTTTGTGCAACAGCTACATCAACTAATTCCCCTGTATCGACCTGAGGAGCAAAACGCCAATTTTCTGCTTCTTCCAGATCTTCAGCTTGAGACTGAATAAAATCAATCAATTTAGCTAAACGATCCTTCAATACCTCATGATAATCGATGCCCCACGAAGCTCTGGCAAACATCCCTCGTTTCTCATCACGAGGAACCTTTCCGCTGATTTTTGTGGGATAGGCTAAGGCAATTGAAATAATCGTTTTAGGATTCTCGAACGTTTTCTCAGGGTAGATTCGTTCTTCTATTACTTGATGCTCAAAGCCAGAATTAAACCCAAGAGCTCGCTGTTCGTTTAGCGAATCTTCCAACTCATAAAATGGCTCAGCAGAAGCAAAACCGATTTTATCGATACCTAAGCGCTGACTTTCCGCAATAATCTTCTGTTTTAGTGACATAGTTCTCCTCTTCCCTAACATACTTATTGAAAGAAATAACAAACTCTAAATAAAAATCCTCACCATTTTATTTTTTTAAATCAATAATTTTATCTTTTTTTAATGTTCTAAAAAACTTATAAAACAAGGATCAGAACGACTTCTAATTACATTAAAACAAAAAAATAATATATTTTATAAATAAAAAATGAATTTTTATATATAAATATGATAAAATGATTTAATGGCATTTTTGCCGTTCACACACACTTTATCATGAATCATGGAGGAAATACATATGAAAAGAACAAATTTATCAGCAAAACATAAGCAAAAAGTAATACACAGCTTTTTGCTACTTTCACTTCTAGCCCCGATTCTCCTAACGCCGACTGTTGTTTTTGCGGAAGATTTTACCGTTGAATCTGATCAAGAGACAACTATGCAAACACAGGAAAGTGAAGAGACGATCGAATCTACTAGTGAAACCACGATTGATTCTACAGAAACTTCAAGTACTGAAGAACCCGTTGAGCCAACACCTGCTACGGAGGAAACAACTAGCTCTTCCACAGTAGAGTCAACTATTTCTTCAGATGAACTTATGCCTAAAGCGGCAGCATTTAGTGCCGACACGATAACGATTGCTGATCCATTTTTGAAACAAGATATCCTAAAATCTCTGGGATTGCCAGCTGACAGTGAGCTGACACAAACAGATATGGAAAAATTGACTTATCTTTCCTTAAGCTCTGCTCAAATCAGCAGTCTTTCTGGGTTAGAAACTGCTGTTAATCTAGCAACGATCTATATCAATACTAATAACGCGATCACAGATTTTAGTCCGCTAGAACAATTGACAGCATTAACTTATGTGACACTTCAAACAACTAGCTTAAACAGTACAAATTTTCCGGATTTGCGTAATAGCCCAGGTATTACAAATCTTTCTTTAGGAAGTACAAGTATCGATAATGATGTCTTACCGAAGATCGCCCAAATGACGAATTTAAAACGAATCTATCTTGATTCAAATATGGCCATCACAACAATTGAACCATTAAAAGCTCTACCAAATTTAACGTCCCTTTCCGTTCAGTTTTGTGGTATCACTGATTTTACAGTCATCAATGATTTCCCTGTACTTTCTGACCTAGCTGCTTTCGGTCAAAATACAGGAAGAAATGATCCGCCGACAACGATTGGTCGGTCAACACTAGATTATGATGCAGAAAATGAAATACTATTTATTCCTTTTTCAATGATGCCAAATCGAATGACGAATTTCGATGGTATTGCTCCGCCATTTACTACATCAAACTCTGCAAGTAATACTTACTTTGATTTTAACGGCGAGCAACTACCAGCATCTCGGTTGCAAATTACGGATCTGGGCATTACGATTTCAGGGGTAAGCACAGAAGAGTTTACTGGAATCCATAGTTTTGAATATAATGCTCGTTTGAATAATCCCGCAGGCTCTTATGCAAAACCAGATGGATACAGTTTTTATGCGATCTCCTCTGGAACATATCTTCACCAATTCAATGTAGTTGAAGACGGTAAGCCTGTCACTATCAACTATCAAGACGACACTGGAAAAGAATTGTTGCCGAGTGAAACTTTGAACGGTTTGGTCAGTGAATCCTTTGATATTCCTAGCAAAGAAATTTCTGGATATGAGTTGATCGATACGATTGGGAAGAAATCAGGTGTTTTTTCTGATCAAGAACAAGTCGTCACTTTCATTTATAAAAAAATACCTGATCCGATCATTGAAAAAACTGGGCGTGTCATCGTTCATTATGTCGATAATGATAATCAGACACTAAAAGATGATTTTATCTTATCGGGAACTGTAGGCGACAGCTTTTCTACAGAAAAAATAGCAATTGACGGCTACGTGTTTAAAGAGGTCAAAGGAAATGAAACGGGGCTATTTACTAAAGAAGATCAGGTCGTTACTTATGTTTACGCAATAAAAGATGGCAAACTTGAGCCCGTTGTTCCTACGACTCCTTCTGAGCCAAAGGAACCCGTCAGTCCAACTGAAAAAGCACCAACTAAATCGCCAACTAAAGAGGGAAATAATCCAGCAACACTTCAAAAAACAACTAAAGTACTAAATAATACTATAACTGGCAAAAAATTCCCGGCAACAGGAGAACAAAGCAACTCTGGCTGGTTATGGTTAGGTTTAACGCTGCTGGTTATTGTTAATACGCTAGCTATGTTAACAAAGGTACGACAAGAAAAATAATGTTTGTTTAGTCAAAAAGAGGATGGGACAGAAGTGTTTAGCTCCGAGAAATAAGCTGAAGTTCACGAAAATTGCTCTTCAAATTTTTGTGAATTTCAGCTTATTTCCGAAGGAGTTACTTCTGCTTCCACCGTTTATTCGTTTTCAAAAAGGGACTGGGTTGTAACTCGTAGAGTTATGTCCCAGTCCCTTTTTCTTTTTTTCAGGAGGAGCTGGAACTTGCTGCTTCTTCCTGTTTAACAAAATCGATTGCGATGACAACTAAAATAATCGTATGTTCAAGAGACTGCTCATAAATTTCAACTTCGTAGGTATCGCCCCACGTAAACCACTTTTCATTGACCGCTGCGACCACCTCTCCATTTTGTGAAATTTCAAAATGCTTCCCCCACCAATCACCTTGAATCGCCAGACTTTCAGACTCTATTCGATATTTTGCTTTGAAAAGCGTCAGCTGCTTTTCAATCACCATTTCTTCCTTTCCATCGACTGCTATAAAAAATTTAGGTAAGAAACTAAAGACCTTTTTGGTAATCGTGCCAATCACCTGATTATTCAGATCCTTGATCGTAAACACTTTAGGGATCGACAGGAAACTTCCTTCGACCATATATCGATCTTCCTGATGCTCATCTTTTACCGAAAAATGCCCACCTAGACTAAATACTTTTTGTTTAATATAGAGCTTCTTCATTAAACGCTCTCCTTTTTTATGTGCTCTTACATTTATTTTCTTTTAATTCCCATTAAACGCTCCGCTGATCACTATTTTCCCTTGAGTATGCCCCGATTCCACTTCAGCTGTTGCTTTTCTTAGATTGTCTGCGTTGATCCCAGTATCATAGTTTTGCCAAAGTGTCGTTGTCAGCTTCCCTTGATCGATCAACTCTGCGATCTTAGCTAGAATCTTTCCCTGACTTTCAATCTGGTAATCGTTATCTGTTTTTGCAAACATGTATTCCCAGTCGAAGCTGATCGATTTATTTTTTAATTGTTTGATATCTACCGATCCTTCGAATTCAACAATCGTTCCGAGATGTCCAAATGGAGTAATTAGTTCTGTCAACAGTTCAAAATAGGGCTTAACATCAAAAAGGACAGCTGCATAATCGATCGTTTCGATTCCAAGCTTGTTTAACTCTACTTTAAGATCCTCATGATAATTTAAAGGATGATCCACTCCGTGGTCTTTTAACCAATCAAATTTCGCCTGACTTGCTGTTGCATAGACTGTCATACCAGACCATTTTGCCAACTGAGTCAAAATCGATCCTACACCACCTGCCCCATTGATCACTAGAATGGTTTTCCCTTGATTGCCATTTTCTTTAGGGAGCAGCCCAAATTTTTCAAAGAGTAATTCATAGGCTGTTAATGAAGTCAAAGGTAAAGCCGCGACCTCGGCATCACTCAATGAAGCTGGTGCTGATGCTGCGATTCGCTCATCTACACGTTGGTATTCCTGATTGCTGCCTGCTCGTTTCGTCGTGCCTGCATAAAACACTCGATCACCAACTTTAAATGCTGTCACTTCACTACCAATATCCACGACCTCTCCAATAGCATCGAAGCCTAATATAGTTAGCTGCTCTGTCTTTTTACTCTTTTGCCGTAATTTCGTATCCACTGGGTTTACAGAAACTGCTTTAACCTGTACTAAAAGATCATGTGGTTCAAGAGGCTGGATCGGTATCTCACTATCGACAAAGCTATCCGCAGCTTCGATCGGAAGCCCCTCAAAAAAGCCCACAGCCTTCATCAGATCATTCTCTTTCATCTTGTGTTTCCTCCCTTTAGTCCATTCTGTCCTCTTTCAGTATGAACCTATTCACACCGAATTTATACACATCTGCTCATTTACCTTACAAAAAAAGATACAAACGCTTTCTTAAGAAATTCTTAGGGTGGCTTGAACTGACATAACGTTAACTATACAATAAAAGAAATCTATTATAACTACAAATAATACCTCATAGATTTTTAATAAAGGAGGAAAAAAACGGCATGCTTGAATCCGCTCATAAAAAAATAACCTTACTGATCAACGAAATGGAAAAAGTCATCTTAGGCAAACGAGATGTTCTTCAATTGACTGTTACAGCATTTTTAGCTGGCGGTCATGTTTTACTAGAAGACGTTCCTGGTGTTGGCAAAACAATGATGGTCAAAACGTTGGCTAAAGCTACTCACGGACACTTTAAAAGAGTCCAGTTCACACCCGATCTATTGCCTAATGATATCTTAGGCGTATCTATTTACAATACAGTGTCTCAAACCTTTGAGTTTCATAAAGGTCCTATTTTTACTACGGTCTTATTGGCTGATGAAATCAATCGAACCACACCGAAAACACAGGCCGCTCTATTAGAAGCGATGTCTGAAAATCATGTAACGATCGATAATCATACGCATACTCTAGATGAGCATTTTTTTGTGTTGGCCACACAAAATCCTTTGGAATACGAAGGAACTTATCCATTACCAGAAGCTCAATTAGATCGTTTTTTATTTAAACTCCACGTGGGGTATCCTGAATTTCCAGACGAATTAAAGTTATTGATGCACCCAACCGGAAATGATTTAGATCAGATTCAGCAAGTCATGGATGCTGCTGATATCACTCAATTAAAAAAAATAGTCGACGACGTTTATGTCGATCCTCAAATCGCACGATACGCATTACAGCTTGTCCATAGTACCAGAAACCACGATGGGATCGCACTTGGCGTTAGTCCGCGAGGTGCATTGGCATTTATTCGTGCGGCGAAAGCATTTGCTTTAACAGAAGGACGGAGCTATGTTACACCTAACGATCTACAACAAATTTTACCAGCAACATTTGGGCATCGTATACTGTTGAAAGGCGGTCAGACACCTTCTGCGGATTATTTGGAGGAATTACTGATGCAAGTTGTCCGTCGTGTTCCTGTGCCAGTTAGGAAATCCTAATGAAGCATAACAGATTCACGAAATTCACAAAGATCATCAGCATTTTGCTTTTCTCATTTGCGATTTTTTTATATGTAGTGACCTTCAATAATTCGACGGGTTGGTGGCTTTTTTTCTTTTTGATCTTTTTACTCTTGTTTGATTTGCTAACATTGCTTCCATCTTTAAAGAAAATCGAACTTCGTCTTACAGGAACGACTGTTTTTACAATGTCTGAACAAAACACGATCACAGGCGAACTTTTTCGCTATCGTCCAGTCTTAGTTCCACTCTTCTTTCTAGAATTATTTCCGGTTCTAAAAGGCCGCATTGAGCGACAACGATTCTATCTCTATTCTGGACAAAAAAAGGAGTTATCTTTTCGCTGGACACCTATGCAAAGAGGCTTTGATCAGCAATTGTCTTTTATTTTGGTCAGCTCTGACTGGCTTGGGCTTTTCACAAAACAAATCACCATCGATGTAGCGGGTCCTTTGATCGTTCAGCCGTTGTTTCAAAAAGAGGCCGCCGAACAGTTATCTGAGCAATTGCTCATGATCCAGCCTAATTTTGCTGTGACTTTTGGTACACAAACGTTTATGATCCGAAATTTCCGTCCTTATCAGACAGGTGATCCACTGCATTCGATCGACTGGAAGCAAACGGGGAAGCGCAACGAACTGATCATCAAAGAATATGAACACGAATTAGATGTAGACACTTACTTTTTATTTTACGGCATCGCTCATCAGCAATTCGAAGAAATCCTTTCACTCTATTATTCGTTGATCCAGCTACTCAACAATAAACAAGCTTTTGAGCAAGTAATTCTAGCAAATATTCCTGCTGAAGCACCACAAGCTTATCTCATGAGCTCCATTGAGCCGTTATCAGAAGAACCTGATTTACCTGCTTTTAAAAATAAAAAATTGGTAGTTTTTAGTCCTACATCAACTACTCGCTTAGACCAGCAGTTAAAAAACTGGGATCGGACTAACGAAACTTTTTTAGTTACTTTTGAGGGTGACAACTTACATTTGATTTGGCAAGATCAGATCATTCCAATTAATAAAGGGGGCGATTTTATTGCAAAGTAGAATCAAAGAAAAGTGGCTTTTTGCGCTCTTAAGCTTTTTAATGCTTACAACAACTGCGCTCCCTTTTTTGAAAGTCTATCATCTAAACCAAACACAGACACCTTTTCTGATCAGCATGATTGCAGTGATTTGTATGATTACTTTGATCATCAAAAGGCTATTAATAAAAATACCCTTGTATTTTATTTGCTATTTCTTTACCTTGTATCGTTATTTCCCTTTGGACGAGCTGTTCGGTTTCAAATGGTTACTCCATTTTTTTGAACGCTTTGATCAAACCTATCTGAAAATGTTGTCAGGAGAATTCAATTACTTACCTGATGTCGTAGCATTGGTATTGATCCTATTTTTGCTGGTTCTTTTAGCGATTTTACTCATTCATTATGAGCGCTGGGCACTAAGTTATTTGCTATTGACTGGCTATTTATTGATGCTGGCTGCTTTCAATCGATTAAACTTAGGCATTCATGTCATCATCACAACAAGCGCTGCCGTTTTATTCTATAGCACAAAGCAGTCCTTTAAAGATCGATCAAAAAAAAGAACGACCTTTATCCTTCTGAGTAGTCTGTTATTGGGTTTGACCGCTATCAGCGCTTATACATTTCCGATCATTTTTCCAAAATCTAAAACGATTCTTTTCACGCAAACAACAGGTATTCGAACTTTTTTGAATCGGCAAGGAGTTTATCAGAAGATCGAACAATATGGATTAAACGCTGCTTCAACAACGGGATTTAGCGATGATGATACTCAGCTTGGTGGTCCAATGTCTGATGATCGAACAATACTTTTTACAGCAGAACAATCGAAAAAGCACTATTGGCGAGTAGAGACGAAAAATAATTACACGGGTAAAGGCTGGAACAATCTTGCCCAAACAACACCTTCTCCCTCGGGACAACCATTGATCATTTCTTCAAATCCTGAGTATCAAGGTACTTTCAAGAAGCCTGAGATGATCACCTTATCGTTCGATACAGCCAAAGGCTATCTGCCTTACCCATACGGCAAGAGTTCAATCGCTTTCGAGGAAATCGGGCAAACAGAGCAAATCGAACAAAAAAATCGTTTTGTACTCTTAGAACAGCCGACAAGTGTTCATTTAACTTGGGAAGAAATAGATTTTACAGTCGAGCATTTACAGCAGGTAGCTTTCTCCGATACTCTGGATTTACAAACAACACAACTGCCTGTTAAGCTACCGGAACGAATAAAAACATTGGCTCTTTCCTTAACAGAAGATCAAGAAACATTATATGGAAAAGTGAAAGCAATCGAAGATTACTTAAAAACAAATGGCGGTTATCGCTACTCTAAAGTGGATGCTTCCTATACACCAGAAGATAAGGATTATGTGGATACCTTTCTTTTTGAATCAAAAGTCGGCTATTGCGATAATTTTTCCAGTGCGATGACTATTTTACTTCGCTCGATCGATATCCCCAGTCGCTGGGCAAAAGGGTTTAGTGCTGGTGAATTGACAACAAACACTGCAGGAAAAAAGGCTGTTTATACGATCAGAAACAGCGATGCGCATTCATGGCCGGAGGTTTATTTTGAAGGCTACGGTTGGGTCCCATTTGAACCTACTCCCGGATTTACCAATAATGTTCGTTCAACGACACTCACAGAAAATTCAACCCTTCCTGTTGAATCTAGCAGTGTTGAAACGGATGCCACACCTTTAAGTAGTAGTGAAGAAAATCGGACTACTGAAAACAGCACAATAACTGCTACAGCAGTAGAAAAAAATAAAAAAAATGCTGGCATCTCGCCCTCTCTACTAAAGAAGGGCTTGGTCGGTCTCGTCTTGATCATTCTTTTTATTACAGGTTATTTTTTGAAGAAACATTTTTTTGTCCTTTCTTTCAGAATCTATCTTGCTATTTATCCAAAACAATTTACCGGCGCCTATCTGAAGTTATTAAAAAAAGCAGAACAGCTTGTACCTCGATCAGAAAATGAAGCCTTGATTCGTTTCGCTGAACGATTAGAAAATAATTATCCTCAATGCCATGGAAGCTTCTATCGATTAACAGAACTCTATGAAAAAGAGCTGTACGGCGGACGTGAGGCGGTAAAATCGGATTATACAAGCCTTTTGCTTCATACGGCAAACTTGTTAGCATCGTTTAAAAAGAAATAATCTCTTTCACTTGTCTTGCATTTTAGCTGTATTTAGATAAAAATAGTAGATAGTCTATTGATGTTATGAAGGAGTTCTATTATGAAAAAATTAGCTATTGTCGGCGGCGGGATCATCGGTTTGACCCTTGTCAATTACCTTGATTTAACAAAGTATGATGTAACACTTTTTGATGATCCAACAGGCCAAGCAACGAGAGCCAGTGCAGGGATCATTTCTCCCTGGTTATCAAAACGGCGCAACAAAAAATGGTATCATTTAGCTAAAAACGGGGCTGCCTTTTATCCTAAATTGATTCAAGACTTTTCTTTACCTCTCTCGGTTTATCAACAATCTGGAACATTGATCCTACGTAAAGACGGAGAATTGGAGCCCTTAAGGATATTAGCAGAAGAACGCAAACAAGAGGCTCCCGAAATCGGTGAGATTCAATTACTGGACGCTGCAGAAGTCACTGCCAAATTGCCTTTGTTAAAGGCGCTTCCCGCTCTTTCAATTTCAGGCGGCGGCAAATTGGACGGAGCAAATTATTTAGCTATCATGCGGCAACACGCAGCACGCAAAAACATCACCTTACACACCGGCTCAGTCAAAATAGATCGTAAGAAAGATCACTGGCTGATTGACAAAGCAGATCAGCCAGAAGCTTTTGATGCAATTGCGATTTGCGCAGGTCCCGGCTTATCTGCTTTATTAGCCCCACTAGGTTATAAAGCAGATATTCGAGCACAGAAAGGACAATTACTGTCCTTTGAAACGCCGTATAAAGATAGCGGAAACTGGCCTGTTGCTATGCTGGATGGTGAGAGTGACTTGATTCCTTTTGAAAATGGAAAAATCTTGATCGGTGCAACACATGAAAATACCGCTGGCTTTGATTTGACACCAACAAAAGAAGCTTTCATTCAGCTAAAACAAAAATCAGTACCCTTTTTATCTTCTCCAACTTTTTTTGAAGAGCATGCTTCCTCTTATCGTGTTGGTACTAGAGCTTACACCTCAGATTTCGCGCCGTTTTTCAATTGTCTGCCAGATGATCCGACTGCCGTCGTTGCCAGCGGTTTAGGTTCCTCCGGTTTGACGACAGGACCTTATATAGGGTTTCTCTTAGCTCAGTATTTTAATAATGATGCACAGGATTGGTTGGATTATCAAAAACCGATCAGTACTTATATTTCAAAAGAATAGTAAAAAAGTGAGGATGGATATGTAACATTGCATTTCATCCTCACTTTTTTCTATGGGAAAAATAGTTTTGAGTTCCGTAAATAAGGTTCATCATAGGTTAGAATCAACTCTTTCAAAAATAGCCAAAGCTGATCATTCTCTAAAGAAAAATCATCCAGCAACTTACTGTATGTCTTTCGTTCCTCAGCTGTCGCCAGTTTTTTAAAATAGCCCCAAACGTGCTGATAAGCATTCAATTTACTTCCTTTATCATCAGGCAGCGTCAGTGCATGCTGAAGGTACGATTGAAACAAGGCTTCTTTTTCTTCATTCCACTCTTTTTCAGACACTAATTTTCGAATCGCATTATAATCATTTTGTGACTTTGATAGAATCAAATATTTTAAAGATGCCCACTCTTGTTGTTTTTTTGTCATTTCTTTCAACTGATCACGTTCTTTCTTTTGCATTAATTTAACTTATTCGCTATCTTTTAATCTATATTATGAAAATAAAATGATATAAAAACACTTTTTTTTTATAGGTTAATCATGAAAATCTATGAAAATTAAAAGAGTAACGGTTTACAATGTAGAATGGATAGTTTTCAGAAAATCTAACTTACATAAATTTTCTGAATATTAAAAAGAATTGAGGTTATTTTCTATGAATGAACAGCAGCTAGACAAATCTTTTCTAGGACAACCTAAAGGACTATCGACACTTTTCTTTACAGAGATGTGGGAAAGATTTAGTTATTATGGCATGCGGGCAATTTTACTCTACTATATTTATGATACAGTCGCAAACGGCGGGCTCGGCTTACCAAAAGAAATGGCCTTAGCGATCATGTCGATTTATGGCTCACTTGTGTTTATGTCAAGTATCGTTGGCGGATGGATTTCTGACCGTGTATTAGGAGCTAGAAAAACAGTTTTCTTCGGCGGATTATTTATTATGGTCGGTCACATTGTATTAGCGACACCTTTTGGGGTTGCCGCATTATTTCTATCTATCCTTTTGATCGTGATCGGTACAGGGATGTTAAAACCAAATGTTTCCGGTATGGTCGGTCATCTTTACTCAACAACAGACACAAGACGAGATGCTGGTTTTTCTATTTTTTATATGGGCATCAATATCGGTGCGTTGATTGCACCATTTGTCGTTGGAACATTAGGTCAAACGTATAATTATCATATTGGTTTCTCTGTAGCAGCTTTCGGGATGTTCTTCGGTTTGCTGCAATATCACTTCCAAGGAAAAAAATCTTTATCGAACATCGGCTTAGCACCAACAAATCCGATGGATGCTGATGAACGTAAAAAATTCATGCGTTCTTTCCTGATTGCTGTAGTTGTAGCTGTTTTGATCTTCGGCGGCGCTTTTATCTTAGGTCGTTTAACGATCGCTTTTTTCATCAATATCGTTAGTATCATCGGTATTTTGCTTCCAGCATATTACTTTATCAAAATGCTGACATCAAAAGATGTGACTGATGAGGAAAAACCACGTGTTTTAGGCTACATTCCACTATTTTTAGCGGGGATCGTTTTCTGGTCACTAGAAGAACAAGGCTCTTCTATCTTAGCTTTATTCGCTAACGAACGAACACATGATACATTATTTGGTTTTTCGATCGCTCCAAGCTGGTTCCAATCATTGAATCCAATTTTCGTTGTTGTTTTGACTCCTATTTTCGTCGCTTTGTGGACACGTTTAGGAAAAAGACAGCCTTCGACCGTAGTAAAATTCTCATTAGGCTTAGTCTTCGCGGGTCTTTCATTTGTACTATTGATGCTTCCCGGGCTATTATACGGAACAGAAGGGCGTGTCAGTCCCTTATGGTTATTCTTCAGCTTCTTTATTATGATCGTAGGAGAAATGTGTATTTCACCTGTAGGGCTATCGATCACGACAAAATTAGCGCCGAAAGCCTTCGAGTCACAAACGGTTGCCATTTGGCTTTTAGCTGATGCAGCCTCACAGGCAATCAATGCACAAATTGCACGTTTTTACACACCACAAACCGAGTCTGCTTATTTTGGGATCGTCGGAATTGTCGCTGTGATTGCAGGAGTCATCCTGATTCTTTGCAAAAATCCGATCAAAAAGTTGATGGGCTCTGTCCATTAAAACGAAAAGAGTCCGAACCAAAACTAAAACAGTTTTGGTTCGGACTCTAATTATTGATAGATACTGTCAAAGTCAGATCCGTCAATATCGCAAAAATCACACGACATGAACAGCGCACTAGCCGATTTTTATTCCAATTGCTCAAATCTAAACAGCCTTCATCTCATTTTTTTAAACGATCATTTGTTTATTTTGTTTCATGATCGTTGCTTTTAACAGCAACGGAGCGATGATCGTAGTGGCAATCACCACAATGATCACGGATGAATAATACTCTTCCGAAAGAAAGCTCGATGTTAAACCAACTTGGGCTATTATCAATGCCATCTCTCCTCTAGAAACCATCCCCGAACCAATGATCAATGTCGAAATTCCTTTAAAGCCAGTTACTCTTGCACCCAAAGCGCCACCTAATAATTTTGACAGTACAGCTGCAATGGTCAAAATAACGATAAATAAGAAATGTTTAGACATTCCGGCAAACGTCATATTCAACCCGATCGACACAAAAAACATCGGAATGAATACCGCATACCCAATCGTTTCCAGCTTTTCGTCTACCCGTTTACGATAATCTGTTTGGGCAATCGCAACTCCCGCAAAAAATGCACCGATGATCGCACCCATATCAAGCATTTCAGCAAAATAGGCAAACCCTAGACAAACAACTAATGAAATTGCTGATACGGCTTCGATCGCAACTAATTTTTCACTTAAATTCAACAACCAAGGAACTAGCCATTTACTTGCCGCGAAAATAACGATGAAAAAGAATACTTTCAACAGTAAGACTTCCCATAACGGCAAGCTACTATCAGGTGTTGAACGATTCATCAAGCTCAACATGATACCTAAAATCAAAACAACGACAATATCATCAACCACCGCTGCACCAAGGATCGTCGCACCTTCTTCTGTATCGATCTTTTTCAGATCCTTCAGCACTTGAACTGAAATACTAACAGACGTCGCACTAAAAAGTACACCTAGAAAAATCGCATTTTGAACGGAAAACTGAAACAACTCTCCTACACCAAACCCCATAGCTGCTGGGAAAATAATACCCATCAACGCTACAGCCAAAGCAGGCCGCCAATATTTTTTTAAAAGCTCCAAATCACTTTCCAAGCCTGCAATAAACATCAAAATAATAACACCTATCTCAGAAAAATAATGCATAAATTCATCTGGTTTGACCCATCCTAAAATAGCTGGTCCAATCAAAATACCGACCAACAATTCACCGATAACAGAAGGTATGCCGATTCGATTACAAAAATGACCAGCTAGTTTGGTAAATAATAACACCAAACACAAGGTTAATAAAAAGAACATAAGTTTCTCCCTTTCTAAAAATAAACTTCCTTTTTTATTATAGCATGTTTACATCATTTCACCTTATCGTCAAGATTACAAACATCAACAAAAAAACCTGAAACATAACATTACGTTATTTCCAGGCTTAAAAAATCAAATTAGAGAATGATCATTTTTGATCCACTAAAATCAAATTTATTTAGACGCACGTTTCAAATACGTACCTTCTTGTGTGTTGATTTCTAATAATTCATCAGCTTCGATAAAATCAGGAACGTTGACTACTAAACCTGTTTCCATTACGGCTGGTTTACCAGAACCTGAAACAGTTGCACCTTTGATCGATGGTTGTGTTTCTTGTACACGCAGAACAACGGTTGTTGGCAATGTCACACCGATAACTTCTGTACCGTAGAATTGGATTTTTACTTCCATGTTTTCTAGAAGATATTTTAATTCATCTTCGATCACAGTTGTTGGGATTTCATATTGTTCATATGTTTCTAAATCCATAAAGTTCGCTGTGTCATCTTGGCTGTATAGGTATTGTACGGGTTTACTTTCGATAAAGGCTTTTTTGACTTTATCATCTGGACGCATCGTTGTATCTGTCGTTGCTCCTGTACGAACGTCTTTTAGCTTCATACGCATAACGGTATTTCCTTTACCTGGTTTGTGGTGGCTAGCTTCCATTACACGGATCAATTTTCCGTCTTGTTCGAATGTCATACCTGCTTTAAGATCACTTACTGATATCATTTTATAGTTCTCCTTCTTTTGTTAAGATTGATTATCTCTATTAAACTAGAGACTCGACTATACTCCTAGACTATTGTAGCAGATTCAACGCAGTTATTCTACTAGAATAGGCAGTTCTGCTATGAGAAAATACTTTGGGTATTTAGTATAAGTAAATTTTTTGTTATAGAATCAACTTTCGCTATCGCTTGTATTTTTTCTAAAATAATTGAGACTTTTTGAACCCATGAAAGCCCTAAGCCATTGCTTCAACATCGATATCGTGATCAGATGTGCGGACTAGTAAAGGGACTATGTTTGTTGGAAATATTTCTCCAATCTTGATCTCCTGGTTCTTTGCTTCTATTTTCCTGATAATCTCCTCGATCTCTTTAGAGTCTGTTGGACCAAACAAAAACCTTCCTGTCTGCAGAATAACTTATCATGATTCTACAAGCAGGAGGGGCGATTTGCTAAAATATTGGCTCAAAAGTCTAATACAGAATCAGTGAGGATTTAAAGTTTGTGTTTCTCTCAAAAGCTTTTTCCTGTTTCCTCTTTGTATACATCTTCCATATTCGAAAAGCTACTAACTAAAAATTCTTTTGTTTCGCTGACATTATCGAGAATATATGTTAAGTCAGCATATACTTCCATAAAAAGGGCAACTAATTCTTCGGCATCTTTGGTTGTGTGCTTTTCAAGCTTATTCAATGTTTCAGGAAGTCTATTCAGTTCAGACTCCAAATTAGCTGAATTTTCATCTACTTCCTCTAAACTAGAGGTTGTAAACAATGTATTATCATAAACCTCATTTATTCTTTTTAGCTCACTAATGACCTTCGCTAGATCTTTGGAAAGTGTCATGGAATTCTCCTCCCTTGCTTCGCAGCTTTCGCCGTTTTTGCTCCATTTATAGATCCATCAAGATTTAAGACAAACCTGAAGTTGCCTTGCTTATCAAATACTTCTAAATGATCTTTATGCTGGCCATCTAAATAAAATTGATCGTTCTTCCTAAGGTTTTCCGATATCTTTTTATCAGCTTTATAAACTTGTTGTCCATCATAATTCTTTTTAGTTTTAGAAACCTTATTTTTAATTGAAGATCCAAATTCTGTTTCAAAAAATTCCTTCATGTTTGTGATTGCGTTAGAGTTTCCTTGATACTTTCCATTATGCAGATTTCCAAATGCACTTGTCAATACTCCAGCGCCATGCCCAGATATAGCCAAACCGCTTGTATTAATTGCTGGTATAGCTGCTGCACTTGCTCCTCCAGTAACGGGTGAAGTGGCTATGCTGCCTGCCGTTCCGCCAAACATCCAAAGAAATCCACCTACAAACTCCGCACCACCTTGAGCAAGTGAGAATAAGTCTGCCAACATCTGGCCGTTGGCATAACCGCTTGTATTAGATAAATGAGGATTAACCTGTCGCTCACCGAACAATTCATTTAAAATCGATTTGCCATTGTTATTTGCCCATTGATCAAGAAAGCCTGATCCAAGACCTTTTAACCCTTGTATATCTTGTAACTGGATCATACCTTGTATTTCCCGTGTGCGCTTTGGATCAAACTCGCCGTTAACGAAGACACCGATCAAGTTGCCTGATTCATCAAACTGGTACCCGATTTTCTCATTTTCAAGTTCAATGTCCTTAGTTTTTGCTTCGATCTTTTTCTGTCTCTTCTCCCAAGCACGGCTGATTGGCTTTGCCCAAGACATATTCATTCTTCCTAGATCAAATGTTCCGGAAGCAGCATTCCATGCAGCACCTTTTTCGACTTCAGTTAATCCAGCATCAAAGTTGGCCAACTGTGCTTCAAAATCAGCGAAAAGACCTGGGGAACTGGCATGAAAAGCATAGAGCTTCTGAAGCTTTTCTTCACTTTCTCTGATAGCTGCCTGTACATGCATGTAGCGTTGTTCCAATCCTTGATTGGGTTCTTTCTCTTTATCCATTCGTTGAGCCATACTTTGTAAGGTCAAATTGCCTTGTGCGATCACTGCCTTCAGTTGCTCCTCGATCACATCGCAGGTATCGACTTGTGATTGAAACTCTTCCGGAAACTTACTGTGTGCTTCAATCAATGCTTCACACACCAGGATAAATCCACTGGCTAAGGTTGGATAAACTGCAGAAAAATATTTCTTCGCAGAATCATACGTTTTACCGGATAAAGGCGCACTCATAAAATGGCTGACACTATCTTTTAGAACACCACTAAACTGGACATACTGAGCGGCCATCTGTTTCGCAGCAGCACTTTGACTGTTGACTTCGCCAACAAAAAAATCTACTCCCATTCGTCCGCCCCCACTTCCTGATCAAGCAACTGCTTTCTTTCCAAATACAGTTGATTTTCTTTATCAGCGAGATTCTTATGTTCTGTTAAAAGTTCTTCTGATCGTCCCTCGACTTGCAGGCGTTGCTTTTGTTGTAGTGAGCGTGCTTCAGCTTCTAACTCGACAAAGTAATGTTGCTTTTCTGCCCCTTGATTCGCTTCCATCAATTTCTGGTAAAATCGCTGTTCCAAGTTTTGGATCTCACCATAGTCATATTCAGCTTCAGCCAGCTTTCTCAGTTCTCTTTGATTGCTTTCTTGTTCTAAATCCAGTTGTGCGAGTTCCAGTTGGATCATCGCTTCTCTATTTACCTGTTTCATTTGAACGTTACTCAGTTAAAGAGGTTTGTCATACTGGCATTTATCTTTTGATCGATTGCCGCAAATTCTTTAGCCACGGAATGAATATTATTTCCATCACGAGCGATTGCATTCGATAATCGTTGCCCTCTACTATGTACGCTTGTTAAGCTATTCTTTGCGTTCGTGTTGCCACTGACAGACGTGCGCTCTGCCATAGACATTACCGCATTGACTGAAGACAATCCGCTTGCTGCTTTACTGATTTGTGCAGATACACCACCAGGGATCGATAAACTACTATTGATCCCCATAATTTTCTCCTTTTTATTAGTTACCACTAGTTTAACACAAAAAGAGGGGTATTTTTTTCATTAATAATAGGATTACATTTTAAATATAGAAAAAATCTGCCTATTTTCTCATTCAACACAAAAGAGCCGATCGTCTCTTAGCAACCAGCTCTTTCAAATGACCATATTTATTCTGATTTTTTAGAAATTTGATCAAAAGTTTGCCACAATTCATCACATTCAGGACAGCTGCCTGTATGGATCATTGAAAGCGGTGTTTGATCTGATCCATCTAAATAATGTCGTAAATGCATATCTGAAAAACCATGTTTTGCAGCATCTTCTCTTGTATTTGAATAATAGACTGTTTTGATCCCCGCCCACATGATCGCACCGACACACATAGGGCAAGGTTCACAAGTTGCGTAGATTTCACAATCAGATAAATCCATCGTATCCAGCTTTTTACAAGCTTCCCGCACAGCAATCATTTCCGCGTGTGCAGATGGATCTTTATCTTTCATCATCGTATTACTGACTGATACGATCACTTCTCCATTTCGAACTAATGTAGCACCAAACGGCCCACCATATTTCTTTTCCATCCCTGAAACAGTAGCTTCTGCTGCCAGCTTCATAAAATTCATCATTTTCTCCTCCAATACTAATTCGTTTGTTTCATGACTTTACTTAACACGCTATAGACGACAAATGAAAAGATCAATCCTGAGAAGAAAGCAAAGTCATTGATCGTCTTTAAAAATGGAACCGATTGCAAAAAAGCGCCGGACATCGTTATGACAAAACTGATCCCTAAAGTCATCATCGCTTTCTTATTATATCCTGATTTGAACTCACCCATATCGCCGTCTTCTACATAGATATTCTCTAAATCGATCACTTGTTTATGCTCAATATAAAAGCTGGCGAGCATGATTCCTGCAATTGGGCCAAACATAGAGCCGATGAAACTGTAGAAATAGAATAACGTCGATGCATTTTCTACCAACTTCCAAGGTAAGATCATTGTACCAATAATCGCAGTCAATACACCAGCCTTTTTGACATCCAAGACTTTTGGAAACAATGATGACATCTGCAGCCCCGCTGGAAATAAATTCCCAAATACAACGAATGCTAACGCGCCCATATTTAGTGCTAGAATCAAAACGAAAACAGCAAACGTATTATTGATTTTATCAAAGGCATTTACGATATTGAAAATCGGTTCACCAAATGCGATTTGCGTTCCTGCGATCAGACCCACACATGTGATAGCAAATAATATATAAGACAAGATAAAGCCTAATGGTAAACCGATGATCATCGCTTTTGGTGTTTTTGCTTTTTGAGTAAAGTCACCGATATTTACGATCGGACCAGCCCAATTTGACACTAAAGCACTCACACAGGCAATAAATACGATCGGACTATTCGTCGCGTTAGCTGGTGTGTAAGCTAAGATTGGACCAAAACCACCGGCAATTTGAATCGTCCAAATCGCTGCTCCAACGATAAAGACATAGACGATCGGTGAAGACCAATTGCCAAATTTATCCAAAACTTTTGTTCCTCCTAAAAATAAAGCAACAGTTACACACCAAATGATCAGATAGCTCAGCATCGTTGGCGCCGGCATCCCTAAAATCGTCATCCCGCCACCAATATTCATATAATTAGGAATGATTCGACTGAACAAAACATCCAGCGATTGGGCACTTACCACACTTTGCGTGCCAAAGAAAACAACACCCGCAATCAAGCCTCTACATAAGGATGGGATGATCGCACCTTTTACGCCAAATACAGAACGCAGCAGTATAGGAAACGGCAATCCATATTTAGCAGAGGCAACACCATTCAACACATAAAATACAGAAACGATCACAGCAGATAACATTACGGCAGCTAAGACTTGCTTCGTATTTAATCCAAGTAGGAAAAATCCCGCGACTGTCATATAAGAAAGTATATTGTGAACGGCACCCATCCATAATGTGACATAATTAAAAATGCCCCAGTTTTTGTCGGCTCCTGTTTTTGGCAGTAATTCTGCAGAATAGGTAGGTGCAGTGTCGATCGTTTGTTTCTCTACTGATTCCATTGTCTTTTCCTCCAATACGTTTCTTTAGTTTTTTAGAAATTGAAGTGACTGTGTTTTGTGCTCTGAAAATAATGGGTTGTCTGGGTTTAACTGAATGGCTTTGTCCATCGCTTCGATCGCTTCTTGATGGCGATTTAGACTGCGCAAGCTGTTTGCTTTGTGAAAATAAAAATCCACTCGATCTGGATAGTCTTTTAATAAATCATCCATCAATTCGACCGCTGCTTCATGACGTCCTAATTCTCTTAAAAAATTTGATTTGTGGTAGCGATAAAAGAATCCTTGATCCGTTTTGATTGCTTGATCGTATACTTTTAATGCTTGTTCTGTTTCTCCCATCATACGAAATGTATTGGCTAGATAAAAAGCAAACTCCGCCTCCTGCTGCCAGCCTTTTTTATAATATCCGATTGCTTTCTGGTAATCTTTTGACCGTTGATGAGTGTACCCTAAATAATAGAGCACATCTATATTCGTCTGATTTTGTTTTTCAAGTAAATCTAAAACTTGTATAACGGCATCTTCTCTTAAAAGACTGCGAACTCTTTGGAAAAACGGTGCTTCGACTTCTTTTTTTTCGAGAATCGCAATTAGTTGCTCGTTTCCTGACTCCCTTGCGTAGTCAAGGGCATTTTTTCCTGAATCATCTGTTTGGCTCACATCCGCCTGATGCTGAACTAGTTCTCGAATAACATCGCGATATAAGCGTCCACCATCTCCTAAAATCGTCGCTTCTAATAACGCTGACCAACTCAATCGATTGACATGATCGACTGGTACTCCTGCTGCTAGACAGAGCTGAACGGTTTTCAGATAACCTTTTTCACTAGAAGGAAGCAAGGCTGTCCCGCCAAAACGATTCACTGATGGTAAATCTGCTCCTGCTTGAAGCAATTCATAAACAATGTCATCAAATCCATTCGCTGCTGCACAAATGAACGGCGAAAGGCTGGTATTATCTTTTTGATTCACATCCGCATGGAAACGAAGTAATTCCTTTACTAGCGCTAGATTATTTTGCTGAACAGCCATCATCAAAGGGGATCGTCCTGCTTCATCCGTCATAGAGACTTCTGCTCCTTCTTTAAGCAATTCATGCACACGTTCAATTTCAGCAGCGGAGATCGCTTCAAGTAAAGAACGGTCTGTTTTTACCACATCCATTTTGCTCACTCCTTTCGGTTTTATAATTGTTCACTAAACGCGATGATCGCTTTTTCAAATGCTTCCATTGGCGGATGTGTGATACCCGCACCGATCATTCCGATTCCTGCTTCTTTATGAGCAATTGCTGTATTGATGATCGGCAAAGTGTTGGTTTGGATCACTTTTAGGCTGTCGATGCCGGAAGGAACGCCCATAAAATCAAGTGTTGGAATTGTAATGTTAGGATTTTCAGCGGTTGTGATTCCCTGCATCTCAACAGAAAAACGTAATGCATCTTCGATCGTTCCACCAACTAAGGCTACGATCGCTGGAGCTGCCGCCATCGCAAAGCCGCCGATACCATAAGTTTCTGTGATAGCACTATCGCCAATATCCAACCCAGCATCTTCTGGTTTATAGCCGGCAAACATCGGACCGATCACTTTTTGAGAAGGGCCTACAAACCATGGATTCCCTTCGATTCCACTAATATGAATCCCAAATTCTGTTCCATTTCGAGCCATCGTCGTTACTACTGTGCTGTAAGGAATACCGACAGCAGAATCCAAGGCAGCTTTACACATTGCCATCCACGTTGGACCTGAGAAATAATCACTGCTGGCAACAAAATCGAACACTTCCTTCATTTCTTCGATCGTATGATCTGTTTGAATAATATACGGCGTCAATGCTTGAATCAACAATGTTGTTCCAGCATTATTACGATTATGGCATTCATCGCCCATATGCAATGCTTGTGCCAGCATCAATTTCAAATCGATTCCTTCCTTACACAACTTCATCGCATCTCTTAAGATCGGACCAAATGTATCTCTCATCCAAATCAGACGTTCGATCACACTTTCGTCATTGGCACCCATCCGTAAAATTTTAGACATTTGTTCACTTAAATTAGTGAACGCTAAATTTCCGTACGTTTTATTTTCAACAATATGCATGTACATAGAAGCAGAAGTCACGCCAGCCATCGAGCCTACACATTGGTGCTCATGACAAGGAGAAAAAATGATTTCACCAGAAGCTGCCACACGTTCGGCATCGTCTAAATCTTTTGCTAAACCTTCAAAGACTAGCGCACCTTTGACCGCACCTTTCATCGGACCATTCATTTTTTCCCAAGTAATGGGCGGTCCAGCATGTAAAATCATATTCTTCGTCATTCCTGGTACAACATTGATTGCTTGATCATACCCTATCAATGAAATTTGTGAAGAAATGATTCGATTCACAGCTTCTTCATTGGCCCTTTTGATTTTTTCGAGATTTTCGGGTGTTTCGATTTTTTCTAGCGCCGCCAAGATAGTGGCTTTTCCTTGACCAGGAGGTGCCCAATTTAGATAGTTAGCCTCTACGTGCTGCTCAGTCAACTCCTCTTGAAATGCTTCGATCCCTAAATCAATGATCACAGGCTCTTCTTGAAATAGCTCAGTAATTTTACTCATGGTCATTCTGCCCCTTTCACGACAAATTCTCTTGCCAACAATCCGGCATTTTGACTGCTGCTGGCATATGTTGCACCAATTGCTGTCAATTTTTCGACTTGTTCATTGATATCCTGTTTATCTAAATCTGTTCCCAGCACATAACCAATGATTTCTAAATGACGGCCTTCTGCTGCTGCTTTTTCTTTTGCTTCTTTCATATAAGGTACCATTACACCGACTGGATCAGCATGTGAGCCATATCCTAGAACAAAGTCCATCAAGATAACCCCAACTGCTGGATCGACCGCTTCTTCAACAAAACGAGCGATTCGGTTTGATGGATCGATCATTGGATGCGGCTTGCCGTTTGTAAACTCATCTGCGCCAAAATCGATAAATGTATGGGCCTGACTAGGTTCACCAAAATGAAGTAGGTGCTCAGCATCCGTTGCGATATTGCTGTAAACATCTGAAAAACGTTCTTTTGCGGTAAACATGGCTTCATCACAAAGGGTTCCGCCAGTAAATAAACCGCGAATGTAGCGTTGCTCTGGATTTAATTTTGCCCGAACCTCATCGATCAATGGGAGATTCAATGGATGAACATCTAGACTATTTTTATCGATCCCAGCAAGAGTGACCGCTCTTAATGCTGCAGCTTTAGACATTTTCTCAAAATAAATCCCTTCTTCATTCGGACGTGGCTCACTGCCAATAAACCAAATGACCACTGGCTTTGTTGATTGTCTAACTCGTGCCAAAATTTTTTCTTCGACTATTTTTGCAGGCGGCTTAGAAATCAATACGATCACCTTTGTATCCGGATCTGCCTCTAACGCATCGATCGCATCCAGCATCATTCGCCCACCGACTGCCTCACTTAAATCTCGTCCACCGGTTCCGATCAATTGTGAAACACCTTCGCCAAACTCGTGGATGCGGACGCTGATTTCCTGACTTCCAGTGCCGGAAGCCCCAACGATACCAATACTGCCCTTACGCACTTTATTCGCAAAGCAGAGTCCTACATTATTGATGATCGCTGTCCCACAATCAGGTCCCATCATCAGCAAGCCTTTTTCATGAGCTAAATCTTTCAATTGAATTTCTTCTTGCACACTTACGTTATCACTAAACATCATAACGTGTAGATCATTCGCCAATGCTTTTCTAGCTTCTCTAGCTGCATACTGACCATTGACTGAAATCACGGCTAAATTAGCTTCAGGTATCGCCTTTTTTGCTGTCTCAATCGTTGTATACTGCTCAGCAGATCGACTAGTACCTTTTTCCTTTTTCTCTGTCATCAACTGTTCGATTTCTTTGAACAGCTCTTCTGAATCCATTGAATTATCTGCTTCAACAGCAATCACCAAATCGCTCGTCTGTGCCTGTTCAATCTCCGTTGTAAACAAACCAACATTTTTCATCACTTCTTTATTCATCTCTGTAGCCATTGCAATGATTGCCTGATCTACACCCGTCAATTGATTCGCTCTAGTAGACAAAGCCATCAACGAAACAGAATCAATATAGGTATTCGGTTGAATCTTGATACTGATTGACATAAAAATTCCTCCTTAATTTAAAAGCGGAACAGGCTCGTCTAGCCTTGACTGGAAAATAGGAAAAATGAAATGTGGTGCTTTTTGCCGCAATTCATTTTTATCTTTTTCCCGAAAGGCTGACCTGTGCAGCTGGATAACATTAAAAGCGGAACAGGCTCGTTCAACCTTGACTGGAAAATAGGAAAAATCGATTGAGGCGCTTTCTGCCTCACTCTATTTTTATCTTTTTCCCGAAAGGCTGACCTGTGCAGCTGGATAATACAAATGATCAACACTTTCTTACGAAAGTCTTGTACTGTTCAACATCGGTTCATTTTATTCACTGTGTTTCTCAGCAAAAGCGGAACAGGTCGTTTAGCCTTGACTGGAAAATAGGAAAAATCGATTGAGGCGCTTTCTGCCTCACTCTATTTTTATCTTTTTCCCGAAAGGCTAGCCTGTGCAGCTGGATAACGATAAATGCGGAACAAATCGTTTAATCCTGTAGAAAATTAGGAAATTGACTTTGAGACGTTTTTTGTCTCATTGACGATTTATCTATTTTCCTAAGGATTGATTTGTGCAACTAGATAATACAAATGATCAACACTTTCTTTGAAAGTCTTGTACTGTTCAACATCAGTTCATTTTATTCACTGTGTTTCTCAGCAATCCCCCCGTCTATCTCTGTTTTTCCAACGTAAACTCCACTCCTGCCAACATTCCTGAAAGGATATCTCCACCAGAAGTCGAGCCGATAGCTAAAACTTGCAGCATTTTTTCTTTGAGTAACGTTTCATCCTCACCATAAAATAATTCATTTAAGAAAACACCCAAGCGCTCGCGCGCCTCACCTTTGATTGCCCAATCAAGTGTAGAAAAACTAATGACATTCGTTCGCTTTTTCAACTCTTGACGACAATTGATCAGCCATTGTTTCAATGAATGATACGGATAATCGGTTGTGGTAAAAATAAGTGCCAATCCAACTAAAAAGTCATCGCCTGAAGGGGTCAATCCCGGTCCTAACCCAATTACTCGGTTTAATTGCGTCATTGCTTGAAACAGCTGTTTCTCTTTTAAATAGTTAAGCAGATGACCCGTTTCCTTCCGAAGCATCGTATGCATCATTTTTTCATAAGCTGTAGTCTGAGTATGATTCAATAAATAGCCACCCTTACTATCGATTTGCCCTAACCACTGATCGACCTTTTGAATGCGGCGCTCTAGCTCTTGGTAAGCCTTTTTTGAAGGAAAGAAAATTTCCGGGTATTTCCACTTCTCTACCTCGTCTATCTCTATCGCAGCAACATCCTCAATGATCAACTGGTCATGCTGTACAAAAACAGGTGTATTCAAAGGTATTTGTAGCTGGTCGTAAAAAAAATCAGCGACACGTATCGTATTTGGTGCATCATCCAATTCAGCTGTGGCAATCGTATATAATGTACCAGAACCATCAATAATATTTATTGTCCGTGCAAATGTACTATGGATCGTTCCGGTCCATTGCTTTTCTTGAAGCTCTGATAGAAAGTATTGAGCAATAGAAAGACTTTTATACGTTCGCATCTTTTCCACCTCCTTGAATAACTCTTCTTTACATGATTAAATTTACACGAAGTAAGCCTTTTCAAAAACAGGCAAATCATCTGAATATCATCGCTTAAAGTTGTATACTTTAACTAAGTACCGTATAGTTAAACTAGTCATTCTTAGATAATGAAAGTAGGTGTCTTCGTGTTAACCGTCAAAAATTTCTTAGCATTACCTCAATTCAAGACATTCAATTTAGTTGCTGGAGAAAAAGGACTTGAAAATAAAATCACCGGTGTCAACATTTTAGACAATCCAGATGCTTCTGACTGGTTATCTGCTGGCGAACTCTTGATTACCTCTGGTTACTTTTTTAGTGAAAATATAGAGACACAGCGTAGATTTATTCAGCGCTTCAAGGAAATCAACTGTTCGGCAATTTGCATTAAACCTCATATTTATTTAAAAGGAATCCCTGAATCAATGCGAGCGCTTGCTGATGAATTATCTTTGCCTCTTATTGAAATTCCTTATGGGATCGCGTTTTCAAAAATCATGAACATCGTCATGGCAGAAATTTCCGGACGCGTGAACGAATTAAATCAAGCTTCTCTGGATATTCACTCACAGTTTTTTGAAATTTCTTTGCATGGCGGAGGAATGAAAAAAATTGCCGCTGGTCTGGCTCAAATGGTTCATAACCCAACCGTTTTGGTCGATATAGATTGGACTGTTATAGCTGTCAGCGATCAAAAAGTACCCATTATCAAAGAAACACTTAGAAAAACAGGTGACAGCTTTAGCTTTCCTATCACGATCTTCTCCGATTTACCAACTAATTTTGAACGAATTCAAAAACCCTTTACAAGATCAACACTGTTTAACGGGACAGAATACGCTTGGGTCATCATGCCTGTCTATTTTGATACGATCCACTATGGATTTATTCTTGTTTGTCAAATTGATGAAGCACTGACCGATCTTGATTATGTTGCTTTAGAAAATGGGTCGATGGCTTTTGCATTAGAGCAAATGCGGCTATTTGAAATCGAACGGACAGAAAATAGAATTCGACGAGACTTTTTCGATCAGCTATTATCTGGTCAAATCAAAGATTTGGATACATTAGCAGCCTACGATTCAACGCTTGATCCAGCTTTAAACTACACTGTTTTGATCTTTTCGATCCAAACGATCGAGAATCAAGGAACCTCATTGATCCAGAAAAAGCAGACAGAAGATCGACTAATGAAAAGCGTGCTTTCTTCTCTGACCACTTATATAGCCAATCGTTTTCCAAACCTGCATGTTTTCAGCCGAAAAAATCAGCTTGTCATGCTTTTAGGAACAGAACCGATCCTTAGCACTGTCAAAACGTATAATGAAGTCTCTGATACAGCAGAAAGAATTCGAATATATTTGGAGCAACTGGGCAAAACAGAGCAAACCATTTTTTGTACTATCGGTTCAACTTTGCCGATTTTAGAACTTTCTCAAAGTTTTGAGGAAGCAAAAAAAGTCATCCACTTACTTGAGGATGACGAAAAAGAAGAGAAAATCTATTTTTTCAACGATTTCTATTTTGATTCTTTTTTAGTGGATTCTATTTCAAAAGAACAGGGAAAAAAATTCTATACCCATTATCTGCAGCCTTTATTAGCTTATGATCAAAAAAATAATACAAGCTTCACACCAACTCTAAAAGCTTATTTGGCTCATCATTTAAATATCGCAACGACTTCTAGAGCATTGTTTATCCATCGAAATACACTCTTATATCGAATCGATAAGATCAAAAGTCTTTTACCTGTCGATTTGGAGCAAGAAAAAAATACCTTTGCTTTACAGCTAGCTTTAAAATTATACGAGCTTCATCGCTGAAAAAAGGACTGAGACATAACTCTACGAGCTACGACTCAGTCCTTTTAAAAACGAGTATCTTTTTCTACTACTTCGCTAATTATCTACCTACGATGAATGTCAATTCACATTCACAAACTTTTTTGTCCTCTACATATGCGGTCGCTTTTCCGATTCCTACATAATCTCTGATTTTCACGATTTCAAAGTGCAGCTTCAACACATCGCCCGGCACAACTTTTTGACGGAATTTTGCTTTATTGATTCCACCGATGTACGCTGTTTCACCTTGGAATTGTTCCATTTTTAGAATCAAGATCGATCCTACTTGTGCTAATGCTTCGATGATCAAAACACCTGGCATTGTTGGGTTACCAGGGAAATGTCCTTGGAAAAATTCTTCATTGATCGTCACATTTTTCGTTGCGATGATTTTTTTCTCTGGAATAATTTCATCCACATAATCGATAAAACAAATTGGGTAGCGATTTGGGATCATTTCCATAATTTCAGTTGCATTCATGATTCTTGTCATTGTTCGTCTTCCTCCCATTTCTTCATACAAATAACACCATTATGTCCACCAAAGCCAAATGAATTACTGATAGCATATTCTGCTTGAACAGCGCGTGAACCATCTGTTAGGTAATCTAAATCACATTCCGGATCAGCTGTTTTGTATCCTGTTGTCGGATGAGCGATGCCTTCCTGCAAAGTTTTCACACAAGCGATTGCTTCGATTCCGCCAGCAGCTCCTAATAAGTGTCCTGTCATACTTTTTGTGCTGGAAATTGGAATATGATACGCTTTATCGCCAAAGACACGTTTGATAGCAGCTGTTTCTGCTGCATCATTTGCCGGTGTCGATGTTCCATGTGCGTTGATATAACCTACAGATGACGCATCGATTTGAGCTTCTGCCAGTGCTAGTTCAATAGCATCAGCAGCGCCACTACCATCTTTCAATGGTGCTGTCATATGGCTGGCATCACAATTACTGCCATAGCCGACAACTTCACCTAAAATCACTGCTCCTCGTTTTTTTGCATGCTCCAGCTCTTCCAGCATCAACATACCTGCACCTTCACCCATGACAAAACCATGTCTTTCTTTATCAAACGGGATCGAAGCCCGCGCTGGATCATCTGTTGTATTCAACGCACTCAACGCCGCAAAACCAGCAATACCGATTTCACAAATCGTCGCTTCAGTTCCACCTGTGATCATAACATCAGCTAAGCCATATTTGATCGTACGGAATGCTTCACCGATTGCATTTGTTGCAGATGCACAAGCCGTTACGATCGTTTGTGAGGGGCCTTTTGCCCCTAATTTGATCGAAATATTTCCTGAAGCCATATTAGCGATGACCATTGGAACGAAAAACGGTGTTACTCTCTTTGCTCCTTTTTTGTCCATTACCCGAACCTGATCCTGCAAGGTCGTCATCCCGCCTATCCCGCTGCCGACGATTACGCCAAACCGCTTAGGATCGATTGAATCGTAAGTCAAGCCACTCATTTCCCATGCTTCCAAAGCTGCAACCAATCCATATTGAGAGAATAGGTCCATTCGTTTTTGCTCCTTGCGATCGAGCACGTTACTTGGATCAAACTCTTTCACTTCTCCAGCTAAAGCAACACCGGTATCCTCTGAATCAAATTTAGTGATTTTTCCGATCCCTAACTTGCCGTTGACTAGATTTTGCCAATATTCTTTGACCGTATTTCCTAAAGGAGTCACTGCTCCCATCCCTGTTATAACTACGCGCTTCATCTTGCACCTCCATCGATATTTTGATGTTCAAATTAAAAAAAACTTGCTTAACCAATACTTTTTTGTTTAAAATTAAGTAAAATAGTTTGACTTTCAAAGTATTTTAGTTAATAATTCAGACATCGATAAAATGTCTGTTTGGTTGTGATTATCAATTAGAGAATTATATTATCATTCTCACACAGATAATACCAGTTGCATTTTTATCCGTCAACCTAAATAAAATCAGATGTTGAGATTTTATTAAGTTGTTAAACTATTTTTCACACACTAAAATAATTATTAAAGGGGAAAAAACAATATGTTTCTAAAAGATAAGAAAGTCGTCGTAATGGGTGTCGCAAACAAAAAAAGTATTGCCTGGGGCTGTGCGAAAGCATTAAAAGAGCAAGGCGCCGACGTTATCTATACTTATCAAAACGAGCGCATGAAAAAACAACTACTAAAATTAGCAGAGCCAACTGATTTACTTGTAGAATGTGATGTTGCTTCTGACGAATCGATTGCGCAAGCATTCAAAACGATCCAAGAAAAATACGATAAAATCGACGGTTTAGTTCATGCTATCGCTTTTGCCAACAAAGAAGAACTAGACGGAAACGTCAGTGACATCAGTCGTTCCGGGTATTTATTGGCACAAGATATCAGCAGCTATTCATTATTAGCGGTGGCTCACTATGCAAAACCCATGCTAAATCCAGGCTCTGGCATCGTAACAATGACTTATTTAGGCTCTGAAAGAGCGATTCCAAACTATAATATGATGGGTATCGCTAAAGCTTCTTTAGAGACTGCTGTAAAATATTTAGCTTATGAATTTGCCGCAGATAAAATTCGTGTCAATGGGATTTCCGCTGGAGCAATCAAGACGCTAGCTGTAACAGGTGTCAAAGATTACGATCAGTTGATCAAGCTATCAGAAGACCGCACACCTGATAAAGCCGGCGTAACGATCGAAGAAGTAGGAAATACGTGTGCTTTTCTAGTCAGTGAACTTGCCGCTGGTATCGTAGGCGATATTATTTACGTCGATAAAGGCGTTCACCTAACTTAATTTTTTCACCGTTTATTCGCTCTTACATGGAAAAAGAGCACAGAATACCACTCAACAAGTGATTTCTCTGCTCTCTTTCTTTTATGCTACTAGAGTAAAGTGTGTTAATTTTATTCTGCGCCATAATTCAACATAAGCCATCGGCGGATATTCGATCATCGAAATGATCAAAGAACTTAAAATATGCGTCATCACAAGCACAGTGATCAACTGCGCCCAATTATTGTTAAAAAATTCATGATTCTTTACAAGACTTCCCGCCCATAAAATACATAGAGGATGGATAAAGAAATAAAATTTTCCCAACTCCCGCAAGCGTCTGACATTTAACTGCTTGCTCACTTCAATGGATAAACTCTTCCAAAAAAGCAGTCCAGTAAATGGTATCAGGCTAAACAAAAAGTTCTTATCGATCCCAATATTTTGATAAACGACTACTCCTTCTGTCAGTAAAAGACAAGCGGCAATCAAAAGTAAGCGATCACTAAACTTCTCATACTTCACAAGCTTCTCTTTATAATCCCAGATAAAAAAGCCGATCGTAACAAAAATCAATGCGAAGAACAAGCCATTTCTTGTTGTGATAAATAGTTGTAAATACCGATCAAAAAAGGCTTTAAGCTGCCCGTTTCCAATATAGCCATAATACGTTTCCAATGAACCAAAACTATATAATAACCCTGCTAAACCCAACAAAAATGGATAACCTACTCGTTTCACTAACCATTGAACCATAATAATGGCAAAAATAGCTGCTGGAATATACCAGAGATGGTAGTATGTTCCTGTATAAAAAAGTCCAACGATCAAAGCGACTGGATATAAACTAGGGCTCAGAGAATAGCTTTGCTGAATCCATATAAAGCCGATCGGCAAATAAATCAAGCTCCAAAATAAATAAGATTTTATCAGGGACCTCACATAATGCTTCGTATATCCCTTTGAGCTTGTTTGTCCTCTACGCACAAAGTAGCTGGTAGAGATCAAAAAGAAAGGAACAGCAATTCGACATAACACATTCTTGAATAAAAAATTCAGTTCTGGCTCTTGAAATACACGTTCACAATGAAAACAAATCACTAAGACCGCCGCAGCATATTTGATCACATCGATTCCAGCAGTCATTTCCCGTGTTTTTTTGATTGTCTGTTCGATCTTTTTCACCCCCACATCCTTTTTTTCACTTCTTTCCTCAAGTATAGCAAAGCATTATTTACATTTTATCAGTACAAAGTCTGAATTTTCTCTGTATAAAAAGTCCTATATTAGAAAAAAACGTAGAGATGCGTATAAAGCATTTCTACGTTTTTTTTTTGATTTTTTCCGTTTTACAGACTTTCTTCAACAAAATGCACAGAGGAACAAGTCCAGTACTTTTGGTATACGCGTTCCTGATATTCATCAAGATTAAGCTGATACATTTTGAATGTTACTAGTCGATTCTTTGGCTGCCATTGTTCTTCATAGGAATACTGATAGGTCATTCCTAACCGTTTCATCACTTCACCACTGCGGGGATTAGCAACGTCATGAGTTGCGGTTATATAAGGAATTCCATCTTTTCTAAGTTGTTCGATCACTGCTTGGCCTGCTTCTGTCACAATCCCTTTATGCCAAAACTCTTTTCGCAACCCATAGCCAAAATCATAACTGTCATCCAGGCTCACATTTACATAACCGATCGGCTGATCATACGCCTTTAAACAAATTGCATAGCGATAGCCTTGCTGCTTTTGGTACGCCTGACGATAATTCGTATCATAAAAGGTGTTTGCTTCTTCCAACGTAGCTAATGGAAACCACGGCAAGTACGTATTGACTGCTTGATCGCTATAAATTGCAAACAGATCAGCTACATCTGCTTCCGTAAATTTTCTTAAAATCAAACGCTCTGTTTGTATGGTAGGTGTATTTTTTTTTCATCTGATAATAGCCTTTCACTGCTGTTGTCCGTAAAATAGTGGAATGAGTGCTTCTTGTTCACGTAATGCTTCAAACGCTGCTTGTTCATCTGCAAGTGCTAGAGCCGCTTCAAAGTCCTCCATCACTTGAATCTTTGTTGAAGAAAATGGTGGGTAATGATAGATAGCATGCGCTGCTTTCAATGAATTTACCCAGAAAAAATAAACGTTTTCCTCTGTTACTAAATCGATCAATGTCATGAAGTCACCGCCGAGATGACGATAATATTTCGCAAAGTGGATAGTGATTTCTTTAATGTCCGTTATAGGAAACTCAGCGATTCGTTTTTCAATAGGCAGATTGACTAGTCCTATAAAGCGTCCGATTTGATCGATCGTAACTTCGCCTTTGCTCACACTGCAAAGACAATTAGCATTCCCCGCCCATCTTGAAAAGGTCACCTCAGGATACATCGCTTCATCCAATTTTAGGAAGGTGTTGACTCGTTTTCCTTCTGTGAATAAAGAATCGATTTCCTTAGCATATGCACTGTAAAAAGCAGTTTTGTTTTGTTCGATATCTTTTGCCATTTTGGTCAGTTCCTTTCCTTTTCGTCCTTGAAACAATGACGTTAAGAATCCCGATTTTTTATAGCCGATCAAAACATCTACGCTCACATCAAAATATTCAGCTAATCGAATCACATTTTCTAAGTCAGGTAAACTTTTCCCTAACTCCCATTTTGAAATCGTCTGACGTGAAATCATTAAATGATCGGCTAAATCTTGTTGAGATAAATGACGTTCTTGACGAAATTTTTTGATTTGTTTGCCTACGGCTAAGCTCACTATAAGCGTCCTCCTTTCTTTTGTCTATAAAATCTGATGCACCCTTTCGTTGCTTGTTTCCAGTATATAATAAACCCGTGTGCAACGGAACATTGCACACGGGTTTCATGCTGGTTTTACTTCGTTTAGTCTTGATTCTTGTATATGAGTTATTGCTGCAGCAGTTTTTGATCCTCCAATACAAAAATCTTATCAACGATCGGTGTATAGAATTGTTCATCATTTGAAACGAATAGAACGCTGCCTTTAAAATTCTTCAGTGCTATTTGAAGTGCTTTTCTTGAATCCACATCTAAATGATTTGTCGGCTCATCCAGTATCAGAAAATTGCTTGGCTGCATTGTTAGATCACACAGTTTTACTTTAGACTGTTCACCACCGCTCAACATGTAAAGATTTTTATCTGCAAGCTCGCGTTTGATCCCGCACTTTGCAAGTTCTCTGCGGACATCCTCATAAGTGAGTCTAGTATATTTATTCGCCAACGTTTCGATCGGTGTCCATTCCGTATTTTCCCATTCGATTTCCTGTGAATGATACCCAACCTTTACTTGAGGAGAAAAATGACTTTGACCAGCTAGTGCAGGGAGTTGACCTAATAGAGTTTTAAGCAACGCTGTTTTCCCTGATCCATCAGCCCCTGTGATAACAAGTTTTTCTCCTTTTTTCACCTGTAGGTCAAACGCTGAAAGCAATTGTTTATCGTATCCGATAGCTAGTCCTTCAATAGTTAAAGCATTCGGAGAGCTTTGCGGTGCACTTTTAAAGGTGAAATTAGCTGGTATTGTTTTTTCGGGCTCTTTCAATCGATCCATCCGCTCTAAATGCTTTCTTCTGCCCTGAGCCATTTTAGTTTTGATTCCAGCAATATTTTTTTGGATAAAGGCTTCCGTCTCCTTGATTTTTCTTTGTTGGGCATCAAATTGACTTTGATAAGCTTCTGTAAAATGAGCTTTTTGTTTTAAGAAATCAGCATAATCACTATGATATTTTTTGATTTCTCCAAAATCGATATCACAAATGCATGTAGCTATTTTGCTAAGAAATTCTGTATCATGAGAAACGATGATAAACGCATTTTCAAAAGCTTTCATATAGTCTGTCAGCCAATCGATGTGCTCCTGATCCAAATAGTTAGTCGGTTCATCTAAAATCAAAACAGACGGTTTTTCCAAAAGAAGTTTAGCAAGTATTACTTTGATTTTATCTCCGCGACTTAATGCAGCTAACTGTTTTACAGCTTCTCCATTACTGATTCCAAGTCCTGTGATCGCTTTATTGATCTCATTTTCAACTTCGTAAAAACCGCTGATTTCCAGTCTTTCCTGATAAGCTGCCGCGCGTTCCAATAATTGATCCTCTCCAGTTTCTCCGTATGTCTCATATAATTTAAGCATTTCTTTTTCCGTTGTATAAAGCTCCTGATAGGCAGAACTTAAAAATTCGTGGATCGTCAAGGCTTCGTCCATATTCGCATATTGATCGAGATAGCCTAGAGTCGCATTGGGATTCCATACAATGGACCCTTCGTCAGGTAAAACACTACCCAAAAGAATCTTCAATAAGGTACTTTTCCCAGCACCATTTTTTCCAACGATTCCCATATGTTCACCGCTTTGCAAGGTAAATGAGCTATTTTCATATAATTGTTTATCTGGTACAGCATAGGTTAAATCTGTTACTTGTAATAATTCCATTATTTTTTCCTCTTTCTTGTCATTTTTACTAAAGAACATACAAAAAAGACCCAAAGACAGAAATGTCCTGGGTCTTTTAATCTATATATTCTTCAGTAAATGTGTACACTAAAAATAGAATGACAACTGAACCATTTTTTCAAAAAACGGCAGCGCCAATCAACTTGTAGTTATACAAAATTTACTGATGAATATGAAAAGCACTGCTTGCTTTTCGATTAAGCTCCATACAACACTTCATCAAAATAAGTTGTAGGGAGCAAAGAGTTGATATATATAAAACGTACATGTGTAACACCTTCCTCAGAAGATACTCTACCATTTTGAAAAAAAATAGTCAACTGGCGTTGGGCGCTGTTTGATTTGATACGATTGCATTTCACAAGCAATCAATCTAAACTAAAGAAAAAGGGAGGTCGTAACTTTGACAATACTGCCAAAAATCGGAAAACCAGCCACGAATGCACTTTCTTCTGCCGGCATCACCCGTTTAGAACAACTTAGTCAATTCGATAAAAAGTCGCTTTTAAGCATGCATGGTGTTGGACCTAAAGCCATCACACTTTTAGAAGAAGCCTTAGCTGAACATGGATTGGCATTTGCGCCAATAACAGTCGATACAGCTCAGCCGAAAGATATTACCGTACTGTGCCAGCTAAATTGTGATAATTCACCAAAAAGGCGGATGATCCGAGATTTCTTGATCGCTGCTGTTGCTGAAAAGCCAAAAGCTCTCTCTTTACTCCTCGATCAACAGTTTTGCTTTGTTTTACCTGGGAGTATAACGTTGATTGGCATTGAGTCCTTTATTGACTACACTCAAAAAAGACATGAACCCATTCGCACACTTGAAATCCAATCTATCGTAACTCACGGAAAAGAAGGTGCTGCTCATGGTGTGCTTTCGACAAAAAACAACCAAAAAATTTATTTTGCTGTAATGGTTCTCTTTAGCGGTAATCAAAAAAATGCGCTTATCACTCAAACCACTGCCTACTTTATCAGATAATTTTTTTCAAAGATAATCATATACAACGAAGCCATCTGTTGAAAAGTAGTGCCTACTTCCCAACACATCAGGAACCGTCTAGGTATCGATGCTTGTACTATCATTAAAAGCCTACTCATAATGAACAGTTCTTCGCAAAAAATATAGATACCTTTTACAGATATTTCAGTGGTAAGATCAATTAACACATATTCAAGCACATATAAAATGCAGAGCTAAAAGGGACAGAAGTGTTCAACTCCGAGAACCAAGTAGGTACTGTGTAACATCAACTCATTCTTCGTTGTGTTTTACAGCAATTTCAGCTTATTTCCGAAGCCTTCAAATCTTAGTGCTTTAACACTTAGAATTTTGCTAGCTTCACTTTGTTCTTGCAACAATAGTGAAACTGTATGCGTTAGCTGATGTGATCGAAGCGAAGGCCTTTAACTTTAGCATGTTTCATGCGTAGAAGTTAATGAGATCGAAACGAAGTGTAGTGTAGTAGTTGCTTCCGCTTCCACCGTTTATTCATTTTAAAAAGGACTGGGACGTAACTCGTAGAGTTATGTCCCAGTCTCTTATTTCCGCTTACTCATTCCTTCGTTTCATTACTTGCAAGTTCTTATTGATCGCTACGATTTCATTGCCAAAATTCCGCCAATCACTAGCTCTTGGTGGAGCCAGCCAAATCAGTTTTCTTGCCGAAAAAGCTGTATTAAGCAAATAATCGGAAACGATCAAATCTGTATCAGGACGGACTGTTGAATGGAATTGAATGTTGAATGAATCGAATATTTTGATTTGCTCTTTGATAAACTGGTTGTATTTTTCTCCTTGCGTAAAATTCACATGTACATTGATTGGATGTTTTTCATTTTCTTTATCGTATTGCTGAGAAACCACAAGCAGCAAATTGAAGAACAAAGATTTTTTGCTGAATCGAAATTCCTTTTCAGGTAGCTGGCAAATAAACTGGCGACATCGTTCAAAAATCACTGGGTAACGCTCATGAAAAAAATCTAGATCCATTACACGTAAAGTAATATCGATCAAAGGAGTGATCAGCAGGTGTCGATAAAGAATACGGTTCACTTCTGCACAGAAGTTTGGCTCTAAACCCTTCAACATCGGAAACCCTTGAAATACTTTTTTCAACTGGAGGAGATATGTTTTTACCGCGGGCTGATCTAAGTCACAAAATTCTTTTCGATAAATAGACAGATTGCTCAAGATGCCCGTCACTTCGATCTCAAGTTCTTTTTTCGTTCCACTGATCGTTTGCTTTGTCCAATGATCGATGATTTGGCAACTCTGATTTTTTTGACTAGCTAGCGGTTCCAAATCATTCGCTGATAAAAAATAACGCTGCTTTCTCTTGATCCGTTCTAACATGATCAATAAATAATGTCGAAACAAATAAAATGAATTGATTTCCTCGTAGGTCGTTTTAAGCTTTGCAAAAAGATCATTGACAGCTAAGATATCCAACTGACTATATAACTCGTCTGAATCCTTATAAATTCTATAATAAAGCATCGTAAAATACTGACGTATGTGCAGTTCATTTCCAACTAGCTGAAAATTTTTTGATAGCTTTATATCATATTGCTCAAGTTCTTTTCTAATACGATCCACGATCTTATAGACGAGCGTTCGGCTCATCCCGTGCTCTTCACCGTATTTTTTGATAGAAGTGAACTGGTGAAAAAAGATCGTTTTTAAAAGTGTAAACTCTAGCGAATGTTTCAAATAGTATTCTTCAACAATACTTGACGATATTTTGACACTTTGGAAAAGTATGATTTCATTGTTTTGCTCGATGACTTCCATCGCTTCTATTAATCCAAATCTTTTCAGATCTTCATTGATCTCCAGCATACTGCGTTCTAGAAGATACTGAGAAATACCCAGTCGTTCACATAAACGATCCTTTCGTTCTGAAAAGGAATATTGTTGTTCTAACAGGCGAAGAATTGCCAGCTTTAAATTTGCGCGATCATCTAATAACAAGAAATCCATTTACTCTCTCCTTGTTCCATACAAAAGTGTACCCGATAAAAAGCTTAGCATGCTTCCAAAACTTGTAAAGACTGACAAGTCTGCTCCACCTGAAATACTGACCTTTTTCGGGGACGATTCTTTTTCTAACAGCTCATCGTTGAGCACTATTTTTACTTTATCATCATTTGGGGAATGATCGATCATCATTTTCTCTTGGTGTAAAAAGTCAGGCAGCTCTTGGACAACTACCTTTGCTATCGAATGATACGTGCCGTATGAGAATTTTACAAAATAAACACCAGCACGCTGCATATCCACGTTATTTTTGATCGTAACTTTTTCAAGCGCTAAAGGCTCACCCGCTTTATCTTTCAGAAAAACGATATTATCTTCTGGCGACCATTTACCGCCTAGTTTCACAACAATATCTTTTACGTTTAGTTCTGTTTGATTTGGTTTGACTTCGATCGTTACTGTTTTGATTTGTCCATCCACTTCATAGCTCATTTTATATTTGCCTGAAGTGGAGGCTTCAGCACCGTAAAAAGTCTCAACCTTCGCTAATAGTGCTGCCGAAACAAGTAAGGCTGTTCCAAGTATGAGTGTTCTATTTTTCACTTACGGCACAGCCTCCTTAAAGCTTACTATACGCTAATTATCAATTGCGTGAAAAAATCTTGATTCTTCTTTTAGTTCACGTTTTACAGTCAATCTGGTCTTTTTCTTTTGAAGACGATCGTTCTCCATATACCAGCAAAAAGAATGATACTGAGTCCTAATGGATAGAATGATCGATTAAGTGTTTCACCTGTTTTAGGATAGGTGTTTTGACGATTTTGCGTTTGATTCTGTTTTGATTTTTCTTGTTTGACCGTCGTTTTTTCTCGTACGGTGATTTTTGCTTTTGCTATCAACTGTTTATCAGTTGCGTTATCAGCATTTGAAACTGACCTTTCACTTGTTTGCGTTTCTGTTTTTGAATCGGCCTTTGTTGTGTACGTTACAGTTGTTTCACCTTTCTTTTTGGTATCGACTGTTCCAATAACGTTGACTTTATCAAAGGAAATCGCTCTACCTTCTCTATCTGTTGCTGATACAAAATTATCACTTGCCTGCCACGAATCACCAACATAAATCGTTGAATCTTTCACAACTAAAGTAGACAGATCTTCTTTCACAGTGATTTTTGCGATTGCTTTTTGTGTTTCAAAGCTATATGTCACTTCGTAAATACCCGCTTTTGTTGTATCAACGGCTCCAAGAACATCAATCTCCTGCAACTGAATCGTCACGCCTTTTCCATTTGTCGCTGAGATAAAGTTATCGGCTGCCTGCCATGAATCCCCCACATAAATCGTCGAATCTTTCACTGCTAATGTCGCCTGATCTGTTACCACAAAAACGGTAATAGTTGTTTCCTTTGCACCATTTTGATACGTTACATCATAGGCACCTGGTGTTGTCGTATCAACCGTTCCTTTAGTCGTTATTTGATCGATGCTTAGTGCTTTTCCTGTCCGATCAGTGGCACTTAAAAAGTTATCAGCTGCTTGCCAAGACGTACCGACATAAATCGTTGAGTTTTTAGCATCAATACTTGTTTGATCTGCTAGAACAGTGATTTTAGCCGTTTGGGTTAAGCTTGGTGTGCTGTAAGTAACATCATAGACACCTGCTTTATTCGTATCCACCATTCCGGATACCTCTATTTCTTGAAACGGTATTTCTTTCCCTGCTTCATCTGTTGCTGAGATAAAGTTATCAGCTGCCTGCCATGAATCGCCCATATAGATCGTTGAATCTTTCACCTTTAATGTTGCTTGTTCTGCAATCACTGAAATAATAGCGACTGCTTCTTTTCCTTGATTTTTATACGTTACTTCATACTTTCCAACTGTACTAGTATCGACTGCTCCTGTAACGACAATTTGTTCAAAGTCGACGGGTGAGCCATTACTATCTACCGCACTAACAAAATTATCGATCGGCTCCCACGAAGCTCCTACTGAAATCGTTGAGTCTTTGACTTCTATGTCTGTTTGATCGATTTTCTCTTTTAGCGGAATATCAAATCGGTTCGACTCTTTTAATAATTTGATCGTTTTCCCGTTAAGGTACTCTTCAGCGATCGTATAACCTTCTGGAACCTTTGTCGCTTTTAGTGTATAGTCGCCTGACATAATACCATCAAAAGTGTACATAGCATTTTCATCAGTACGAAACTCTGATTGATTGCCAGTAACATTGTCTGTTAATTCAAATTGAACATCAGGAACATTTTCATCCGGCTGCATTTCTTTGAATGTATGGAAACTTGCTTTCGTTAAAAAGACAACGCCTTCTGCATCACCATCAGAAAATTTCAACACTATAGGAGCAGTCTCAACGGTTCTGCGTGTTTCAGCCATTTGCTGTAAGTTATCCGATTTTATGATTGTTTGAATGGAGATTTGTCCAGCGTTTTTCGAGATCGTATTGAATGTGATCGTAATATCTTTCGTCAAAGTATAATCAGTAAAAATAAGTTGGACACCAGTATTTGTTGATTCAACCTCGTATGCATCGCTCGGTACACCCTCTACCGAAATCGAATGTAGATCGATCGCTGCATTTGTTGTTCCTTTGGTGGTAATATCAAAGGTTGGGTTTTTGACTTTCCTTGTTTGATCATCAATATTTTTTGTTTTCACTTCATTTTTTGTAACATTTTTCAGTGTATCATGACTCGTTTGCGTTGCGGATAAAATTTCTGTTCCTTCATTTTTTACAGACACTGTCGCAGACATAAGTTGATTATTGTATAAAGGCTCAATTGTGCTGCCTGTCACATTGATCGTGTTTGTGTCGATCCAGCCATTCGCATATTGATAGTCGATGATATAGCGTTTGGAGGTCTTACCGAAATCAAATGTATACGTGTTATTGCTTTCATCAAATTCGATTTCTGGATAAGCCTCATCCTTCGTAGATAAAGGTCGATCTGAATATTGCCCGCGATCCCAGTACTGTGGATAGATCGACTCTACTTGATCATTCGATACATCATAAATGGAATAGACAACATCTGCTCCAACAGGAACTTTAGTTGTGACGACCAAAGAGTCAAAGGAATCATTTCTAGCATTGACCAAAAATTGATTTTTACTTGCTTGAAGCGTTCGCTCTGAATAGATTTTCCGATTGGTCTTAACTGTCGTGTGTACTGTTTCAAGCCCAGTTGCACCTAAACTTACTGGAATCGTATCTATCGGGATCGCAACATTTTTGGCTAAGCTGTCTGGAACATAATTAAAACCCAAATCAAAATTGAGGACACGCGTGATCGGTGTTGTAAATTTGACTACTGAACCAGTTGCTGTTTTCTCCACTGTATAATCGATATTTAAATGATAATAAGGAAAGATTTCTTTAGGTGCTCTTAATTGCAAATACTCCGGATGTTCAACATCGATAACTAAATTTTCGATCGGTTCACTTTGACTGCCTTGAATGCCCACAGTCGTACCACTCATATAGGCGCCATTTCCATCAAAATTTCCCCAAGCAGTTTCAGCATTATTAGGATTGATAATCGATAAGGGTTGAACAAACTGATCTGACATCAGCATGATTTCTTTATTCGCTGCTACAACAGGCGTACTGATCGCTAAGTCGATATCCTTTTGTTCAAAAGGAATTTTTAGTGTGCTTGCCTCAATCGTCAAAACACTTTCCTTGGTTGCGGTCAAAACTAATCGATTATTTTCTTTGCGTACATCAAAAAAATCATTGATCGATACTGGCTGATAATCGGCTGTTCTGGTTGAAAACTTGTACTCCCCAATATTTTGCCCATTTTTACTTTCTAAGACGATTTGTTGACCTACCTTTGTTTTCGTAGGTAAGTTGTAGATATAAACATAGTAATCTTCTTTCGCATAAAAATTAGCTCCCTGTAGGTGACCTAAAGTGCCTTCTTTGACCATCTTTTGGCTTGTACTTGATTTTGCAGTAAATTCAAAGCCTCCTCTGACCGCATTCGTTTGCTGTAAGCGAACGGAGCCTATTTTGGTGGTTGGATACTGATTGTAAAAACTATAACTGTAATTCGACACACTTTCCAATGCTAGGTCACGTACAATGACTAAAGCATACGCTTTTTGCTGATCCATATTCGAGATCGTAACACTCGTTTGGTATAGATCATCTGCCCCAACTGTATACTCTACATCTTTTTGCAGTAGTTGTTTTGTTTCCGGAAGGACCGTTCCATCGACTGCTACATCATAAGAATAAACCTGCAGCGGTTCTTGTGAAGAATTTGTAAAAACAGCGCCCGGTGTATCTGTCATTGATAATTCTAGTGTTTGACTGCCGGATAGCGTTCGGTCTAAGTTATAATAGACAGTCCCGGCTAATCCATAGTTGTTATGACTTTGTTCATAACTAATCGGCGAAACGTTTTCATATAAGTCAAAAGCATAATGATTCTTTATCTGTCCTGGTGTTTCTACTGTGACTAACGGATTTTGTGCTGAGAAAACATAGCTTTTTAAATCTAAATTAAATTGTGTATTCGTAACTCTTTGTTCAAATGTGATCGATAACGTTTTATTTTGCGCGTCTACTGACCATTTAGCCCCTACATTTGCGACTTCACCACTAACATCCGAATATCCTAGTCCTTCTGGCAAGCCGACTTTATAAATAGATCCTGGTGCGTAATCTTTATCTTCAACGACAAAATTCAATTTGGCAGTGACAGGAGTTGTATTCAATACTCGATTTGGATGAGTTTGGCTATATTCATTCCCGTCCATATCTGTCACAGTCATTCCAGTCAAAATCTCATCTTCAATTTGTTTTTCTTCATAAGTTTCAGCAGCTCTACTTTTATTTATGATATCTTCTGGCTGTTCTGTTTCTAAAGTTGTTGCCGAAGGATTCTCTTCTGGTAAGATCGGTTTCGGTTCAACAGGATTTGTACCATCCACAGTCTCTGCTAAAGACTGTTCCGTATTTTTCTCAGTAAGTCCATCGAGATCACTAGACTCAGTTGTATCATCTGACTGATCGTTTTGAACAGATATTTCTGTTTGCTCTTTTGTTACGGCTAAAACCGGCAGTGCAGGTCCAACACTTTGTGTGAATAATAGAACAAGCATAAATAGGTGCAGTGTACGTTTTTTCATTGATAAATACTCCTTCTCTTAAATGGATATATACTTATCATATCCTCTCCTATCTTTTTTTATGATTATTTTTTTATATTTTAACGAAAATAAAAAACACATAAAATCACATTTATAGCAAAAAAACTAGTGTACAAGCGATAAAACATAGCTGCAAATTGTACCCCTCTTATTTTTATATAAAAAAAATCGTTATTTTATTTAAAATATCAAAAATAAAAATCAATCTTGATTTTCAAAAAAGTGAATAAAACACTTTAAATAAACGAACATATGTTTTATAGTAGTAGAAAAGTACTAAAGGAGCACCCATGAAAACATCTTTAACCATTCAAATGGAAGAAACCTTATATTATTATTGCCGGGAAAACGGCGACGTCGTCGTAGAAGAGGTGACTATGCCTGATGATCAAGGAATCGTCGATACCCTTAGCTGCCGCCTTTCATCAGATAAACAATTCGAATGGCGTTGCTACGAGTTAAAAGCGAGCAAGGCAGACTTTCGTTCAAAAGCAAAGCTGTCCTTTATCGGTCACTACAACTATTTCGTCTTGCCAGAAGCACTTTTTGAAAAAGTCAAAACAGAGATTCCAAAATCGATCGGAGCAATGATTTATCATCCATATAGTTCCGCTGAAGAACAGGTACTTCCAGGATATTTTACAATTGAAAAAAAGCCGCAAAGACAAGAACTTCTTGTGACCGAACAAGAACTACTCTTCCGTCTGATCACAGCACAGGCGAGAGAAGTCGGCAAAGCGAAACAGACCGCTAGAGGGCTTCGCGTTTTCTCAACTGATCAATTATACAAAGAGTTGAAAAAAAGGCAACCCGACTATGATCTTTTTGGCGGGAGAATAAATTTTTATGATCGTTTTTCAGAGGATATTTCTAATCAGGCAATTGAAGCATTAAAAGAAGAATTAGAGGCAACTCGAGCAGCTTATTTTCAATTAGAGCAGCGTCTATTGGAGGAACAATGATGTATTATCCTTATTTTCGTGGCAAACAATTTGATCTACTCGCTCTCACAACTCTTTTGATCGATCAACGACTCTCAAAAAAAATTGTGCCGATCATCGATCCAGTCAAAAATTCGGCAACTTTAAAAAAATTTTTGGTAGAAATCCAAAAAAAGAAGCATCCGTTTTTTATCGTTCAGAATCCTCAAGCTGGTGATTTTTTAACACTAACAGGTGCGGAGTATTTGGATACCCTTTCTGCACCTAAAGCTTCAATTATCGACCAGCCAATCGAGACATTTCAACATAGTGCTGAGTTGTTCATCGCCGAGCGAGCAGCGCCTATCCTTGATAGTGACTGGCAAAACAATCAGATTCCTGTCTTGATTCCAGAAGAATTCCGGCTGCTGCAAAAAATTCAGGGACCCAAGATTCTTTCTCAAGATGTTTATACCCGTCTACCTCGATCAGAATTTTACCAAGAATGTCCAGATGAATTATTTTCGACCACTCACTTGACCTTCCGTAAAAGAGGATTTGACGGTTTTAGTGACTTTTCAATCGACAGTCGAATTTACTATGAACAAAGTTATCCGTCAAAGTATTTAAGTTTGCATTTGGTTTATTTTGAAAAAGAAGTGCTGAGGATTCACCACTTTCTATCGACTAATGAAGAGTTTTCTCAAAAAGAACAATTTTTTGACCTCATGGAGCAACTGCTTCGTTGGAAAGAACAATTATGCGGCGGAGAGACAACGTTAGGATTCACACTGCTTCTCGACGCTTTTTCTGCAGAAAAATTTCCTGGAATGGGCGTTATGCGAAAAGCAGCGGTGATGCATCATATGGAGCTGATGTCCCGCTACTTGGAAAGAGGATGAGATAAAAGCTACTTAAATTCGAGCGATTAGCAAAAAAGAACCATACGAAAAAGTGTATGGTTCTTTTTTGCTAAATTGTTGAAGGCTCTGACTTTTGGGCACCGCTTATTAAGAATTAGAATCCTCAGATAACTTTTCTGTTTGCCGCTTGATTTTGATAGTAAAGATATTGTTGCTATTTCTGACCATTTTCTGTAGATTTTGAAGGAGCAATACGATCCAACTGAATGCGATCATAAATGCTAATAACTCAAAAGCCGTAAGTGATAGATAATGCATCCCTTGAAACAATACACAGACAACTACTAAGACAGCTACGATCAAATAAGAAAATGTAAGAAATTCTTTTGAGACACTTGGCAGCAGCCACTTGATACCGATAATCAAAATGATGATCAAATACACAAGATAGCCAGCTACTTGATTATGAACCCCTTGGAAAGGACCTGTTTCAGTATACGGAAATAATCCTACGGCGCCAAGATCTAACGCAGTCAATGTCAAAAGAATTCGTAAAATAGTTAGACGCTTGCTGTGGGGAATCGCTTTTTGTAATTCAACAAATAATGTATCGATCAAAGCGACCATCAATAGCGCTGAAAACATCAATGTAACATTAAACTGCCAACGCTTTGTCGCTTCCATCGTTCCTAAAAAACTAAAATTATACTGCCACCATTGATGATCACGATTCGTGATCATCGCAAGCAGCACCCCGCCAACAATTACAAAAATCAGCAGATTGGTTAGTTTAGAAAGAGTAATAGACAAAGCGGAATAGATCATAAAGTAGTTGACCATCCCGACAAAAACAAGAAAAATCATCGTTGCCGTATATTTATCAAAAGTAGCACCAATAAAAACCAGTCCGATCACTTTGAAAAAAAACAATAATGAAAATACTAGAATAACAATAAAAGATAATAAAATTGCTGGAAAATTACGCCAATAGATATTCTTAGATTTTGTTGCAACCTGATTCCGTTTGCCTTTTATAAAAAATACTAAAAAGCTGATCACACCACTCGCTACACCTAGGGAAAGAATAAAGTTTGCAATAGAATAAGGACCAACTAATGCAATTTGAGTCGTATTCGAAATAAAGAAATAAATAAAAAAGAGCAGACTTGTAATTAGCGTTGGGATCAAAAACCAGCGAAGCGAAATCATTTGATTCCCTGCCGCTTTTACCGTCGGCTCAATCAAAATTTTTTGTTCGTCGATTCTCAATGTTACATCTGACTCTTCTTGTAATTGAAATTCTTTGACTACTTTTTCAGGTAAAGTAATACTAAATCGTTCTTCTTCCATGCTGTTTCCTCCATCAATCACACTATAATAGGTTTCATCATTATTATAGTGTCCTCAAGGATAAAAGCAATCAAAATGAATGCTAGACTGGGAAAGTTTTATACTGCTCTCATTCCATTTTTTATCTGAGCTAAATTTTACGCTTTAAAATATTGATGATCCTCTCTGCTCCCCGTTTATCCCCATAAGGATTGAGCACTTCCGCCATTTTTTGATATTCAAACGGATGATCAAGCAAAAATTGTAATTCCCTTCTGACATCTGCAGTACTTGTTCCAATCAGTTTTGAAGCACCCAATTTAATACCTTCCGGCCGTTCTGTTATATCTCGTAAAACAAGAACTGGTACGCTAAGTGTTGGAGCAACCTCCTGAATAGTACCAGAATCTGTGATAATGATGTACGCATTGGCCATCAAATAATAATGAAACTTAACTTCCAGCGGAGTAAATAAATGAACATTGTCTATATTTGCAAAAAAATGCTTGGCTCTTTCTTGTGCAAAGGAATCAAGAGGCAGTGGAAAAATGACTTCCAGCAGTTCACTATATTGTTCTGCAATTTGTCTGATTCCTTTAAACGTCCGTTCCATAGGCTTTCCTAAATTTTCTTTTTCATCCATTGTGAATAGAAGAATTTTTTTCCCCTTGATTTTTATATTTTCTACGATCGGATGATGAAAGTCAGTTGGACTCTGTTGCTCTGCTAAAGCAGCGGCAGTATTGCCCGTAATAAAAATCGCTGAGTCTTCATGATTTTCTAAAAGTAAATTGTAGCGATTCATGTCCGTTGACACAAAATAAAAATCGGTCAAAACATCTGTCAACTGGCGATTGATCTCCTCTGGAAACGGCATATACTTCTGCCAAGTTCTAAGACCGGCGCCAACATGTCCTACTCTGATCTTATGATAGAAAGCTGCTAAACTCATGCCCATCGTTGTTGTCGTTTCACCGTTGATCAACAGGACATCCGGTTGCTCTTTTATCAAAATCGGCGCGAACTTGGACAAAACAGTTGAAACATTTTGCATACGTGTTTCATCATCTTCGATCAATAGCTCATACTCAGGAACTACAGAAAAATAGTCCATTATCTGTTTCAACTCTTCTTTTGGCGAACTAGCTGTAATAACAACAGATAAAAAGTCCTCTGGGTATTTTTTCATCTCGCTGACTACAGGCAGCAGTTTGAGTGCTTCTGCTTTTGAACTGAAAGCAACCATTACTTTTAATTTTACCATCCTACTCTCTCCTCTCAACTTTCTATTTAATAGGCAGAAAATAACCATTGAAAAAAATTTCTAAGTTGTCGATACAGTTTTCTATCTGCTTCAAAAAACTACTTAGGTTCGTTCCTTCCCCCTGAACTCTCTTCGTCTCGAGCAATAACTGCCGATCAACTTCAGTAAAATCAGTCGATTGGAATAACACATCCTCCTCTTTAGGAGTCTGGTCAAGCTCACTTGGATGACTCAACAGACTCACTTGAAAATATATTAGTCCACCCAATAAAAATAGAAGTAACACAGTAAATATCAGACTTTTTACCACCTGACCGACAAGTTTGTTTTTTTTAAAAAAAACGACGATAGAACGCACAATCCGTTTCACTAAAATCATCTTTTATCATTCCCCTTTTTAGCTGCTTTATTCTTGACTTTCTTACAGCACATTCCGTTTAGCGCAGAACAATCAGGTTTGATACCGTCTAAAAAAGAGAAACACTACATCAGTACAGTGATCTCCACTTAAATTCTATCAAATTCAATCTAGTAATATTCATCAAAAATGGTAAAAATTAGCGCATTATATTCGTTGTCTCCCCATGACTTGAATAGTTTTTTACTTTTATACTGGATTTTAAACACAAAAAGACAACCGCTCAGAAAACGGCTGTCTTTTTGTGATAGAATTAGATTTATTTTTTATAATCACTAGAAATTATTTTTTCTCTATCACTCTCATATATTGATCGACTTTAATAAACGATCAACGCTCATTCTTTCATCAATCACATGCTGTTCTTGTAAAGAATCAATGAGAGCAGATAAAGAGTTGCCATTCTTTGAAAAATGAAGTAAATCTGCTTGATAGTCAAGTAAACAAATGAACAGTAAACTCAAAATTGCTGCAAATATGATATCTTTGAGGATTCTATAAAAAATTGATTGATTCTTAAAAAATAATACACTTGATCCAACGACCATACATAGTAGTAAGAGCACTCATTTTTCCTCTCTCTATTCAAAACACTTTGTACATCATTCAAAAATACTAGTTACTTTACCTTTAAACCGTCAAAAAGAAAAAAACTAAAACGACTGTGATCGTACCGATAAATAGTACATTCAACTTATTCTTTGGGGAAGAAATAGCTTTCATATTTACCACTCCTTTTCTAATGACTCATCTACATTCATTGTGTGCACTGTTTTTTTCCAATTATTCTGTGGTCTGAACCATGTACAAAAGCCGACAACTTGTGCAAGCATATAGGTTACAGAATTCCAAATGAAACCGACAACTAATCTGAAAAGAAGCTGACATTTAGCCAGTAACGTCTTTTTCTGTTTGAAATAAGGTTTAGCTTCTTGAAAAAAATAGGTACATGGAATGATCAAAAAATTAAAACATTCGATCGTCAACCAAAAATAAAGCAGCGATAATAAATGGGGAAGATAGCCGATCAAACGGTGATCGATACACACTGCTAATCCTATAAATAAGAAGGCAACTGGTCGAACCATGGAATATGAATAAAACAGTGTTTCTATTTTGCTCAATAACTCTGTCAGAGAAGCCGGTTTTACGATCGTTCCAAGTTGCTTCAGTGTTGTCGAAAAAGCAACAAACCAATGACCTTGCGCCCAACGTGTACGCTGAGTGTGGCTCGCCTTAAACGAATTAGGTTTTTCATCATAAACAACGGCAAAATGATTCCAACCGCTGCGTCTGCCAGCCATCGACAATTCTACCTGTAATTCAAAATCTTCTGTATAACTTCGAGGATTCCAGCCTCTTTCTGCTAGATAGCCTGTGTCCAAAACAAAACCAGTCCCACCGATCGCTGCATTCCAGCCTAAACGATAATTCGCATACTGCACTGCTCGATTGGTTATAAAGTAAACAGCAGCATAGCCCGATGCGGTCAATGAAGTGGCTACATTTTTGATGCCAAGATATCCTTGGATCACGGAAAACTCTGGATGTGCTGTTAATTGGCTGTTCATTTCTCTTAAAAAATTTCTACTGACAATATTGTCTGCATCGATGAAAGCCATATGATCATACTTTCTCCAATGACCTGTCTCAATGTATTTTGCAATTGCATGCGGCTTCCCTCTCGGCTCATCTACTGCGGATTGATTTTCGAGAAGTCCTACATTGCCGTAAGCTTTGACGATATCCGCCGTTTGATCTGTACAATTGTCAGCGATGATCACAATATCAAATAGTTCTTTGGCGTAATTTTGCTGCAGCATACTTTCGATCGTTTGAGCGATCACAGCTTCTTCATTATGGGCCGGAACAACAAAAACAAATTTTTTCTGATCTGGTACGATCGGATAATCTCTTTTAGGTTTTTTTAGACCAAAAAAGGACAAACAGGTAAAGTAAATCAAGTTCATAAAAACAATGAACACTAGAACGAGGCATACCCATTTTAATGGTAAAAATAAGTAATTGGGTAAAGTAAACATGGTTGCTCCTTTCTTTTTTAAACTCATTTGACAGCTTACTAACAATCGATGGTTCGATTGTTTACTGATCACTATGAACGTGAATTAGGACAGCTTTTTTCACTGCATCAGTGCACTGTCTTTGAAAAAGCTGACCTGATTCACGTTCAATTGAATAAACCAGTACTAACAACATGAGCTTTGTTCTTTTAATCGATCGCTGAATGAAGTAATCGGTTGCCTTCTTGATCCTCAACGATCACTCGATAAGAATAACTTGCTTGATCAGTGAATTCCTGAGGGATGATCGCTTGAAATGACACATCATCGGTAACGCCTGTTGGTAAGCCCCAAGAAGTCGGAGCTGCGGAAAGTGCTTCTTTTTTATACACGACTGTTCCTGATTTATCCATGATTTCTAGCTGTTTTTCAGTCTTACTGAAATCCAGCTCCGTTTTGAAATACCCTTCAAATACCAGCTGATTTTGTTTATTCCAATACTTATTGAGTAGTTCGATATCTGTGTTCTCATTTTTGATGATCGAAATACTTGGTCGCTGATTCCAAACTTCCGGTTTTACGATATTTCCTTTGATCACAACTTGTTCCAACTCAGCATAATCATCATGAATCGCACCCATCCGGGAAATCTTTTGGTCTAACGTTAATTCTGTTTCATCAAGTGTTATACCGTCCAGCATTACTGTCATATAAAGGGTATATCTACCTTGTGACATTTGGCCAAGAATATCGTTATCGATAATGAATTGATACCCATTGTATCTACCAGATTGATACCAATCTGTATTTTGGGCAGTAATGCCTTCGATTCTATTTCCTGAATCAGCTTCGACTAAGCTGACAGTCTTAGTGATACGTGTAGAATCCGATAGATCCCATCCGTCATTTTCAACAAGGCCTTCGTAGACTAGTCCATAATCTTCCCAATATCCTCGTTCAAATTTTGATGTTGTCGGATACTCTTTTTTTGCTACAGTCAACTCTGTCTGCTCACTTGTCTTATCTGCCATATCTTTTTGATGCCCGATGATTTGAACCGTCACAACATCATTTTCTTTTAGATCGACCTCGTCTGCCAGTGTCAATGAATAATCCGTATTAGAAAAGACAGTACTTGATGCTACTTCTATTCCATTGACTCTTGCTAGTAAATCATAGGTCCGACCAAATTCTGTGTCTTGTAGAGAAATATGGCCTTTTAATTGATGCTCATGTTCATATATCGTTTCAAGCGTAGCTTCATTTACGATCCATTCCTCATAATGTGTTGCATCCTCAACGATCTGAGTAGTTGTATCGCTAGACTTATCTGCTCTTTGCGGCTGTTTACCTATCACGGTAGCTGTAATTTCATCCCCGGCTGCAAGCTTTACATCTGCTGGTAATTCTACTTCAAACTTTTGTCCAGGCTCGACGTCGATTTCGGATAACCTTTCACCATTGATCTTGGTTTCAAGTTTATAGGTACGTTCATAGCTTCTATCTTGTTCACCAATTTCGCCTGTCAGCACGCGGTCAGTATCCGTTACTTCATTTAAAATCGGTGCATTGACCTGCCATTTTTGGTAATCCGTACTATCAACTATAACTGCCTCTGTTTCGGCTGATTTATCGTCTTTATCATCTTGATGTCCAACCACTTTAGCGATTACTTTATCATCTACATTCAATGATCGTACACTTGTCTCAAATACATATGGTTTTAAATAAACATCGATTGCGGACTGTTCAGAAACTAGTTCATCATTCACATAGATCAATAAATCATAATAACGCTGAGCTGTACGATTTTGTACCGGCACCTGCCCTTTGATCTTCGTTGCATTTTCATGGAGTGTTGCGTTTGCTAGCACTGGCGCAAAAACTTCCCACTCATCATAGTCGTCCTCATTTTCTGACCCTACGATCATTTCTGTTACAGCACTTGTCTTCTCTGCTTTCCCTTCTTCAAAGCCGATGATCGTTGCTTCGACCTTGTCTCCTTTCGATAATCCTTTTATATAAGGAATCAAAATATCTGTGTCATCTTTGAGGTTTTCTTTTTCGTAAATTGTTTTTCCATTAAGGGTTACAAGCAATTTGTACGACCGATTCAATTGATGATTTTGGCTTGGTGTTGAGCCTTGAATAATAAACTCATCTTCATGCGCTTGATTGATTACTGGTGCAGCCACTTCCCAATCTTCCCATGAAATGATGTCTGTTTCATTCACAGCAAATCGCTCATCTGAGTATTTTACATTGATGATGCCATTGCCATTCGTATTTTTTTCTACTCCTTTGACTTTAGCAGAAACCACATCGTTATCTGCTAGATAGTCACCAAAATCGAATTCCCAGCTGCCATCTTCTTTCATCGCTAGCTCTTTATATACTTCGCCATTTACTAGCAATTCGACAGAATAGGTTGTAGGATGCTCATTGCGCTCATCTTGTAGTCCATTCCCATAAAAATAAGCTGGCTCTTCTTCCAATCGATATAAAGTTGTCTCTTCGACAGGATTTTCGATCCACGAATCTAGAATGCTTTCTCCGCTGACGACAGAAACGATCGAGCCTTTGCCGCCAATCGTCAACCAGTCTGCAGAGCTGGTGCGTGAGCGAATGACATAATCATTTTCTCTTTCTACTAGACGGCCTGTCTCTTTACGCCATTTTCCTAAATCGATGAATAGATCTGTTTCGATCGTTACAGAGCTTAAGCTAGTTGTATAATTCGGTGTTTTATACACGATTTTCTTTCCGTCTTCTTCGTAATTCATCGTCTCAGAATTAAATAATGATACTTTTTTCCCCCAGACATCCTTTTCGATGGATTTTTTTGCACTTCCTAAACCACTGGGACGCGTGACTGTTCCACGAATATATTTTTCAAATCCGGGCGTGCTAAAAAACTCAGCGGTGATTTCTTTGTCCAAAAAGATCTCTTGCTTGTATTGCGCACTGACACCTGCACTGAATGAAGATTTTCCTTTTGTTTGAATATGTAATACATCTTCATTAGCACTCAATTCTTGAAATGAATCTCTGAAACCTGTATTCAAATTTGCATAAGGAATCGAATCATCTTGTTTTTCTAGAATGGATTTAGCTGTTGGTTGAAAATCGTTTTGCTCTTTTGCTGTCTCATTTAATTTTTTTTCGTTTGTTTGTGAATTTTCCATTTCTTTTGCTAAATGATGCGTACTATAAAATAAAGAACCTATAACTGCAATCATTAAGCATGTTTGTTTGGTAAATACTTTTGTATAGAAACGTCTTTTTTTACTCATTTCTGCTCCTCCACTTCTCTCATTTTCACAAACTCATTATAGGAGATAGCATCGTACAATGGAGGTCAAAAATGACAGTTGATTAAACGAACATTTTGATCTTAACCTGTTTTACTTGCTAAAATGAAAAATTTCATTATACTGTAGCATTACCAAACATAATTAACTGAAAAGAGGAAATACCTTTGAATCATTCACCTATTTTTGATAACGGAACACGAATCAAACTGGAACTTTTAACAATTATCGGTAACGCCTCGACCTGGTTTAGTTCGGAAAATCTCTCTATGATGATTTCGATCGAAAAAAAGACCATTTTAAAATATTGTAAAGAACTTGATTCAGATGCAATCAGCTTTAATGACGGCATCACTATCCATATCAATAAAAGCAAAGGCATTTTTTTGGAAAAGAAAGATGAACTTTCTTTAGTGAAATTCAAATTATTTATTATAGAAAACACTTTGGCGGTCAAATTGATGAAACGCCTATTTTTTAATCAGCCTTGTAGTTTGGCCCAATTAGAACAAGAGCTTTTTATTAGCGAATCAACGATCCGCAGAAAAATTCGAACCTTTAAATCTATTGTCGCTGAGCATGATATTTCGATTGCCTATAAGAATAATAACTATGTACTAACAGGTGATGAAGCTCAAATACGGATGTATTCACTGATGGCTTTTTGGATCACGTACAAAGGAAATACTTGGCCATTTCCAACTATTGATGAAAAGAAGATCGTAAAAACGATCGATGCATTTTTGACGCATCACGGAATAAGCGGAGCTTCGATCAATGAAACAGATAAACGACTGCTGACCTATATTTTTACGATCACAATCATCCGTTATCACTTGGGAAACTCGATAACTTGGCAAAAAAGTTGGGATCCTTATATTCCAACGAATGCTCCTTTTGATTCAGGAAAAGTTCTACAAGATTATTTTTTGCCGAAGGATGAGCTCAATTTCTTTTATTTGATTCTTCAAACTTTCGTGAAAACCTACGATTTCAATGAGGTCAGTTCACAAATCATTGCCGCACACCAAAACAATCAGACTCAAGCATTTCTAGCTACAGAGCTTTTTTTCTCTAGAGTGCAAGAATACTTTGGTTTCACACTAGATGAACGTACAAAACAAAAAACATATGGCTTTCTTTTATCCAGTCATCTATTTGCAGACATATTCAAGAGTTTCAAACTAGGGATCAGCGGTGTCGATATCAATCAGGAGGCCAAAGAAAGCTTCCCAACACTTTCCAAAAAGCTTTATGCATTCATTGATGAGCTGGCTAAAACAACTGACCTGTCCTTGTTTCAGGAAAAAGATACATTGCATATGCGGTATATACTACTCTTTTCAACCTTTGGATCTTTGACTGTTTTTGAGCCTGTGATTCGTATTTACTTCGAAAGTGATCTACCTGATTTTTCAGAAAAGATCATAAAGGATACGATCAGTAACATGTTTACGAATTGGTATAATATTTCATTTAATACACAAAGTGATCAACCAAGTGATTTAGTTATTATTACCAGCTCGATGCCAAGGATTCAAAATATCGACTTAGCGGAAAAAGAAGTGCTCTATATTGATTCGACCCTTTCTGTTGACGATTTTTTCACGCTAAATCAAGTACTAAAAAAATTACGGATAAAAAAATCCCTTACGAAGTAAAAAAAACTGCGCAGCTGATTCCATGAATCAACGACACAGTTTTTCTTATTATAGACAAATTATAAAACGCTTTCATCCAAATCCTATCATAATCCGCCTAAACTTGCTAAATAAAAATCCATTGTATAGTAACGATAATCACTTTTAGAATACTTGGATTTCGTATCCTCTAATTGGCTGATCAACTCAAGCCGCTGCGCTTCTGTCACTTCTTCCCAATCTTTCTCGTCTGTTCTACAATACAATCTAAAGGGTAATTCAACATCCATATGAACTTCTAAAAAGTCTTTTGGCTCTCCTAAGCCATGATATTCAACATCTGTAATGATTTCACCGACATAATTTAAATAGTTTTTGCTCATCTCACTGTACCTCCTAATATTTTTTTAGCCAACAAAAATATTTTTCTTTATATATAAATTGTACTAGAAAACGCTTAAATACTCAACTGATTTTTGCTTCAACTTGATGGATTCATCTATTTTTTCTATAAAAAAGTGTCCGAACAAAACTAGAAAACAGTTTTGTTCGGACACTGGTTCTTAATAAATGTCGGCACAAAATCAGGTTCTTCGGCAATTTTTTTATTCTGATCGCTCAAGCCTAAACGTCTTTGTCTTATCTTCTTGTTATTTCAATCGTTCTGGCATCATCATTTGTAAAAAGCCCCAGACACCATTGCTGATTCTTAATTCTTCTCGATCATAGTGAAATAATTCTGTTCGAATCAATGATTCTTTGTCGTCCAATATTTTTTGCGTCCAATGCGGATCGATCAAAATAGCACGACCAACAGCAACTAAGTCTGTTGTTTCTAATACCGTTTCAACATCTTTTCTTGTCCGAATATCACCTGCTACGATCAATGGTACTCGGTCTCCGACTCTTTCTTTGATATAAGTCAGAATCGTCTTTTCCTTGAACTCTTCACTAACAGAAACTTTTTTATAATCATTGCTTGACATATGTAAATAATCTAGCGGTTTATCAGCTAATCGATCGACTAAATAAAGTGTATCACTTAAACGAATGCCAGGCTCTTCATATTCTTCCGGTGAAAAACGATAGCCGACAATAAAGTCCTTGACACCTGATCGATCCACAACAGAAGTCACACCATCTACTAATTCATTGATAAATTTGAACCGTTTTTCTAATGAACCGCCCCAATCATCTGTCCGTCGATTAGAATGAGGAGAAAAGAATTGTTGAATCAAATAGGTATTCGCTCCATGGATCTCCACGCCATCAAAGCCTGCTTTGATAGCCCGCTCAGTTGCTTTTTTAAATCCTTCTAAAATGTCATAGATTTCCGCTTCTTCCAAAGCTCTTGGTGTTTCAGCATTTGGTCTTTCTGCTGGGATTGCACTTGGCGCCACCGGTTGAACACCTTGTAGTACTTTAGAATCGGTCATGCGACCGCCGTGAAAAATTTGTAAAATAGCTTTGGTTCCATTCTTTTTGATTGCTGCCGCTAATTTTGATAAACCAGGAATAAAGCGATCATCATATACACCTAATTCACCATCCCAGCCTTTACCACCTTCATGAACATTAGCTGCCGCTGTTATAAACGCACCGGCTTCACCCGAACGTAATGCATAATAGTCGATTTCATCATTTGTAACGACTCCATCGAAAAAAGACATTTTCGTTGTCATAGGGGCGATAACGATTCTATTTTTTAAAGTTAATCCTCGTTTAAATGTTAATTTTTCGTCTAAATGATTCATTGTTCTCTCTCCTCTTAAAAAAGTTGTATGCACATGCATGTATTTATAATAAAAGAACGGAGACTAAAATGCAAGTGTTTTGTCTCCTAACTGAAATACTCCTTCAAAATAACATCTACATCCTTTTCGATCGACGTTAGAAGTTTTTTCCCAGCAGTTGTTATTCCTATGTATACCCCACGTTTATCATCTGTACAGGTCTTTTTTCCAATCAATTGTGGTTCTTTTTGCTCCAGCCGATCGATCAGACGAGACAAGGCACTTTGACTTAAACATAAATAATTCCCTAAATCATTTTGGCGCATACGACTACCATGTCGATTTAGCTGATATAACGCGTAATATTCACTAAGCGTTAGATGGTTGGTCCTTTTTAACAATTCCTCTAACTGCTTTTCAGCTATAGACTGTTTCTCACGTTCATCCAGCCATTGAGAAATCAATGATGTTTCCATGTAATCCCTCCTTACTCAAAGTTTTCAATACAACCTATTCTGCTTGTTTTTGTCTAAAAAGTCAAAGATTAAAAGTCAGAGTAAGGTTGAAAGAGACTGGAAGTAACTCGTAGAGTTAGGTCCCAGTCTCGCCTCAGACTTTTTACTATTATTTCACATTCAAAATCCACATAAACCCAATAAAAACAAAGAACAACGCATACATGATCGGAGAAACTTCTTTCCCGCGTTTTGCAGCGATCATTGTGATCGGGTAAAAAATGAACCCTAATGCGATCCCGTCTGAAATGCTATAAGTCAGGGGCATTCCCAACAAGATCAAGAAGGAAGGAATCGCTATTTCCATTTCTTTCCATTTGATTTGACTTAGTGATTGAGCCATCAAAACCCCCACTACGATCAGCGCTGGAGCAGTTACTTGTGAGGTCACGACTGAAAGCAATGGTGAGAAAAATAACCCCACGATAAATAATAACCCTGTTGTTACGGCTGTCAGTCCTGAACGTCCGCCTACAGCAATACCAGCAGAGGACTCAACATAAGCACCTACTGGAGAAGTCCCCAAAAGCGAACCTGCCAGCATCGCAGTAGAATCTGCAGCTAAGGCTTTCCCTACTCTAGGCATTTTGTTGTCTTTCATAAAACCAGCCTGATTAGCCAATCCAACAAGTGTACCTGCTGTATCAAAAAAAGTAACCAGTAAAAACGTCAAAACAACGACCCACAATTGAATCGAATTAATATCACCTACATGCTTTAAAGCTACTAAAAATGTTGGTTTTAAGCTAGGTGCGCCTGAAACCAGTTTATCAGGCATTTGGATCAAACCTGTTATTAGTCCTAAAATCGTTGTTGCTGCCATTCCGATAAAAATACCGCCAGGTACACGGCGAACTAATAATACCGCCGTTACAACCAAACCAAAAATCGTCAGCCAAGTCGTTCCTATATTCAATGGTCCTAACGCAACAAGCGTCGATTCGTTCGACACGATGATCCCGCCTTCACTTAGTCCAAGAAACGCAATGAATAAGCCGATACCACCAGAAATGGCATGTTTTAAATCTGCTGGTATCGCATCAATGATCAGCTCACGTAATTTAAATACTGTAATCAAAATAAAAATCAGTGATGCCACAAAAACACCAGCTAAAGCTGTTTCCCAAGGAATCCCCATTCCTACACAAACAGAATAAGAAAAGAACGCATTGATCCCAAGTGCTGGAGCTGTTGCTATTGGATAACGTGCTACTATCCCCATCAAGATACACCCCAAAGCACTAGCTAAAGCTGTTGCAGTAAATACTGCTCCTTCATCCATACCAGAAGCGCCTAAAACGGTCGGATTGACAAACAAGATATAAGCCATTGAAATAAATGTCGTAAATCCAGCCAATACTTCACGCTTAACACTTGTATTTAATTTTTCAATCTCAAAATAGGAAACAATTTTCTCTTTCATTCGTATCCTCCTAAAAAATCTGAACAATAAAATGTTCGTAAAAAATGCATTTTATGAATTACACAACGTGTTTAATCATATAATAAACGAAAGAATAAGTAAATATAAAAGTATAAAATAAAAGAAAGACGAACATTAGAACGATAGTATGAGATTTATTTTTTTCCTATATCATCCTCAAAAAAAGAACCAGAGAGCCTAAACGGCTCTCTGGTTCTTCGATATTTTGACCAATTTTAGGACTATTTTTTCTCAAAGCCCATGTCAGTTAATTCTTTTTCACCAGCTTTGAAGCTAGTTCCTGATTTTACGCTGCCAGCAGGTGCATCGTAGGTGATCACTGTCTCTTTTTTAGAGTATTTCACTTTCACATCTTCTAAGTTTGAAGAAGATTTAAACGCTTCTACCACTTGTTCAGAAGCGGCTTCATCTGTGATCATCAGCTTTTCATTGTCAAAGACAGCTTTTGCTGATGCTCCAGTGATCTTGTCGCCTTTGTGTTCAACAATGATCGATACTTCTGTTCCAGCTACAGGTGATTGCGTGAACGTCGTCGTTTCCGCTTTTCCTCCACATGCTACTAAAACCAACAACATTACAAATACTGATATAACCCCTAGAATTTTTTTCATTTGTTCCTCCTTAAATTTTAATTCCAGACTTCATTATATCAAACCGTATCTTAAAATAAAACATAATTATAAAAAAAAGATAATTAATAGATTTAAAAATAGCTACTTGTACTTTTAATACGCCTTTGCAAAAATATTTTCTGGATATTGACCGCTAAAATTAGTCCCCATCTGGTCGTCATATTCTGGACTTCCTTTATAGACTAAGCTTCCTGCCATTCCGCCCATCACGCTTCCCGTCGAAGTTTCTGGAAATTCTCCGTTTGGCACTGGTTGTCCTATTGTCATTAGATTTCCATGGATATATTGTTGGTCCTCCACACTTTCCGGATCGAATCCATAAAGTCTTGTAACCAACTCTAATGCGCGGGCATAATCTGATCGATTGTATTTCGAATAAAATGCAGTCACCTCTTCTTCTGTAACAGGATTCTCTATGATCTCTGGTTGACTTGCCTGCTCCTCTACTGGTGCAGACGTTTCAGAAGCTGCCATCGTTGTTTCACTTGTCTGCTCTGAGCTTTCCAATGTAGAGGTAGATTCCGCAGAGGTACTAGATGAACTGCTGGATGTTTGAGTAGTGCTTTGAGAGTTAACTGTACTATTTTCACTACTTGCTGTTTCTTTCGTTACTTGATCCACTTTTTGATTCTGACACCCAGCAGCTATCCCAAGTATAGCGATACTGAGTACGCTAATAATTCCCCAACGCTTGTTCCATGTGTTCTTTAATTGACGCTCTGACATCTTTTCTTACTCTCCTTTTTCTTTAGTGTCTCTTATTTGCTGAATAGACAAAATAGCTAATGGTAGATAATTGAAAATGAAACTAATTCGCTGGCACAGACCAATTTTATTCAACAATGGTAATTCATTGATAGCAGGTATTCGTGCAAGGCCATAAATCCCTGCACTGAGTAAACTGAGTCCAAGTAAAAATGAATAATAATGAACAAGCTTTTTGTTGCCTTGCTTTCTATAAGCAAGAATCAAAAAAAGAGGAAACAATAAGAACCCAGCATACCCCAACCCAGAACCTATATTATGAACCCACGTTGAAAACGTCCAAGCGCTTTTTTCCGTATCTATACTAAACAACCCAGTAAAAATACAATCGCCTACTCCATAAAATCCTACTGCACCAGTCACTATAAGTGCTAATGGCTGAGAGATCTCAGAAAATCTCTGATAGATTGCCGGCAATGCCAAAACAAAAAACATCCCGGAAATCACTGACCAAACTAAAAACGCTTGGCGAACTGGACTGTTCACATCGCCAAAAACACTGATCACCATCGTTAGCTGATTCATTTTTGGATAAAATAAACCTAAAATATAGGGTGTTAAGAAATCACTGATCACGCCCAATAGCAGAAAATACCAGCCATATTTTTTTAAAAGACTCATTATTATCCCACCCATCTTCCTTTTGTCACTCACCTGTTAAAAAACGCTCATCCACCGACGATCTGAGCAAACCCACTATTCAAGTCTGCGTTTTGGGTCGTGGTAAAATAAACTAGATTCTCAGCATTCCCTTGATTTTGTTGTGTAATCAAGACTATTGGCTGACCGTTGAAAATCGTAAAGAGATACAGATGGTTATTCATCGTCGCTCCTGTCGTTCCCATATCTGAGTATATCGCTACAACATTGTATACATTATCTGTGAGACCGCTATCCGACCATTGAACAGCTGCTCGACTGCCGTTGACAGCAATATTGTTGTTGGCAAATGTACTTGGAAAATTGATTCCATACCAATTTACCTGCATATTAGGTGAATATTCTATATAAGACTGATCCATACTTTGACCCCAACCAGCCATGAACTGCACTAGTTCTGTCCGCTTCTCTTGATTCCAAGGTATATTGGGTTCAGAATTTGCCTCTACTTTCGGTGTTTCTTCTATACTTGATGACTCCTGTACTTTTTCAGTTGTTTCTTTTGTTTCTTCTTTTTTCTTGTATTCGATCGGGTAAGTATTTTCTTTAGCTAGTTCTTTGATCATTTCCTGAATATAAGATTTGAACAGCGTTGATCCGCCTTTTATCTCACTTAACTCTGCTAATTTTTCTAAGGATGCTGCGTATTCTTTTTTCTCTTTTGATTCAGTTGCTTCTTTATAGAGAATCACCTGTTTCAGTAAGGCTTGTGCTTCTTTCTCCTTTTTATACTCCAGCGCTAATTGAAATGATGCTTGTGCCTTGGACATATCCTTTTCGATCAAGGCTTCTTTTCCTTTCGCAAGTGCTGAATCGTAGGCCGACGCTTTCATACTGCTCATTGTTTCGTTTGTTTTTCCTTTACTTGACTCATTACCGCCGGAACAGCCCGTAACCAATAACAGCAGTACAACGCCCAAAGCAATCTTTTTCATTTGCTCTACTCCTTTTCCTTTATCCCATATTTCTGTCTGATCTTACTGACAATTATACCCAAACTTCCAATGAAAGTAACGCTTAATCACAGACAAAAAAAGAGTGCGGACAAACCTAAAAATCAGTTTTGTTTCGCACTCTAAGAATTAACGACTAGCTTATTTCAAAAGGAGATAAACACTTTGCTCCCAAACTCTTTTCTATGTCTTATTTTAATCAGGTTTTTATTTTTTAGTTGCAGCTATTTTCTGTACTAGAGCCTTTAGTTCATTATTCGCTGTCACACCATCATCTTGTTTTATGCATTGTTCAGAGATAATAAATGAACCACCCACAGCCACGATATGCTCATTTGCAATGTATTCAAGAACATTGTGCTTGTCGATACCGCCGGTTGGTAAAAAGGTCATATCATAAAACGGACCACTCAACGCCTTGATCGCATGAAGACCGCCATAAACATCCGCTGGGAAAAATTTAACGGTCTTAAGACCATACTCTGAGGCTTTTTGAATATCTCCTGGAGTAGCCGTTCCCGGAAATACGGGAATGTCTTCTTGTAAACAATACTCGATCACCTCTGGAACGATAGCGGGTGAAACAATGAACTTTGCTCCACTTGCAACTGCTATTTTGGCTTGCTCGAGCGTTCGAACGGTTCCCGCTCCCACAATCAACTTTCCAGATGCTGCTAAAGTTTGGATTGCTTCTGATGCCAGCTGACTTCGAAACGTAACTTCAATCAGACGAATATCATTTTGAAGTAAAATCTCTTCCAGTTTTGTCAAATAACGACTGTCTGTTGCCGTATACAGCGGCAGCAGTTTCGTTTTCGCTAATTGTTGATACACCTCTTGTGTTATGCTTTTATCCACTTGCCCGCCCCTTTCATTGTCTTAATTACGCTCATTTTTGATGATTGCCTCATGCAATCCTTGTAAATAGCTGATTCCTAATGCCCGATCATATAAGCCATATCCCGGCATTGCAATTTCACCCCATATGGTTCGTCCATGATCCGGCCGAATGACACCATCAAAACCAACCTCTACTAGTGCCTTCATGATTGCATACATATCCAGCGAGCCTTCTGTACTTAAATGTGCGGTTTCTTTGAATTTCTTTTCACCCATAAAGCCAACATTACGAAAATGAACAAAATTGATTCGATGCCCAACTTGATGGATCATCTCAACCAAATCATTGTTTGGATCCGCGCCTAAAGAACCCGTGCAAAACGTGACTCCATTGTACGGAGAATCTATGATATCCATAATTCTTTTTAGATCTGATAAATTCTTGGTAATACGCGGAAACCCGAAAATCTCCCAAGGTGGATCGTCCGGATGAATCGCTAACCTGACATCTGCCTCTTCACAAACAGGGATCACTTTCAACAGGAAGTATTTTAGATTTTCAAATAAATCTTCTTCTGTCACACCCTCATAAATTTTGACCAGTCCATCAAATTTCTTTAGCCGTTCTTCTTCCCAGCCAGGTAAACTAAAGCCCTTTGACTGGCTATGGATGAGCTTATACATCTCACTTGGCTCCATTCCATCGACCACAGCCTGATCATAAACAAGAGAAAAACTACCATCGCTATTTTCATAGGCTAAAGAGGTTTTTGCCCAGCCAAAAATCGGTTTAAAACTGTAGCAAACCATTTTTATGCCGCATTTAGAAAGATTACGAATCGTCTCGATATAATTTTCGATATACTGATCTCGATCAGCCGTGCCAGCCTTGATCGAATCATGGATCGCAACACTTTCGATGCCTAGTAACTCTAATCCGCCTGTTTCTACAGAATTTTTCAACTCCTGAATCTCATCGACCGCCCACACATCTCCCGGCAGTTTATTTAACAGTGTCCCTACAATTCCGTTGATTCCTGGAATTTGCGTCACATGCTGCAGTGGTATCGTGTCTTTTTTTTCACCATACCATCTAAATCCCCACTTCATGGTGCCTCATCTCCCACTCTTTTGACTTTTTATTTGATTAAAACTCATCGTCATCATCATCGGCTTTTGTTTCAATCATCGAAACATGCCAAATCCCTAACCCATTTTCACCTTGTGTAATGACTGTTTCCGGAACCTGTTCGATCGGCGTCTCTAGTAACTGATGATTGATGGTTTCAAGCAGCATCGGCAAATTAGCCCCGCTGACGATATAGACTTTTTCCTGCATTTCCTTTTCTAATTCTCTGATCGTAAGCAGTGCCTGATTGTACGGGCTCGCACTCACTAAATCAACGAAGACAACAACGCCATTTCCTTGATCAACAAGCTGTATCGCCTGTTTGATTTTTTCTCCAAGTTTTTGAATGTCTTCTCCTTGATTCAAGCTGACTGTAGCAATATTTTCAGTAGCTCCCATGATTACTTCAGCCGCATCTTTTAAACCAGTGCTTAGCGCACCATGTGACGCAATAACGATTCCAAGCATTCTTTTGGCTCCTTTCAAAAAGGATTTTTTGCTTTAGTTCGTAAAAAAATCCTTGAGTTGTTTTAGTTTATTTCGATCGATTCCCTTTTGATTCAATGTAGCTTTCTCAAGAAAATACCTTTTCCCTTGCTCCGTTTCACTTACTTTGGCTCCGAAAATGTAACTGATTTTAGGATCACTGCCTTGGTGAGTGATAAATGACTGCTCTGCTTTTTCAGTGACTCGCTGACCAATAAAATGAAGCTCTTCCTGACTGCCGACACAATCTAAATAATAAATCTGCGCTGAAGATCGACACGTTTCTTTCAGCAAAGTTAATCCTTGATCACCAAAACAACCTTCATCTAAAAAGGCAAATGCCGTTTTAGAATTCGTGTGTGCAGCAATCAGACTTACTAATGCCAAAATAGAAGATGTATTTCGAACCGCGTTTTTTCGACTAGAGAGTCCTTTGGCAAGTTTACTAAACAGAAAAAAGTAAAGGCCATAACACAGGATCGCCGCCCATGTAGAAAGTTTTCCTAAATGAAATGCTTCTGTCATGCTATTCATATAAACGACTGTAGCGACCAGCCCAAGAAGTAAAAACAAAGACAAGCTGACTAGAATGAAACGAACGGTTGCCTGTCTTTGTTTGGTCCGATCAAATAGCTGATAAGAGCCAAAACTTCTGAGTGGTGTATCATAATAGGTACAAATGATCCGATTGGCTGTTTCAATATTTCCAACGTAGACATTGCTGGAAATATACTGTTTTTTTTGCTGATATTCGATCACCTGAATATCTTCACGCAGCTTAGCGATATCTGTGACTAATGTAGCTAAAAAACGTTGCTTTTGCTTTTTTGTCCGTCTAACTTTATTAAGGTGCTGATAGTGAAAAATCCAGTCTTCCAGCTGATCGTTTCGTTCCATCTTATGATTCACTTCCCATCCTATCTTGACTCGTTGATCTTTTTTTATAAATTAAATTTTGCCAGAACTTCCTTCAGCATTGATTTAGGTGCTGAGGGTGTAGCTTGAAAATAGATATCTTCCACACCGTAATTTTCATTCAAGTCTTTTAATTTTTCTGCATCCGATCGATTCAGATACACGGATTTTGTGACTAATAAATCTTTTTCTGGATCTTTTTGAGCAATCCCACCAATATTCAATTCCTTCATTGGTACGCCATGTGTGACTAGATCATAAATCACACTGATCGTTTTCGTGATCAAAATGCAGTTATATTCTTTAAAATTATACTCATCCCAATAAAATTTGGCTTTATCTGGTGTAATGACGATCGTTTTTTGTCCAGTTCGTCCCCCAGCACTTTTATATAATTCACGCATAAATTTATCTTTCGCAACCACATCATCCACCACAAAAATCGAATTTACACCGCTCTTTTGTGATAACGTCATCATGACTTGTCCATGAATCAAGCGCTCATCTACACGAGCTAAATTGATAACACCCATCTCTATTCACATCCTCTTCTTGTTTTATAAGATCCCAATAGCAGCCAACACGATCAGGATTCCTGTCAGCCACAGTAGGGCTTGTGTCACTTTTAATCCTTTTTTCGTGTAGAACCAGTAAACGCCCATCACCACTGCAAGCGGCAAAATTCCCGGAACGATCTGATCTAAGATATCCTGTATGACAAATTCTCGTCCTGAAATCTTAAATTGCAGTGCAGAGGATACTTTGACATAATTTCCAGCTAGGATTCCCATCATAAATAGTCCCAGTACTGATAAGGTTTCGATCGCATTTTGAACGCCTGAACTTTGCATCAAACCTGTTGCATTACGTCCCATACTGAAGGCCTGACGTGCAAAGAAAACACCTAGGATCGCTTGATACAAAGCAAATGCTACAAATGGGAACAATGCGCCAAGCGCACTCCCTTGTTCAGCCCACGGCACCGCTATAGCAATAAAAATGTATTGCACTGTTCCTGAATCAATGGCATCCCCGATCCCAGCAAGTGCCCCCATCAGCCCTGCTTTCGTGTTATACATCAAATCATCCTGCATCAAAATTTCCGTGCCCTCATGTTCTTCTTGTGCACGCTGTTGCTCCATGGAAGACATCAGTCCAGTAATGACACCGCCGCCCCAGCTTAATTGTGTATTGAAAAAGAGCAGTTGTCTTTTATAGGCTGCTTTTAATTTATCCTCATCTTTATAAAGCTTCCGTAAAATCGGCATCATCGCATAAAGCAGCGAAGGTGCTAGATAGCGTTCAAAAGAATGGGGAATTTCGTTGGCAAAGTGCCATCTAAGATACGCTTTCGTTACATCCTTTTTCGTGATTTCCTCAGGCGCAAGATTTGTACTTTTGTTGATCTCTGTCATTTTATTCCCTCCTATTTCCATTAGAATCCATCATCGTAATCGTCATCATCGTAATCTGAAAAAGTTGCTGCTTCTCCATTACTGCTTTGAGCAACTGGTGCATTCTTACCTTTTTGAGATTGAACAAAAATCAGTGCGATCAATACGCCGAAAATCGCATAAGTCACCATTGTAACTTCCAAGGATTTGAATACGATGCTGATGAAATAAGCCAGAAAGAAAAAGACCATATAATCTTTGCGTCCAATGACATAAATCGTCGTCGCAATACCAATAGCCGCTAAACCGCCGCCGACAACTTCTAATACGTGGATCACGACAGTACCTTCAAGCGCAGTGATCACATCAGCGATCACAGGAGCGCCAAAGTAAAGTGCAACAAAAACTAATGGTACGAATAGAATAAATGACGCAATCGTCGGATACATGATCACTGAGCGGGAAATGGCTTTAGGATTTAAGTCTTCTACTGCTTTATCCGTATATTTCCCTAAAAATGTATTAATAAAGAATCTAAATTGATACAAATAACTGCCCAACAAACCAACAGGAACTGCCACAGCGATCGCTGCTTCAGGTGTCAAATTTCCTAACAATGCGACTGGAACAGCGATTGCCGCTGCAATAGACGGCTCTGCCGGCATTGACCCTCCTGGTGAGAAAACACCCATATAAATCATTTGCAAAGCTGCTGTTACGATCATTGCCTGCGCAACATCTCCCATCACTAACCCAACGATCAGCCCTGTCATCAAAGGCGAGAATCGTAAGGTAAGAGTCGCTCCTCCCCCTAACCATCTTGACATGACCGCCGCTGTCCACAATGCGATCAAGAAACTTTGCATCACACTTAATGTTTCCATATGTCCTCCTTCTATTCCCTTTTTTCTTTTATATATTCTTCCAGCGACAGCAATGCATTTTTCAATGAAGATCGAGTGGTCGTTACAGGAATCAGATGAACCTTTTCCTTAGAATCAATAAATTCAATAATCTCATCGATCACACTTTCCTCAGGATAAATGCCCATTTGCTGTAAAGATACTGGTAGTTCCAATGCTTGATAAAACGGCAGCAGTTGATCGATCAGGTGCCATTTCTCTTCTAATGCCAATTGATAAAAGATCCCATAGGCGACTTTTTCACCATGTAAAAACGGATGACTTTCAGGAATATATTTGCTCATACCGTCATGCATTGCATGCGCCGCTGCATTTCTAGCATATTTATCACCTAACCCGCCAACCATTCCAGCTACTGCAAAAATGATTTCTGATAAGTGAACAAATTCTTCTGAAAGAACGCCTTGCTTCATGTCTTCGATCGCCTTGACCGAATCCTGCATGATAGCCTCTTTACACAATTTTGCTGTGAAAGCTGCAAGCTGTAAAAAAGGCTCATTTCTCAAATGCTCCTGCTGTAAAATCGCGTCTGATTCATACCACTTGGCTAACGTATCTGCTAATCCAGCGATAAAATAATCGACAGGAGCATCAATCACTAATCTTGGATCAGTAATCAAAAATGCCGCTTGTCTTAAATAG